>NZ_SRUN01000001.1:0-65904 GCF_004791595.1 Mesorhizobium sp. M8A.F.Ca.ET.202.01.1.1 | reverse complement strand
CGGTGATGCCTGGCGACAACATCACGGTCGATGTCGAGCTGATCGTGCCGATCGCCATGGAAGAGAAGCTGCGCTTCGCCATCCGTGAAGGCGGCCGCACCGTCGGTGCCGGCATCGTCGTCACCATCAAAGAGTAATTTGGACTTAAACCGATCTGTCGCGGGCGCCGGAGTTGCCCGCGCCGCGCCAGAACAAGGAAGTGACGCATGAACGGACAGAATATCCGCATCCGCCTGAAGGCGTTTGATCACCGCGTGCTCGACGCCTCGACGAAGGAAATCGTGTCGACGGCCAAGCGCACTGGTGCAAACGTCCGCGGCCCCATTCCGCTGCCGACGCGGATCGAAAAGTTCACGGTCAACCGGTCGCCTCACGTCGACAAGAAGAGCCGCGAGCAGTTCGAGATGCGCACGCACAAGCGTCTGCTCGACATCGTCGATCCGACCCCGCAGACCGTCGATGCTTTGATGAAGCTCGATCTGGCCGCCGGCGTCGACGTCGAGATCAAGCTCTAAGGGAATGAGAGCGCGGTAAGGGGCGGTGTCCCTGGCCCGGAACTCTAAAGGAATTGAACCGATGCGTTCAGGTGTGATTGCAAAGAAGGTGGGAATGACCCGCATCTATAATGATGCCGGGGAACATGTTCCCGTCACCGTTCTCCAGATGGAGAACTGCCAGGTCGTGGCACAGCGCACGCAGGAGAAGAATGGCTACACCGCCGTTCAGCTCGGCGTTGGCCTCGCCAAGGTGAAGAACACGTCGAAGGCGATGCGCGGCCATTTCGCGACCGCTTCCGTCGAGCCGAAGGCGAAGGTCGCCGAGTTCCGCGTCTCCGCCGACAACATGATCGATGTTGGCGCCGAGATCACCGTCGAGCACTTTGTCGCCGGCCAGAAGGTCGATGTGACGGGCACGACGATCGGCAAGGGTTTCCAGGGCGTCATCAAGCGTCACCACATGGGTGGTGGTCGCGCGACGCACGGTAACTCGGTATCGCACCGTACACACGGTTCGACCGGCCAGCGTCAGGACCCGGGCAAGGTGTTCAAGGGCAAGCATATGGCTGGCCACATGGGCGACACCAGGGTCACCACGCAGAATGTCGAGATCGTCTCGACCGACGCCGACCGCGGCCTGATCCTGATCCGCGGTGCGGTTCCCGGATCGAAGGGCGCCTGGATCCTGGTCCGCGACGCGGCCAAGGTGGCGCTGCCGGCCAATGCGCCGAAGCCCGCCGCGATCCGCGCTGTTGCGGCAGCTGCGAAGAACGAGGCTCCGGCCACAGAGGGAGCGGAATAATGGATCTCAAGATCACAACGCTCGGCGGTAAAGACGCCGGCAAGGTGGAACTTTCCGACGGAATTTTCGGCCTTGATCCGCGCGAGGACATCCTGCAGCGCGTCGTGCGCTGGCAGCTTGCCAAGAAGCAGCAGGGCACGCACAAGGCCAAGGGTCGCGCCGAAATCGCGCGCACCGGCGCCAAGATGTACAAGCAGAAGGGTACGGGCCGCGCCCGTCACCACTCGGCACGCGCTCCGCAGTTCCGCGGCGGCGGCAAGGCCCACGGCCCGGTCGTTCGCAGCCATGAGCATGAACTGCCCAAGAAGGTTCGTGCGCTTGGCCTCAAGCATGCTCTCTCGGCCAAGGCCAAGAGCGCATCGATCATCATCGTCGACGAGCTGAAGCTGACCGAGGCCAAGACGAAGGCGCTGATCGCGAATTTCGCGACGCTGGGCCTGACCAACGCCCTGGTGATTGGCGGCGCCGAGCTTGACAAGAACTTCAAGCTGGCAGCCACCAACATCCCCAACATCGACGTGCTGCCCATCCAGGGCATCAACGTCTACGACATTCTGCGCCGCGGCACGCTGGTCCTTTCGAAGGCCGCCGTCGAGGCTCTCGAGGAGCGCTTTAAATGACCGACCTTCGTCACTACGACGTGATCGTCTCGCCGGCGATCACCGAAAAGTCGACCATGGCCTCCGAGCAGAACCAGGTCGTCTTCAACGTCGCCAAGAAGGCGTCGAAGCCGGAAATCAAGGCCGCCGTCGAAGCGCTGTTCGGCGTCAAGGTGATGGCCGTGAACACGCTTGTCCGCAAGGGCAAGATCAAGCGCTTCCGCGGCACGATCGGCCGCCAGAGCGACGTCAAGAAGGCGATCGTGACGCTGGCCGACGGCCAGTCGATCGACGTCGCGACGGGTCTCTGAGCAAGGCCGCGAGGACAGGACAATGGCACTTAAGAAATTCAACCCGATAACGCCGAGCACCCGCCAGCTGGTCATCGTCGACCGCTCGGGCCTCTACAAGGGCAAGCCCGTCAAGGGCCTGACCGAAGGCCTGACCAAGTCGGGCGGCCGCAACAATTACGGCCGCATCACGGCCCGCTTCATCGGCGGCGGTCACAAGCGTTCGTACCGCATCATCGACTTCAAGCGCCGCAAGTTCGACGTCGTCGGCACGGTCGAGCGCATCGAATACGATCCGAACCGCACCGCCTTCATCGCGCTGATCAAGTATGATGATGGTGAGCTGTCCTACATCATCGCTCCGCAGCGCCTGGCTCCCGGCGACAAGATCGTGGCGGGCGAAGCCGTCGACGTGAAGCCGGGCAACGCGATGCCGCTGGCCTCGATGCCGGTTGGCACCATCGTCCACAACATCGAGCTGAAGCCGGGCAAGGGCGCCCAGGTTGCCCGCTCCGCGGGTGGTTACGGCCAGCTGGTCGGCCGTGACCAGGGCATGGCGATCCTGCGCCTCAACTCGGGTGAGCAGCGTGTCGTTCACGGCTCCTGCATGGCCACCGTCGGTGCCGTGTCCAATCCGGACCACGGCAACATCAACGACGGCAAGGCCGGCCGCACGGTTTGGCGTGGCAAGCGTCCGCACAATCGCGGCGTGACCATGAACCCGGTCGACCATCCGCACGGCGGCGGCGAAGGCCGCACCTCCGGTGGCCGTCATCCGGTCAGCCCGTGGGGCAAGCCGACCAAAGGCAAGAAGACGCGGTCCAACAAGGCGACCGACAAGTTCATCCTGCGCTCGCGCCATCAGCGCAAGAGCTAAGAAGAGGTAACGCCAAGTGACTCGTTCTATTTGGAAAGGCCCCTTCATCGACGGCTACCTTCTCAAGAAGGTGGATAAGGTTCGTGAAGGTGGTCGCAATGAGGTGATCAAGATGTGGAGCCGTCGCTCCACCATCCTGCCGCAGTTCGTCGGCTTCACCTTCGGTGTCTACAACGGCCAGAAGCACGTTCCCGTCGCGGTGAACGAGGACATGGTTGGTCACAAGTTCGGTGAATTCGCTCCGACGCGGACCTATTACGGTCACGGCGCGGATAAGAAGGCGAAGAGGAAATAATCATGGGCAAGGCCAAAGCTCCGCGCAGGCTTGCTGACAACGAAGCGCGCGCCGTGTTGCGCACGATCCGTATCAGCCCGCAGAAGCTGAACCTGGTTGCCGCGCTGATCCGCGGCAAGAAGGTCGCGACAGCGCTTTCCGATCTCGAATTCTCGGCCAAGCGGATTTCCGGCACGGTCAAGAAGACGCTGGAATCGGCAATCGCCAACGCGGAAAACAACCACGACCTCGACGTCGATGCGCTGATCGTGGCGGAAGCCTATGTCGGCAAGTCGATCGTCATGAAGCGGTTCCACGCTCGTGGCCGCGGTCGCGCCAGCCGTATCGAGAAGCCGTTCTCGCACCTCACGATCGTCGTTCGTGAAGTCGAAGAAAAAGGGGAGGCCGCATAATGGGCCAGAAAGTCAATCCGATCGGTCTTCGCCTCGGCATCAACCGCACCTGGGATTCGCGCTGGTTCGCGAACACCGGCGAGTACGGCAAGCTGCTGCATGAGGACATCAAGATCCGCAAGTATCTTGAGAAGGAACTCAAGCAGGCCGCGATCTCCAAGGTCGTGATCGAGCGCCCGCACAAGAAGTGCCGCGTCACCATCCATGCCGCGCGCCCGGGTCTGATCATTGGCAAGAAGGGCGCCGACATCGAGAAGCTTCGCAAGAAGCTGATGGAGATGACGAAGTCCGAGACGCACCTCAACATCGTCGAAGTGCGCAAGCCGGAAATCGACGCGACCCTAGTCGCCCAGTCGATCGCCCAGCAGCTCGAGCGCCGCATCGCGTTCCGCCGCGCCATGAAGCGTGCCGTGCAGTCGGCCATGCGCCTCGGTGCCGAAGGCATCCGCATCAACTGCGCCGGCCGTCTTGGCGGCGCCGAGATCGCGCGCATGGAATGGTACCGTGAAGGTCGCGTGCCGCTGCATACGCTGCGCGCCGATGTCGACTACGGCACGGCCGAGGCGAATACGGCCTACGGCATTTGCGGCGTCAAGGTCTGGGTATTCAAGGGCGAGATCCTCGAGCACGATCCGATGGCTTCGGAGCGTCGTGCGACCGAGGGTGATGCCGCGCATGGCGGTGGTGGTGATCGCGAACGCGGTCGTCGTCGCGAAAACGCCTGAGACATTTAGGAATTTGGAGTTAGAACGATGCTGCAGCCAAAGCGCACAAAGTTCCGCAAGCAGTTCAAGGGCCGTATCCATGGTACCGCAAAGGGCGGCACCAACCTGGATTTCGGTGGTTTCGGGCTGAAGGCGCTTGAGCCGAACCGCGTCACCGCGCGTGAGATCGAGGCGGCCCGCCGCGCGATCACTCGCGAAATGAAGCGCGCTGGCCGCGTCTGGATCCGTATTTTCCCGGACGTGCCGGTCACGTCGAAGCCGACCGAAGTCCGCATGGGCAAGGGCAAGGGCGCGGTCGACTACTGGGCGGCGCGCGTCAAGCCGGGCCGCATCATGTTCGAGATCGACGGCGTCAATGAAGAAACCGCCCGTGAGGCGCTGCGTCTCGGCGCGGCCAAGCTCTCGGTCAGGACGCGCTTCGTACAGCGCATCGCAGAATAAGGACGGGCTGATCATGAAAGCCGAAGACATCCGGACCAAGACCCAGGACCAGCTGACCGACGACCTGGCCAGCCTGAAGAAGGAGCAGTTCAACCTGCGCTTCCAGAAGGCCACCGGCCAGCTCGAAAAGACCGCGCGCGTGAGGCAGGTTCGCAAGGACATTGCGCGTATCAAGACCATCGCTGCGGAAAAGTCCGCGGCCAAGAAGGCTTAAGGACGAAAACCATGCCAAAGCGCATTCTGCAGGGCACCGTCGTCAGCGACAAGAACGAGAAGACGGTTGTCGTCAAGGTCGAACGGCGCTTCACGCATCCCGTGATGAAGAAGACCGTGCGCATGACCAAGAAGTACAAGGCGCACGACGAGAACAACGCCCACAAGGTCGGCGATCAGGTGTTCATCCAGGAATCGAAGCCGATTTCCAAGGATAAGCGCTGGATCGTCGTATCCTCGGACCAGGCGTAAACAAACGAATTTTGGACAGACCGGGGAGGGGCTTCGAGCCCGTCCCGTTAGAAAAGAAGAAGGCGGCCAGTCATGATTCAGATGCAAACAAACCTCGACGTGGCGGATAATTCCGGTGCGCGTCGTGTCATGTGCATCAAGGTGCTGGGCGGCTCGAAGCGGAAATACGCTTCCGTGGGCGACATCATCGTGGTGTCGATCAAGGAAGCCATTCCGCGCGGCCGCGTTAAGAAGGGCGATGTGATGAAGGCGGTCGTGGTTCGCACGGCCAAGGACATCCGCCGCCCGGACGGCAGCGTGATCCGTTTCGACAAGAACGCGGCCGTTCTCGTCGACAACAAGAAAGAGCCGATCGGCACGCGTATCTTCGGACCGGTTCCGCGCGAACTTCGCGCCAAGAACCACATGAAGATCATCTCGCTCGCGCCTGAAGTGCTGTAAGGAGCCGGACCAATGCAAAAGATTAGAAAAGGCGACAAGGTCGTCGTGCTGGCCGGCAAGGACAAGGGCCGTTCGGGCGAAGTCCTTTCGGTTCAGCCGAAGGATGACACCGCGTTGGTGCGCGGCGTCAACATGATCCGTCGTCACCAGAAGCAGTCCCAGTCCCAAGAGGGCGGGATCATTACCAAGGAAGCGCCGATCCAGCTGTCGAACATCGCGCTGGCCGACCCGAAGGATGGCAAGCCGACCCGCGTCGGTTTCATCTTCCAGAAGGACGGCAAGAAGGTGCGCGTCGCCAAGCGCTCGGGAGAAGTCATCAATGGCTAAGGCTCAAACCAAGCAGGCGACTGCCAACAACACGCCGCGCCTCAAGCAGGTCTACAACGAGACCATTCGCAAGGCGCTGCAGGAGCAGTTCGGCTACGACAACGACATGCAGGTTCCGCGCCTCGACAAGATCGTGCTGAACATGGGTGTCGGCGAAGCGACCGCAGATTCGAAGAAGCCTTCGGTCGCGGCCGAAGATCTGGCGATGATCGCCGGCCAGAAGGCCGTCGTCACCCGCGCCCGCAATTCGATCGCTGGCTTCAAGGTCCGCGAGAACATGCCGATCGGCGCCAAGGTCACGCTGCGCAAGGAACGTATGTACGAGTTCCTCGACCGCCTCGTGAACATCGCGCTGCCGCGCGTCCGCGACTTCCGCGGACTGAACCCCAAGAGCTTCGATGGCCGTGGCAACTACGCCATGGGCATCAAGGAGCACATCGTGTTCCCGGAGATCAACTACGACAAGGTTGATCAGATCTGGGGCATGGACGTCATCGTTTGTACGACTGCGAAGACGGACGACGAAGCCAGGGCTTTGCTCAAGGCTTTCAACTTCCCCTTCCGCCAGTAACGGCAGCGAGAAAAGGAAAAATCTGAAATGGCAAAGACCAGCTCAGTCGAGAAGAACAACAGGCGCCGCAAGCTTGCCGACCAGTACGGTCCCAAGCGCGCTGCGCTGAAGGCGATCATCATGGATCAGTCCAAGCCGATGGAAGAGCGCTTCCGCGCTCAGCTGAAGCTTGCTGCCCTGCCGCGCAACTCGGCCAAGATCCGCATCCGCAACCGCTGCGAAGTCACCGGCCGTCCGCGGGCCTATTATCGCAAGCTCAAAGTATCGCGCATCGCGCTTCGGGATCTCGGCAACAACGGCCAGATTCCGGGCCTGGTCAAGTCGAGCTGGTAAGGAGGACATAACATGTCATTGAGCGATCCTCTCGGCGATATGCTGACCCGCATCCGCAACGCCTATGGCCGCAAGAAGTCGAGTGTCTCGACGCCGGCCTCGCGTCTGCGCACCCGCGTCCTCGACGTGCTGAAGGCTGAAGGCTATATCCGCGATTACAGCCAGACCGACTTCGACAACGGCAAGTCCGAGATCGAAATCGAGCTGAAGTATTTCGACGGTGCTCCGGTCGTGCGCGAAATCGCCCGCGTTTCGAAGCCCGGCCGCCGCGTTTACGTTTCGGCCAAGTCGATCCCGCACGTCGCCAACGGCCTCGGCATCGCCATCCTTTCGACACCGAAGGGCGTGATGGCCGACCACGAAGCACGCGAGCAGAACGTCGGCGGCGAGATCCTCTGCCAGATCTTCTGATCTGGCAGCTCACCGCAAATTGGAATCCGGTCTTCGGATCGTTCCGAAGACAGAGACCTGAAACAAGAGAAGTGACGAGGACAACAAAATGTCTCGTATTGGAAAGAAACCCGTTTCGCTGCCGCAGGGCGTGACCGCGACCGTCAACGGCCAGACCGTGACGGCGAAGGGCCCCAAGGGCGAGCTGAAGTTCGTGGTGAACGACGAAGTGCTGGTCAAGATGGAAGGCAGCGAGATCGCTGTCCAGCCGCGCGACCAGACCAAGACCGCCCGCTCCAAGTGGGGCATGTCGCGCACGCAGATCGTCAACATCCTGCAGGGTGTGAAGGACGGCTTCGAGAAGAAGCTCGAGATCACCGGCGTCGGCTATCGCGCCGCTTTGCAGGGTAAGAACCTGCAGCTGGCTCTTGGCTTCAGCCATGATGTCGTCTACGAGACGCCGGCCGGCATCACGATCACCGTGCCGAAGCCGACCGAAATCACCGTGGCCGGCATCGACAAGCAGCAGGTGGGCCAGGTTGCCGCGGAGATCCGCGAATACCGCGGTCCCGAGCCTTACAAGGGCAAGGGCGTCCGTTACGCTGGCGAGAAGATCGTCCGCAAGGAAGGCAAGAAGAAGTAATCGGCTTGGCTTGGAAAAGTCGCGGACTTTTCGGACAGGACCAAGCCACGGAAGTGTAACGCCGCGGGGAGCGGTCGCGGGAGGCGCTTCGCCTACCGCATATGACGGCCCCCGTTTTTTGAAGGCAAGGAAGACATCATGGGTACCAAGGAAGCCATCCAGCGCCGTGCGCAACGCGTCCGTCGCCAGATCAAGAAAGTTGCCGGCGAACGTCCGCGTCTTTCGGTGCACCGCACGTCGAAGAACATCTACGTTCAGGTGATCGATGACGCCAAGGGCCACACCATCGCTGCCGCCTCGACGCTCGAGAAGGACCTCAAGGGGTCGCTCAAGACCGGCGCCGATACCGCCGCCGCCGCCGCAATCGGCAAGCTGATCGCCGAGCGCGCCACCAAGGCCGGCATCAAGGAAGTCGTTTTCGACCGTGGCCCGTACATCTATCACGGCCGCGTCAAGGCGCTGGCCGAGGCTGCCCGCGAAGGCGGTCTCAGCTTCTGATTTTTCACCGTCGGCGACCCAAAGTGGCGCCGGCAATCAGCAACCCGTGCTTCCGGAAAAGAACAAGGAACAGGATATGGCACAGGAACGTAGGGAAGGCGGCCGCGGCCGCGAGCGTGAAGAGCGCGATGACGGCATGGTGGACAAGCTCGTCCACATCAATCGCGTCGCCAAGGTCGTCAAGGGTGGCCGCCGCTTCGGCTTCGCCGCGCTCGTCGTCGTCGGCGACCAGAAGGGCCGCGTCGGCTTCGGTCATGGCAAGGCGCGCGAAGTGCCGGAAGCCATCCGCAAGGCGACTGAATCGGCCAAGCGCGACATGATCTTCGTGCCGCTGCGCTCGGGCCGCACGCTGCATCACGACGTCGAAGGACGCTGGGGTGCGGGCCGCGTTCTGCTGCGCGCCGCCAAGCAGGGTACCGGCATCATCGCCGGCGGCCCGATGCGCGCCGTATTCGAGACGCTCGGCATGCATGACGTGGTCGCCAAGTCGATGGGGTCGTCGAACCCCTACAACATGGTTCGCGCCACCTTCGACGCGCTGAAGAGCCAGATGCATCCCAAGGATGTGGCTGCCGCGCGCGGCATCAAGTATTCGACCCTTCAGGCCCGCCGCGGCACCGCCGTTGCGGCTGAAGAATAGTCGATCTGACCAGGGATTTTGACCATGGCCAAGAAAGCAACCAAGACCATCACCGTTGAGCAGATCGGTTCGCCGATCCGCCGCCCGAAGGAACAGCGCGCGACGCTGGTCGGCCTCGGCCTCAACAAGATGCACAAGCAGCGCACGCTGGAAGATACGCCCTCCGTGCGCGGCATGATCGCCGCCGTCCAGCATCTCGTCCGAGTTGTGGACGAGGGCTGAGCCAAAGCGCAGGAGAAGCAAGATGAAACTCAACGATCTGCGTGACAAGGACGGCGCGACGCACTCCAAGAAGCGTCTCGGCCGCGGCATCGGCTCCGGTTCGGGCAAGACCGCCGGGCGCGGCGTCAAGGGCCAGAAGGCGCGCTCCGGCGTTGCCGTCAACGGCTTCGAGGGTGGCCAGATGCCGCTTTACCGGCGCCTGCCGAAGCGTGGCTTCAACAACATCTTCGCCAAGAGCTTCGTTGTCGTCTCGCTGGCCCGCATCCAGGAAGCCGTCGATGCCAAGAAGCTCGACGCCAAGGCAACCGTGACGGCCGAGGCGCTTGTCGCCGCCGGCGTCATCCGGCGCGTCAAGGATGGCGTGCGCGTGCTGTCCGATGGCGAACTCAAGGCCAAGCTCGCCTTCGACGTTGCCGGCGCCTCCAAGGCCGCGATCGAGAAGATCGAAAAGGCCGGCGGGTCGGTCAAGCTGCCGGAAAAGGCAGCTGCCGAGTAACGGCAATTTGAAGCGCGGTCGGCAAGAGTGGCATCCGTTTTTGCTTTCGATCGCGCTTTGATCTGCTCAATTTAGCGGCCGCGTCAACGCGGCCGCTTGCATGTTTACAGCCCGGAGCTTATCTCGTGAGCTTCGGTGAAACGCACCGCCTGACCTCACGGGCCATCAAGCGTTACCAAGCGGAGAATCAGGCATGGCTTCGGCTGCTGAACAACTAGCCTCGAATCTGAATTTCTCGGCCTTCGCCAAGGCGGAGGACCTGAAAAAACGCATCTGGTTCACCATCGGCGCGTTGCTCGTCTATCGCCTCGGCACCTATATCCCGCTTCCCGGCATCAATCCCGACGCCTTCGCCCAGGCCTTCTCCTCGCAGAGCAAGGGCGTGCTCGGCATGTTCAACATGTTCGCCGGCGGTGCCGTGCAGCGCATGGCGATCTTTGCGCTCGGCATCATGCCCTACATCTCCGCCTCCATCATCATGCAGCTGATGACATCGGTCATTCCCTCGCTGGAAGCGCTGAAGAAGGAAGGCGAGCAGGGCCGCAAGGTCATCAACCAGTACACGCGCTACGGCACCGTGCTGCTGGCGCTGGTGCAGGCCTACGGCATTTCGGTGGGGCTGGAGAACGGCAACGGCATCGTCAGCGATCCCGGCATGTTCTTCCGCATCTCCACCGTCGTCACGTTGGTCGGCGGCACCATGTTCCTGATGTGGCTCGGCGAGCAGATCACCGCGCGCGGCATCGGTAACGGCATCTCGCTGATCATCTTCTCCGGCATCGTCGCTGGTCTTCCGCACGCCATTTCCGGCACGCTGGAACTCGGCCGCACCGGCGCCCTGTCGACCGGCCTGATCCTGGCGATCATCGTGCTGGCCATCGTCGTCATCGCGCTCATCGTCTTTTTCGAGCGCGCCCAGCGCCGCCTGCTGATCCAGTATCCGAAGCGCCAGGTCGGCAACCGCATGTTCCAGGGCGATACCTCGCATTTGCCGCTCAAGCTCAACACATCGGGCGTCATTCCGCCGATCTTCGCGTCGTCGCTGCTCCTGCTGCCGGCCACCGTCGCCGGCTTCTCCCAGACGACCAACATGCCGGCCTGGGCGAGCACCATCCTGGCCTCACTCGGCCACGGCCAGCCGCTCTACATGGCATTCTACGCGGCGATGATCGTGTTCTTCGCCTTCTTCTACACTGCGATTGTCTTCAACCCGAAGGACACCGCCGACCAGCTCAAGAAGCATTCGGGCTTCATCCCGGGCTATCGCCCGGGCGAGCGCACCGCCGATTACATCGATTACGTTCTCACCCGCATCACCGTCGTCGGCGCCATCTATCTGGTGCTGGTGTGCCTGCTGCCGGAGTTCCTGATCTCGGCGACTGGCGTACCATTCTACCTTGGTGGCACATCGCTTCTGATCGTGGTCAGTGTCACGCTCGATACGGTTGCGCAGATTCAGGGTCACCTGATCGCGCACCAGTATGAAGGCCTGATCAAGAAGTCGAAGCTGCGCGGGGGGAAGAAAGCCAGATGAGGTTGATTTTGCTTGGGCCGCCGGGGGCGGGCAAGGGGACACAAGCACAAAGACTGGTAGAAAAACACGGCATACCCCAGCTCTCGACGGGTGACATGCTGCGTGCCGCCGTCCAGGCGGGTACCGAGGTCGGCAAGCGCGCCAAGGCGGTGATGGATGCCGGAGAACTGGTGTCCGACGCCATCGTCAACGCCATCGTCGCTGAACGCATCGATCAGGCCGACTGCGCCAAGGGATTCATCCTCGACGGCTACCCGCGTACGCTGGTGCAGGCCGATGCGGTTGAATCGATGCTCTCGGAGCGCGGCATTGGTCTCGATACGGTTATCGAACTCGTCGTCGATGACAGGGCCCTGGTCGGCCGGATCGTCAAGCGCGCCGATGATGCCAAGGCCGCCGGCCAGCCGGTGCGCAAGGACGACAATCCCGCTGTGTTCGAAGAGCGCCTGCGGGAGTACTACAAGAAGACCGCTCCGCTGACCGGCTACTACTATGCCAAGGGCAAGCTCAAGACTGTGGACGGCATGGCCAGTATCGACGCGGTGACCGCCGAGATCGAGACCGTGCTGGCAGCGGCCGCGAAGGCGCGGTAAGGGAATTTAAAGATTAAGCTTGACGGAGACGGTTCGCTGCGGTATGGCGGCCCGTCTTCCTATCAGGTGCGCACTTTGCTTGTCCGCAAGGGCAAGGCAGTCGCTTTGAACTGGAAACTCCCGCAAGGGCCGGCCTCCACCGGACGCGGGGAAATTTGAACAGCGCCGGGATCTACCTTGTTGAAGGTTGTCCGGTCCACATGGAGAAGAGAAGAACATGGCTCGTATAGCCGGCGTCAACATTCCGACCAACAAGCGCGTCGTCATCGCGCTTCAGTACATTCACGGCATTGGCAAGAAGTTCGCCCAGGAGATCGTCGACAAGGTCGGCATCCCGGCCGAGCGCCGCGTCAACCAGCTGACCGACGCGGAAGTGCTGCAGATCCGCGAGACCATCGACCGCGATTACCAGGTCGAAGGCGACCTGCGTCGCGAAGTGTCGATGAACATCAAGCGTCTGATGGATCTCGGCTGCTACCGCGGCCTGCGTCACCGCCGCTCGCTGCCGGTTCGCGGTCAGCGCACCCATACCAATGCACGTACCCGCAAGGGCCCGGCCAAGTCGATTGCCGGCAAGAAGAAGTAATTTTTTAGGGGAATAAGGGAGTAGGGGAGTAAGGCAGTAGGGAATGCCCGTCGATCGGGTCGCATTTTTCCCTACTCCCTTACTGCCCTATTCCCCTACTCCCTTAGTAAGGTGGAGCCGCTGGCATTACGGCGGTGTAGAGATCAACTGAAAGGACTACCATGGCCAAGGAAGCCGCACGTGTTCGCCGCCGCGAACGCAAGAACATTTCGTCGGGCGTTGCCCACGTCAATTCGACCTTCAACAACACGATGATCACCATCACTGACGCGCAGGGCAATTCGATCGCCTGGTCGTCGGCCGGTGCCCAGGGCTTCAAGGGTTCGCGCAAGTCGACCCCGTTCGCCGCCCAGATGGCTGCCGAGGACGTTGCCAAGAAGGCCCAGGAACACGGCATGCGCATGCTCGAAGTCGAGGTCTGCGGACCGGGCTCGGGTCGTGAATCGGCGCTGCGCGCCCTGCAGGCGGCCGGCTTCACCATCACCTCGATCCGCGATGTGACGCCGATCCCGCACAATGGCTGCCGCCCGCGCAAGAAGCGCCGCGTCTAACATTATTGAACGCCGCGCGAACGCTCACGAAAGCGTTCCTCCACGGTATTCCAGGTCGCCCGCCACGATTGGATGGTGGCGGGTCAACGGAAGGAAAGCATCATGATCCAGAAAAATTGGCAGGAACTGATCAAGCCGAACAAGATCGAGTTCTCGTCGAAGAAGAAGACGCTGACCACGCTGGTCGCCGAACCGCTCGAGCGTGGCTTTGGCCTTACCCTCGGCAACGCGCTTCGCCGCGTGCTTCTGTCTTCGCTGCGCGGTGCGGCTGTCACCGCCGTGCAGATCGACGGCGTACTGCATGAATTCTCGTCCATCGCCGGCGTGCGCGAGGACGTGACCGACATCGTCTTGAACATCAAGGAAATCGCCATTCGCATGGAAGGCGACGGCCCCAAGCGCATGGTCGTGCGCAAGCAGGGACCGGGTGCGGTTCTCGCCGGCGACATCCAGACGGTTGGCGACGTCGAGATCCTCAACCCCGACCACGTCATCTGCACGCTGGACGAAGGCGCTGAAATCCGCATGGAATTCACCGTCGACACCGGCAAGGGCTACGTGCCGGCCGAGCGCAATCGCGCCGAGGACGCGCCGATTGGCCTGATCCCGGTCGACAGCCTCTATTCGCCGGTCAAGAAGGTCTCCTACAAGGTCGAGAACACCCGTGAGGGGCAGGTTCTCGACTATGACAAGCTGACCATGACCATCGAGACCGATGGCTCGATCTCGGGTGAGGACGCGGTGGCTTTCGCCGCCCGCATCCTGCAGGACCAGCTTGGCCTGTTTGTCAACTTCGACGAGCCGCAGAAGGAAGTCGCCGCCGAAGCCGTCACCGAGCTCGCCTTCAACCCGGCGCTGCTCAAGAAGGTCGACGAACTCGAGCTTTCGGTGCGTTCGGCCAACTGCCTGAAGAACGACAACATCGTCTACATCGGCGATCTCATCCAGAAGACCGAAGCCGAGATGCTGCGCACCCCGAACTTCGGCCGCAAGTCACTGAACGAGATCAAGGAAGTGCTGGCGGCTATGGGCCTGCACCTCGGTATGGAAGTGCCGGACTGGCCGCCGGAAAACATCGAAGACCTCGCCAAGCGTTACGAAGACCAATATTGAGCATGAACTCCAAGGATCGGCGGCGTGAGCCGCTCGGTCCGACGGTCATGCGGAAAACCATCAGAGGCCGTGGCCTCTTGAACAACTGAAGAAGGAAAAGAGCCATGCGCCACGGTTTCAAAGGCCGCCGCTTCGCCCGCAGCATAAGCCACCGCAAGTCGATGTTCGCCAACCTGGCGGTGTCGCTGCTCGAGCACGAGCAGATCGTCACCACCTTGCCGAAGGCGAAGGACTTGCGTCCGATCGTCGAGAAGCTGGTCACGCTCGGCAAGCGCGGCGACCTGCACGCCCGCCGCCAGGTGATCGCGCAGATCGGCAATGAAGGCGTCGTCAAGCGCCTGTTCGACACCATCGCCCCGCGCTACGCCACCCGCAACGGCGGCTATCTGCGCATCATGAAGGCAGGCTTCCGTCACGGCGACAATGCCGCGATGGCCGTCATCGAGTTCGTCGACCGCGACACCGACGCCAAGGGCGCCGGCGACCGCGCCCGCCTTGAGGCGGAAGGCACGGACGAAGCCGCGGCCGCATAAGGCTTCGTCTTTCCAGATTGAATTAAAGGGGCCTGCGGGCCCCTTTTTCATATTCTGTGCGCGCCAGGCCGTGCCCAAAACTATTGATTGGCGCGAAAATAATCGGATTTCAGCGGCTTAGCCTTTCATTTTGCACATTCGTCGGGACAATGCGCCCGAACTCGCCTTGGAGGATTCGCGAATGCTCGCCAAAAGACTGTCCCTTGTTCTGCTTTGCGCCTTCATGGTGTTCGCAGCCGCACCGGCAGTCCGGCAGGCTCTGGCCGAGGACGCCGCCAAGCCCGCCGATCCGGGGCTCTCCGATGTGCTGACCGACCTGCTGCATGGCGTTGAAGGCGAGAATGCCACTTCAGGCCCGGACAAGCGCGTGCCGTTCGGTCGTGAGGAAGTGCAATTGTCGTTCGCGCCTCTGGTCAAGCAGACCGCGCCGGCCGTGGTCAATGTCTATGCCTCGCAGACAGCCAAGGTGACATCGCCTTTCGAAGGCGATCCGTTCTTCGAGGAGTTTTTCGGCCGCGCCCAGCCGCGTGCTCAGTCTTCCCTGGGCTCGGGTGTGCTCGTTGATCCGAGCGGTGTCATCGTCACCAATTTCCACGTCATCAAGGACGCCGACGAGGTCAAGGTGGCGACCGCCGATGGCCGTGAATTCGCCAGCAAGGTGATGCTGAAGGACGAAACGCTCGACCTTGCCGTGCTCAAGATTGAGTCCGACAAGCCGTTCCCGGTGATCGCCATCGGCGATTCCGACGCGCTCGAAGTCGGCGACCTGGTGCTGGCCATCGGCAATCCCTTCGGCGTCGGCCAGACCACCACCAGCGGCATCGTTTCCGCCCTTGCGCGCAGCCATATCGGCGTCTCGGACTCGGGCTATTTCATCCAGACCGACGCCGCCATCAATCCCGGTAATTCCGGCGGCGCGCTGATCAACATGGGCGGCCAACTGGTCGGCATCAACACCGCCATCTACAGCCGCAGCGGCGGCTCGATCGGTATCGGCTTTGCGATCCCAGCCAACATGGTGCGGGCTTTCGCCGATGCCGCCAAGGCCGGCCTCGATTTCTTCGAACGGCCCTATATCGGCGCCGAGTTCGAAGCGGTGACGCCGCAGATCGCCGAATCGCTCGGCATGGAAAAGCCTACCGGGGCGCTGGTCTCGTCCGTCGACGCGACAGGCCCCGCCGGCAAGGCAGGACTGAAGCCGGGCGATGTCGTGCTGCAGATCAATGGCAAGCCGGTCGAGAGCATCGAGGCGCTCGACTATCGCATGGCGACGCTGTCGATCGGCGCCAAGGCGAATTTCGCGATCCTGACCAAGGGCCAGCAGGCAGCGATGGATATCGCGTTGGAGCGGGCGCCGGAGGGTGCGAAAGCCTCGGAAGTGACGCTGCATGGCCGCAGCCCGTTCTCGGGCGCCAAGGTCTCGGAACTGTCGCCGCGGCTTGCCCAGAAGCTCGGCCTGCGCACGGACCTCAAGGGCGTGACGGTGATCGACATCAACCGTGATTCGCCGGCCGCCGATTTCGGTTTCCAGCCGGGCGACATCGTGCGCGAGGTCAACGGCACCAGCATCGACACCGCCGCAACACTGGCGCAGGTAGCCCAGCAGGATACGCGCTGGTGGCGCTTTACCGTCGAGCGCGGCGGGCAGATACTGCGCCAGGTGTTGCGTTACTGAGTTCGATCTGAAGGGATCGCGCTCCAAACCAAAAGAAGTGCATGGCCGATCTGTTCAGTGTCGATGAACCGGAAAAGGTGCCGCCCGGGCGGCCGCTGGCCGACAGGCTGCGGCCGAAAAACCTTGGCGAGGTCGTCGGCCAGGAGCATCTGACGGGTCCCGATGGCGCGCTGACCCGGCTGATCGGTTCCGGTTCGCTGGGGTCGATGATCTTCTGGGGTCCGCCCGGCACCGGCAAGACCACGGTGGCAAGGCTGCTTGCCGGCGAAACCAGTCTTGCCTTCGAGCAGATATCGGCCGTGTTTTCCGGCGTCGCCGATCTGAAGAAAGTGTTCGAGGCGGCCAAGCTGCGCCGCGCCAACGGGCGCCAGACGCTGCTCTTCGTTGACGAGATTCACCGCTTCAACCGCGCCCAGCAGGATTCTTTCCTCCCCGTCATGGAGGATGGGACGGTGGTCCTGGTTGGCGCCACCACCGAAAATCCATCCTTCGAACTCAACGCGGCCTTGTTGTCGCGCGCACGGGTCATGGTCTTCCATTCGCTCGGCGAAGACAGCATCGCCAAGCTGATGATAAGGGCGGAGGAGACGGAGGGTAGGGCGCTGCCGCTCGATGACGAGGCGCGGGCGATGCTGATCCGCATGAGCGATGGCGACGGACGTGCATCGCTGACATTGGCCGAGGAAGTCTGGCGTGCAGCCAAGCCTGGCGAGATATTCGATCCCGAAGGGCTGCAGCGCATCGTCCAGCGCCGTGCGCCAATCTACGACAAGGGCCAGGATGGCCATTACAATCTGATCTCGGCGCTGCACAAGTCGGTGCGCGGCTCGGATCCGGATGCCGCGCTCTACTATCTGGCGCGCATGTTCGATGCCGGCGAGGATCCGCTCTATCTTGGCCGCCGGCTGGTGCGTATGGCGATGGAGGACATCGGGCTGGCCGATCCGCAGGCACTGGTCGTCGCCAACGCCGCCAAGGATGCCTATGACTATCTTGGCTCTCCCGAGGGCGAGCTCGCTTTCGCCGAGGCCACCGTCTATCTCGCCACCGCGCCGAAATCCAACGCCGTTTATACGGCCTTCAAGGCAGCCACGCGGGCCGCGAAGGAACATGGCTCGCTGCTGCCGCCCAAGCATATCCTCAACGCGCCGACCAAGCTGATGAAAGAGGAGGATTACGGCGCCGGCTACCGTTACGACCATGATGAGCCGGACGCCTTTTCAGGCCAGGACTATTTTCCCGAAAAAATGGGTCGACAGACCTTCTACGATCCGCCCGAACGTGGTTTCGAGCGCGATATCAGGAAGCGGCTCGACTACTGGGCAAAGCTGCGCAAAGAGCGGGAATAGCCAGTTTGCGGAGACCGGTGGCCTTGGCGGTGCGAAACGAGGCCTCGCCCTGGGGGATTTCCACTTCGGTTCTCCTGCACGCGCTGCTCGCCGCCACGGTTATGTTGATACCACTGCCGAAGCCCCCGAACCGGCGTGAGGAGGAGGAGCGTGTGTCGGTCGCCATCCTGACGCCACAGCAGTTCGAGGCTTCGACAAGACCCCCTTTACCGCCCGCCGAGGCGCCCGGCGCGCCCATGCCCGCGGCCCCTGCGCCGACGCCAAGCGCTCCCCGGTCTCCGGTCGCGCCGGCCATGATTCACCCGACGCGGATGCTGTCGGCCAAGACGCTCGCCGATCCGCGCAGCAAGCAGGCCCGCGCCGATCTCGAGACCTTGGCGTCCGACGAGCGCATGGTGCAGCTTTGCAATCTGGAGGCCATGGATCAGATCCGCCAATGGCGCGCGGATTTCCAGCCGGAGCGGGTGGTGCCCTATGCAACCGCCGAGGAAAAGATCACCGGCACGACGATCGCCGCCGATGGTGCGGCTTTTCGCAGCGGTAAAAACTGGTACGGCCTGAAGTTCAAATGCCAACTCGCGCAGGACGGCGAAAGCGTCATCGGCTTTGAGTTTCTGGTCGGCGATCCCGTGGCCAGGGATAGATGGAACGAGCTTGGCTTGCCGGCGGTGCATTGACAGCCCGGCATGCTCCACCAGGCAGCCAGCCCGGCCGGATACCATGGCCGTTGTGCGGTGACCCAAAAAACCTTATCAAGGCGCACGGTCGGGCGGTGGCCGTTGCCATGATTTGGGCACCTCATTCGCAACAGGATCGCGCGTCGCGCGTGGAAAAATGACAAAAACCCTTCGCAAATCCCTTCGCAAATTCGCCATTGCCATCCCGCTTCTCGCCCTTGGCTTCTATTTCATCCCGATGCTGACGACGATCTTCATCGTCTGTGGCCTGATCGACGTACTGCGCAACAGCAGGAAGGATCTGGCGCTGTTCAGCGGCTACTTCCTTGGCAACGGGCTCTTCACCTGGTTGCTCTCACCCTTCAACCTGCTGGTCGATCTTCTGTGCTACAGAAATCCGGGCGTGTGGAAGCTGGAGCAGTTTCCCGCCGACTATCAGCGTGAGGTCAACGAGGTCCTTGATGTCTTCAAGGCGCGCAAGGACGAGATCATCGCCGACATCGACGCCAATTTCGGCACCGGCCGGCGTGGCATGTATGTCTATCAATGGTACGGCAAGCACCGGATCGACAACGTCGCTGAATTCAACAAGGATTTCAAATACATCAAGACCATTGCCGTTTCGGTCTTCAGGGGCAAGGAATCGACCTCCTGGCATTTCGGGCCGCTGCGGCTCAGCCTGCGCATTCTCTACAATCTGCTGCCGGTAAAGGCGGAGGTTTTCGTCGAGTGCAACAACGCCAGGAACTACTGGCATGACAATCCGCTCTACATTTTCGACGACACGCTGCTGCATCGTTCGGTCAACGAATATGACGGCCGCCGCTACTGCGTGTTCATGGACATTGTCAGGCCGTCGCCATTCCCGGGCCTCATCGCGGGGCTTCTCGCCATCGTCTCGGTGAGCGTCGAGCGCATCAATTCGATGTTCTACAAGAACTGGAAGATGATTGGCTCCACAAAGCCGAAGAAGGTCGAAACCACCTGAGTTGAAGATCCATCGATGCTGCCGGCTCTGCCGGCAGCATCCTGAATGCGTTAGGGCAGTTCCAGGAAACGCAGACGGCTTTCCGTCGCGAATTGCGTCAAACCAAGAGCCGCTGCCGGCGCTCCTGCATTGGTTTGAGCACCGCCAGGCAATGCTCTGACAAGCCATGCTCTGACAAGACGGGCAGCTTTAGCGTTACGTCGGTTCAGACCTCGGCCTCTTTGGGCCGTCGCCAATTCATTATATGACCTATGTCGCAGGATTCGCATTTGCCCGCACGGCTCCGGCTGCGTCAGGGTATCTCGATTCTGCCCTCGGCAGTTCTGTCTCTTCCTTCCTTGGCGGATCCAAGTGTCAAAGCACAAAGCCTTCGGAGTCTGGGCGGGAACCTACATATGCACCGTGATGCTAGGCATTGCCATCAGCGCCGCGTACATAAATCTTGAAGAACCGGTCTACTATTGGGACTACGCTGCTTATTTCAATGTGTTCAACCAGCAGGGCGCGCTCCTGGTCGAGGACCCCTTCAACTGGCTGAACCAGGTGGGTACTTCCATTGCCACGCAAGATTATGGTGTGGCTATCCTGGTGCCGTTGATGCCCTTTCACATCGTCTTCGGTGGTTCGAGGCTTTCCTTCGTCGCTGGAATAGTCTCGGTCTACCTGGTTCCAGCGGTTCTTTTCATAGGTAGAATAAGTTATCTCGAGGCGGTCTCCGAGGCACCTTCTCGCAGCTGGCCAGCCGTTTGGATCGCGGCCTTGCTCTACACGCCGTTCTGGGCGCCGACACTGCGTGGAATGCCTGATGTTGCCGGTTGTCTCGCTCTCACCGCGGCAACCTATGTCCTGTGGAAGTCAAAATTCCTGACCCGCGAACCGGTGGTGAGCGGAATATCGGTCGGCGCCAGCCTATGGTTGGCCTTCATGCTGCGGCGCTGGTACGCCTACGCTGCTATCGGGGTCACCCTTTCCGCGGCGTTCCTGGGCCTGCTGCAGATCGCAAGGGATCGGGACCTTCCGGCATTCCGCGCTGCGGCAGGGGGTGGCCTGTGTGCGATCTTCGTTGTCACCGCAACCGCATTGAACTTCCAGCTGCCGCTGATCGCCAGAATTCTGGGAACGAGCTACGGCGACCTCTACAGCGGATACAAGACGACCTTTGGCACTGAACTCGGTGAAATGGGGAGCCGGCTCAGCTATGTGAATTGGCTGCTGATCATTGCCGGGCTTTACATCTCCATTGCTCGCCGCAACAGGTTCTCCCTGTTCTGCGCCATCGCCTCGCTGCTGACATTTTTGATTTTCACCCGGACGCAGGATCCGGAACCCCATCATTCACTGCCGATGTTCCTTTGGCTTTTCCCTGCATACGTCCAAGCCATCGTCGCGATCGTTTCCGTGCCGGCGCTGAAATCGCGATGGTGGACCGCAGGCATGGCGGTTGCCGCTGGCCTCGCTTTCCTGGGCACATTTTTCCCGACAGGTCGTCAGCTCCTGTCTCCGATCGATTTCGTTTTTGCGCGGGAGGCCACACTCCCCCTCCACCTCGACAATCTCCCCGAATACAGGCGCATGATCGATGATCTGGCCGGCAGAATGGGGCCACAGGATCGCTTTTCGGTTTTTGCCTCGGGGGCAGTCATGAGCGACGCGCTGTTGTTCGGGATGGATCGGGACCTCGTTCCCCATATCGGCTGGATTTGCCAGGTGGATAGTCGTGACAGGTTTCAGCCGGACGCATTGAAATCCAGATTTGTGATTGTGACCGACCCGCCGGTTACTCATCTGCAACCGGGCGCGCAGATTTGCGTCACGCTTCCGAACCAATATATTCTTGACGGGCAAGGCATCGGTGCCGCGTACAAGCGCATTGCGCGGTACCAATTGTCCGGCGGCGTTACCGGCTATCTCTATGAGCAGATGCGCCCGGTCACGCAGCAGGAACTCAATGCGCTGTACGGCGAATTCAGGAAGAGATATTCGGACTGGACAACGCCTGTCTGGTGAACCGCGACAGGCGGATCTGGCGCTGACCGAGCCCAAGGGATTGACGCCGGCGGTCTCTCAGGGGCAGTAACGGCTATGTTCAATCTGCTTCTTGTTGCTGTCGGCGGTGGCATCGGTGCCGGCATCCGCCATTTGACCAGTATGGGCGCGCTGCGCCTCGTCGGCCCCAACTATCCCTGGGGCACGATGGCGATCAACATCATCGGCTCCTTTGCTATGGGGCTGTTCATCGCCATTCTGGCGCGCCGCGGCGGATCGAACGAGCTCAGGCTATTCGTCGCCACCGGCATTCTTGGCGGCTTCACTACCTTTTCCGCCTTTTCCCTCGATTTCGCGACGCTGTGGGAGCGGGGAGCCACGCTACCTGCGCTTGGTTACGCGCTTGCAAGCGTCATTGGTGCGATCACTGCGCTGTTTCTGGGACTTTGGCTCGCAAGAAGCCTGCCATAAAGCACGCGATGGCGTGCTTTGTGGTTTTGGGCGGCGTGCATTAGTGCTATTGCCGCGCCAAACGCAGGCCAAGAGCCCTGCTCGGGAAACGGATAAGCGAAAAAGACATGGCAGGCGTTGAACTGATCACGGTGGAGGCCGGCGAGGCGGGCATGCGGCTCGATCGCTGGTTCAAGACCCATTTCCCGGGTCTTGGCTTCGGCCATCTGCAGAAGCTGCTGCGCTCCGGCCAGATCCGCGTCGATGGCGGTCGGGTCAAGGCCGACACCCGTGTGGAGCCGGGCCAGATGGTGCGTGTGCCGCCGCTCGAGGTGGACAAAAAGGGCGAGAGCGCGCTCACGGGCCACTCGATCCGCAACCAGGGCGACGCCGATGTGCTCGCCAAGATGCTGATCCATGAGGACCCGAAGGTCTTCGTCTTCAACAAGCCGGCGGGCCTTGCCGTTCAGGGCGGCTCCGGCGTCACGCGCAATGTCGACGACATGCTGGAAGCCTGGCGCAACCAGAAGGGCGAGAAGCCGCGGCTGGTGCATCGGCTCGACCGCGATACGTCGGGCGTGCTGGTCGTCGCCCGTACCAGGCTGGCAGCCATGAAGCTCTCCGAGGCGTTTCGGGCGCGGGAAACCAAGAAGACCTACTGGGCGCTGGTCAAGGGCGTGCCACCCAAGCGCGAGGACAAGATCTCGACCTGGCTGATCAAGGAGGCGACGCCGGACGGCGACCGCGTGCGCATCGCCGCGCATGGCGAAAAAGGCGCCGACCACGCCGTGTCCTATTACCGCATCATCGAGCAGGCGGCACAGACCATGACCTGGCTGGAGATGGAGCCCTATACAGGCCGCACGCACCAGCTCCGCGTCCACGCCGCCTATATTGGCTGTCCGATCATCGGCGACCCGAAATACTTCGAGGCCGACACCAACTGGGATTTTCCAGGCGGCATTCAAAACCGCCTGCACCTGCACGCGCGCCGCATCATTATTCCGCACCCGGACAAGGGCGTCATCGATGTCACCGCGCCGATGCCGCCGCACATGCGCCAAAGCTGGAACCTGATCGGCTTCGACGACGCCAGCGCGGAGGATTGACCGTGAGCGGCGCCACCGACGCGCTCGATCGGCGCGACACGGTCGATGTGGCCGCCGCCGCCATCATGGTCGGCCTGACCTTTTCGTGGGGGCTGAACTACGTCGCCGCCAAAATCTCCTATGCCGGCTACGACCCCGTCTTCCTGTCGATCGCGCGTTCGGTCATAGGTGGTTTCTGCGTTTTCCTCTGGTGCCGCTGGCGCGGCATTGCGCTGTTCACCAGGGATGGGACACTGCTGGCCGGCATCGCGGTCGGCGTGCTTTTCGGCGTCGAGTTCCTTTGCCTCTATGTCGGCCTGGAGCATACGACCGTTGCCCGAAATACGCTGCTGGTCAACTCGATGCCGTTCTGGATGCTGATCGGCGGCCACTTCCTGCTCGGCGAACAGATCACCACGCGCAAGTTCCTTGGCCTGCTGTTGGCCTTTACGGGTCTCGCCACCGTTTTTTCCGACAAGCTTGGCGGTAGCGGAGACATGCTGTTCGGCGATCTCCTCAGCCTTGGTTCCGGGTTTTTCTGGGCTCTGACCAACATCCTCATCAAACGATCGAGACTGGTCGAGGCAACCGCGGAGAAGCTGCTGCTCTGTCAACTCGCCGGCGCGGCGGTCGTTGGCCTGTTGGTGATGCCTCTCGCGGGCCCGCCGGTTCGCGATCCAGCCTTGCTGCCGACATTGGCGCTGCTTTTCCAGGCGATCTATATCGTCGCCTTTACCTACGTGCTGTGGTTCTGGCTGCTGCGCCGCTATCCGGCCTCCGGCCTGTCGAGCTTCACCTTCCTCTCGCCGGTTTTCGGTGTTTTATGCGGCGCGATCTTCTTGAATGAGCCGCTGACCATTCGCATCTTCCTGGCACTTGGTCTCATCGCGGCGGGCCTGATCATCGTCAACCGGCCGGCGCGCAAGCTGACACCGGTGTGAAAGAGATTTTCATGCGTGATATCCTCAACGACCTCGAAGCGGGCAAGTATCTTTCCGATCCGGATCCGGTGCGTCGCGCCCAGATCCAGATGAAGACGCCCCTGCCCAAGCGCTTCTACAAGGAGGTCTCGGTCGTGCCGGTGGAAGCCGGCTTTGCCGTGCAACTCGACGGCAGGCCGGTGCGCACGCCGGGCAAGGCGCTGCTGGCGCTGCCAACCGAGGCGGCCGCGGCGCTGGTTGCCGGCGAGTTCGCCGAACAGGGCGAGACGATCAATCCGGTGACGATGCCGGTGATGCGGCTGGTCAACACTGCCATCGATGGCGTGGCCAGCGATCCTCAGGCGGTGCTGGAAGACATTCTGCGTTTCGCCTCGTCGGATCTGCTCTGCTATCGCGCCGACGCCCCACAAGGGCTGGTCGAGCGGCAGAACGAGCAGTGGGATCCCGTCATCGACTGGGCACGCGCCTCGCTCGGGGTTCGCTTCAACCTCGCCGAGGGTATCATCCATGTCGAGCAGCCGCGCGAGACCATTGCCGTGCTGGGCAGCCATCTGGCGCAGCGCGCCCAACCGCTGCGCCTTGCCGCCATTCATGTCATGACTTCGCTGACCGGCTCGGCATTGCTGGCGCTGGCGGTCGATTTCGGCGAGCTCGACGGCGAGGAAGCCTGGGCCGCCGGCCATGTCGATGAGGACTGGCAGATCGCGCAGTGGGGGCAGGACGCCGAAGCCGTCGCGCGCCGCACCGCGCGCAAACGAGATATGATGGCCGCCGTCAGTCTGCTCGAAGCGCTGCAGGCCTGAGCGCTTCGCTCCGCCTTCGCACTGCACCTAATACGAAAGTCATAATCCCATCGTCGCGGTGCCTTTCCCCGGCGCTTTCTGCCATTTTTCCTGTGTTGGCTGTGTCTTGTGAGTCCGTTTTCGGAGGAGAACGCGGACGTTGGCGCACAGCATCAAGGACTGGGTCTCACGGGAGGATAACTCAATGGCAATGGCATCGACCGCCGGCGGAACGAGCCGCGGCATGACGCGGGAGGAGAAGAAGGTCATCTTCGCTTCGTCGCTCGGCACCGTTTTCGAATGGTACGATTTCTATCTCTACGGCTCGCTGGCGGCTTTCATCGGCTCGACCTTTTTCAGCCCGACCATTCCCGAGGCAACGCGCAACATCTTCGCGCTGCTTGCCTTTGCCGCGGGCTTCCTGGTGCGCCCGTTCGGCGCGCTGCTGTTCGGTCGCATCGGCGACCTTGTCGGCCGCAAATACACGTTCCTGGTCACCATGACGATCATGGGTCTCTCGACCTTCCTGGTCGGCCTGCTGCCCGGCTATGCGACCTTGGGCATCGCGGCTCCGGTGATCCTGATCGTCCTGCGCATGCTGCAGGGCTTGGCGCTGGGCGGCGAATATGGTGGCGCGGCCACCTACGTCGCCGAGCACGCGCCCGATGACCGTCGCGGCTTCTACACCTCATGGATCCAGACGACCGCGACGCTCGGCCTGTTCCTGTCGCTGATCGTCATCCTGATCGTGCAGGGATCGCTGAGCAAGGAGACCTACGCCGCCTGGGGCTGGCGCATTCCTTTCATCGTCTCTTTCCTGCTGCTCGCCGTTTCTATCTGGATCCGGTTGTCTCTGTCGGAGTCCCCGACCTTCCAGAAGATGAAGGAAGAAGGCAAGGGCTCCAAGGCGCCGCTCTCGGAAGCCTTTGGTCAGTGGAAGAACGCCAAGATCGCGCTCCTGGCGCTGCTTGGCCTCACAGCCGGTCAGGCCGTCGTCTGGTACAACGGCCAGTTCTACGCGCTGTTCTTCCTGCAGAACGTGCTGAAAGTCGACGCGCAGTCGGTCAACATCATGATCGCCATCGCGCTGGCGCTCGGCTCGATCTTCTTTGTCGTGTTCGGCTGGCTCTCCGACAAGATCGGCCGCAAGCCGATCATCATGGCTGGCCTTGCGCTGGCCATCGTCTGCACCTTCCCGCTGTTCAAGGCGTTGACCTGGGCCGCCAATCCGGCGCTCGCCAAGGCACAGCAGAGCACCCGGGCAACGGTGACGGCGGCACCCGGCGACTGCAGGTTCCAGTTCAATCCGGTCGGCACGGCGAAGTTCACGACATCCTGCGACATCGCGACTTCGTTCCTGACCAAGAACTCGGTTCCGTACGATGTGGTATCAACGGCGGCCCCCGGGACGGCTGCGTCAGTCAAGATTGGTACAGAGACGGTGCCGTCCTACGATGCGGTCGCGGCCGGCGATCAGGCCAAGGCCAAGGACGCGGCCTTCGTCAAGGCCGTCAACATATCCCTGCGGGACGGCGGTTATCCGTTGAAGCGTGCGCCGATCAAGGTTGCGGACCAGAAACTCGATGCCTTCATCGCAGCCAATCCTGAACTCAAGCTCGACGCAGCCGCGATCCGCGGCGGCGAGAAGGCAGCGGTGCCGACCGATCAGGCGGTCAAGGACAAGCTCTTGACCGCCGATGAGGCCGCGGGCGCACCCGAGGTCACCATCTACAACATACCGGACGGCGGTGCCTTTGCCATGTTTGCCGATCCGGCGGCGGTGAACTGGCCGATGACAATCGGTATCCTGTTCATTCTGGTGCTGTTCGTGACCATGGTTTACGGGCCGATCGCGGCGATCCTTGTCGAGATGTTCCCGACTCGCATTCGCTACACCGGCATGTCATTGCCCTACCACATCGGCAATGGCTGGTTCGGCGGCCTGCTGCCGGCGACGGTGTTCGCGCTCAGCGCCTACAAGGGCGACATCTACTATGGCCTTTGGTACCCGGTGGTCATCGCGGCGATGACGCTGATCATCGGCATGATCTTCGTCAAGGATACGCTGGGAACCGACCTGCACGCCAAGGAGTAGTCGATCGGCTCATACGAACGAAAAGCCCGGCGCGAGCGATCGCGCCGGGCTTTTTCATGCGAGATCGACGTGGAGCGGCTTCAGCTCTTCCGTTGCGGGTTTTCTTCCTCGACGGCGGCCTCGTGGTACCAGCCATCGAAATCGGCGTGCTCGCCGGGAAGCGCGGCAAGCTCTGCCGCGAATTTGGCCTTGGCGCCTAAATTTAAGGCAGTCCTGCGCGCTGCCAGCGGGAACATCAGGATTTTCGCCGACGGACGCGATTGCGTGACTTGCATTGCCGATCTCCCTGCTTTTTCAGAAGCTCGTCGATTCAGTTCTCACCAAAATAGGTTCTGCGATTCATTTAGGCAATATGCCTACGAAAAGATCATGATTTGCCTATGATTTAAGCAGTATTGCCGCTTGTGCGATCCGGACGCATTGCTGAGACGGCTCAGCAAAATCAAAGCCTTGGCATGAGCATTTTGCCGCACCCGTCGGAGGCCGAGTGGCATACGAATTGCTTTTTAATCATCGGCAGGCCGGCCTGTTTCGGCCATGCATCGACACCGCCTGCTTGCGGTGTCCAAGCAACGAGAGGCTCTAGAATGACCAAATACAAGCTCGAGTATATCTGGCTCGATGGATACACCCCGGTCCCCAATCTTCGCGGCAAGACGCAGATCAAGGAATTCGCCGAGTTCCCGACGCTCGAGCAGCTGCCGCTGTGGGGCTTCGACGGGTCCTCGACACAGCAGGCCGAAGGGCATAGCTCCGACTGCGTGCTGAAGCCGGTCGCGGTCTATCCCGATCCGGCCCGCACCAACGGCGTGCTCGTCATGTGCGAAGTCATGATGCCCGATGGCGTGACGCCGCATGCATCCAACAAGCGCGCCACCATCCTCGACGACGAAGGCGCCTGGTTCGGCTTCGAGCAGGAGTATTTCTTCTACAAGGACGGCCGTCCGCTCGGCTTCCCCGAGAGCGGCTATCCCGCACCGCAGGGCCCGTACTATACCGGCGTCGGCTATTCGAACGTCGGCTCCGTCGCGCGCCAGATCGTCGAGGAACATCTTGATCTCTGCCTCGCGGCCGGCATCAACCACGAAGGCATCAACGCCGAAGTGGCCAAGGGCCAGTGGGAATTCCAGATTTTCGGCAAGGGTTCCAAAAAGGCCGCCGACCAGATGTGGATGGCCCGCTATCTGATGCAGCGCCTGACCGAGAAATACGGCATCGACATCGAATACCATTGCAAGCCGCTCGGCGACACCGACTGGAACGGCTCGGGCATGCATGCCAATTTCTCGACCGCCTATATGCGTGAAGTCGGCGGCAAGGCCTATTTCGAAGCGCTGATGGCGGCTTTCGATAAGAACCTGATGGACCACATCGCCGTCTACGGCCCGGACAACGACAAACGTTTGACCGGCAAGCATGAGACAGCGCCGTGGAACAGGTTCAGCTATGGAATCGCCGATCGCGGCGCCTCGATCCGCGTCCCGCATTCGTTCGTCAAGAACGACTACAAGGGCTATCTGGAAGACCGCCGTCCGAACTCGCAGGGCGACCCCTACCAGATCGCCTCGCAGATCCTGAAGACGATCGCTTCGGTGCCGGCGAGCGCGGAGGTTTCGGCCGCCGCCTGATGTCTTTGCGGCGCATGCAACTCCGCGCCGCGAACGGATGCCCATTATGAAAAAGGCCCGGGCGGAAGCGCCCGGGCCTTTTTCGTCAAGCAGTTTGCCGGATTGGCCTCCGTTACTGTCAATCGGCCATGACTCCACGCGCGTTCAGTGCCGTCACCACCTTGGCATGCGGCAGGGCAGGGCTCCGATTGCCGTCGCGGCCGATCATGTCGCTGTTGGCAACAAGCGCGTTGAGCACGGCCTCTTCGGCTGCTTGCACGACGGCTGCGTAGAAATCATCCATGCGACCCCACGGGATGAAATCCATGTGCCCATAGCTGTGTTCGGTCGCCGGTCCTTGCGGGAAGCGGCCGTTGAGGGCGTCGCGGTTGGCGGTCGAGAAAGCGAGAAAGATATCGCCGGAGAAATGCGAGCCGGTGGTGCCTGTCCGTGCGAGGCCGAGCGGCACGCGCCTGGCCAGCGCCTTGCACTGGCCAGGCAGCAGCGGCGCATCGGTGGCGACGATGCCGATGCAGGATCCGGCGCCCGTCGGGCCGCCGCTGAAATAGGCCTCCATCGGGTTGTCGTCGACCAGTTCGTTGCCGATTGGCGCGCCGGCAATGGTGAGTTCGCGGCGCGAGCCGAAATTGGCTTGCAGGAAGACGCCGACCGTGTAGGCGCGATGGCCGTAGTCGACGATCCTTGAAGCCGTGCCCGAGCCGCCCTTGAAGGCGTAGCAGTTCATGCCCGTGCCGCCGCCGACCGAGCCTTCCTCGATGTGCCCGCTCGTCGCATTGTCGATCGCCGCGATCGCATGGTCGACCGTGACATGCGAGCCGTTGATATCGTTGAGATAGCCATCCCAGGTTTCGGCCACCACCGGCAGCAGCCACTGGTTGGCGACGTCGGGCTTGTGGCGCGCCACCCAGTCGATGATGCCGCGATGACAGGGGCCGACCGCATGGGTGTTGGTGATCAGGATCGGCAGGCTGATGCAGCCGGCTTCCTCTATCCACGAGGCGCCGGTCATTTCGCCATTGCCGTTGAAGGAGTGATAGCCGGCGGCGCAGGCCATGCCGACGCCGTCATGGCCGAACGGCAGTATGGCCGTCACGCCGGTGCGCACCGGTCCCTGTCCGAGCGTGAGCCTGCCTTCGCCCTTGATGATCGTGGAGTAGCCGACCAGGACGCCCCTGACATCGGTGATGGCATTGGCGGGGCCGGGCGTGCCCTGCAAGGGAATGGCGAGCGCCCGGGCGCGGGCCTTGCCGGCTGGCGTGGTGGTATGGGTCGGCAGTTGGTCCATGCTGGGGTTCCGCTCCGTTGACTGATATTCTGGCTCAGCGAAGGCTGCAGCCCGTCGCAAGCTCGGCATAGCTGGTCAGGATCGCCATCGCCGAAGGCTGATCGACCGCGGGCACGACATTGACGAGATGCAGCCCCAGGCCGTCCTCCAGCACGACCAGGCTGCGTGCGATCGTCTCGCTGGTCGCCCGTAGTTTAAAGATGCCGGTGGCGGCGCCCGCCTCCAGTATGCCGACATAGATCGACACCTGCCGCTCGAACAAAGTGATGTGGCGGGCCGCGTAGCTCGCATCCGAGCGCGAATAGGCGCCAAGTTCGAGCAGCAGCCGGCAGAGCTGATCGTCCGTGTCCGTCGGCAGTCCGCTTTCAATCATCGTTTTCAGCCGCAGCCGCGGATCGGCGATCTCGGCAGCCGACGCAGCGCGTATGGTGCAGAACCGCTCGACGGCTTTGCGTTGCACATCGTCCAGCAGGTCCTTCAGCCCCGGATAATAGTAGAGCAGGGCGCTCGAACTCATCCCTGCTTCATTGGCGACGTCGCGCAACGTGACGCCGGCAAGGCCGCGCTTGGCGATCATCGATTCCGCTGCCGCGACGAGCGTGAGGCGACGATCGGTCTGGGTTTTGGGTCGTCCCATCTTCGTTTCCTGAATTTGATTCAGTTTAAAACAGCCTCATGAAATTTCGCAAGCACCAACGCGCTATATTTATTGACGATATCTGACTCCGTCGATAGGTTCCTCATCGGAGGAAATTTTTATCTTATTAAAAAAAGGGGAGGAAGATGTCTACAAACGAAGCAACGACAGGGGCAACCGCCAAGGCCGCGCCCGCCGCCAAGGGACTGGATCGGGCACTGAATGCGCTCGGCACGCTGATGATCGTGCTGTCGGCAGTGACGCCGGCATCCTCGGTGTTCATCATCGTGCCGGGCGTCATCGCGCTGGCCGGCACCGGTTCATTCCTCAGTTTCGTCATTGCCGCGGTCATCGGGCTGTTCATGGCCTTCGTGTATGCCGAGCTCTCGTCGGCCTATCCGATGGCCGGCGGCGAATACACCATGATCGGCCGCACGCTCGGCCGCTTCTGGGGCTTCGTCACGCTGGTGCTGGTGTTTGTCTCGATCGTGCTGATCGTCGCCGTCATCGCGCTTGGTGTCGGCACCTATCTCGGCGTGCTCATCCCCAACCTCAGTCCGCAATGGGTCGGCGTGGTGACGATCGGGCTGGCCGGCACGGTCGCGGCGATGCGAATCAAGCTCAATGCCTTCGTCACCGGCATTTTCCTCGGCATCGAGATGCTGGCGCTGCTGATCCTGACGGGTCTCGGCTTTGCCCATGTCGAACGGCCGCTCTCCAGCCTGTTCACCTCGCCGCAATTGCTCGACGCCACCACGAACACGCTTGTTCCGGCCTCGGCCGGCATCATCCTGGCATCAACCGCTGTTTCGCTGTTTGCCTATAACGGCTATGGCGCGGCCGCTTATTTTGGCGAGGAGACGCAGGATGCCAGGCGCAACATCGGCAAGGTGGTGCTCTGGGCATTGGTGATTACCGTCGCGGCCGAACTCATTCCGCTGACGGCGGTGCTGCTGGGGTCTCCGGACCTTCCCGGCCTGCTCGCGGCACCCCAGAAGATCGAGTATTTTCTGGAAGCGCGCGGCGGCCATGCGCTGACGGTTCTGATCAGCCTTGCCATCGTCGTCGCCATCTTCAACGCCGTCATCGCCATCATCCTGCAGGCGGCGCGGCTGCTGTTCAGCTCCGGCCGCGACAAGACCTGGTTCGGCCCAATCAACGCCGCCGTCGCCTCGGTCCACGGCAGCTACGCATCGCCCTGGATCGCCACCATTGTCGTGGCGGTCCTGGCTGCGCTCGCCTGCTTCATCGATCTCAATCTGCTGCTGGTGGTCAGCGGCACGTCGCTGGTGGTGATCTACGCACTTCTTTGCGTGGCGGTGTTTGCCGGCCGCCGCAATGGCACCACGGCTGGCGGACACTACCGCATGCCGCTGTTTCCAGTGCCGGCCGTCCTCGCCTTTGTGGCGCTGGTCTATGTCGCCTACCAGAACCTGCTCGATGCCGCGTTCGGGCGCCCGAGCCTGATCGCGACGCTGCTGATCATGGCAGCGGCGGCGATCTACTATCTGCTGATCCTGGCCAGGCGAGCGGACTGGAACCTGCACGGTCCCGACGAACTTGCCGGATAGGCGTTACCCTCCGACGCTCTGTCCTTGCGAGAACCCCGGCCTTCGCCGGGGTTCTTTTTTCTGGCGGCCCGTCCATTCCGGAGAGACTCGCTCCGGGATGCCCCGTTAACAGCGAGTGGGCGGAACAGGTGCTGAACGTCCATCAAAACCGATCGAACAGCCGCGACTTGAATACACCCAAAAAAAGTCAGGCTGAAAGGTAGGGTCACCTTCAGCGAATGAGGAGGCTTTTGGTCGGCATGCCATACCCTTCATCGATGGCTTGCGTTTCTATATTTGGTGAAAAAGCCCGGAAAACTGCCTGTTTCCGGCTCGTCCGTACACCAACGAACCCTTGTATAAGCCACTGTTCATACAAGGAAATCGCCAGTTTGTGCCATACCTCGAGTGGCGTTGACATATGACGCCGCGGCATGCGTATTCGTGGCTATGGGGTTACGCCAAAGCGATGCTGTTCGAACGGGGCGGGGGTTTCGTGAACGACTGCATTGGCGGGGGCGCCGGACGAGCGGGCATTGCAGCCTGAGGCAGTGCGCCGCTCGCTCCTGGCGTTCGATTGCGCTCGAAAGGCTACGGCTACTTGCTCGAATGAGCGCTGGCTGGGTCCTGCCGCCCGTGACCTGAGGTCTTTCGCCGGCGGCCGCCGCGAGGCCCGGCAGCTCCAGCTGCGATCCGTCCTTCAAAACCTAAGCAAGTTGACCATTGTGCGTGGCTGTCCGCAAACAATCCATCGACAGAGCCCTTTGGATCAGCAAAAAGCCCTTGAAGGGGGAAATCCTTCAAGGGCTTTGAAACATTATCCGAACGGAATCCTAGACCGAATAGTACATGTCGTATTCGACCGGATGCGGGGTCATTTCGAAGCGCATCACTTCCGCCATTTTCAGTTCGATGTAGCTATCGATCTGGTCGTCGTCGAAGACGCCGCCGGCCTTCAGGAAGCCGCGATCCTTGTCGAGGCTTTGCAGCGCTTCACGCAGCGAGCCGCAGACGGTCGGGATCTTCTTCAGCTCCTTCGGCGGCAGGTCGTAGAGATCCTTGTCCATCGGCTGTCCCGGATGGATCTTGTTCTTGATGCCGTCGAGGCCGGCCATCAGCATGGCGGCGAAAGCGAGATAGGGGTTCGCGCCCGGATCCGGGAAGCGGACCTCGACGCGCTTGGCCTTTGGCGACGAGCCGAATGGGATGCGGCAGGAGGCCGAGCGGTTGCGCGCCGAATAGGCGAGCAGCACCGGCGCTTCGTAGCCAGGCACCAGACGCTTGTAGGAGTTGGTCAGCGGGTTGGTGAAGGCATTGATCGCCTTGGCATGCTTGATGATGCCGCCGATGTAGAACAGGCAGCTCTCCGACAGACCGGCATATTCATTGCCGGCGAAGGTCGGCTTGCCGCCCTTCCAAATCGACTGGTGGACGTGCATGCCCGAGCCGTTGTCGCCGAAGATCGGCTTCGGCATGAAGGTGGCGGTCTTGCCATAGGCGTTGGCGACCTGGTGCACGACATACTTGTAGATCAGCATCTTGTCGGCGTTGCGGACCAGCGTGTCGAACTTGATGCCCAGTTCGTGCTGGGCGGCGGCCACCTCATGGTGATGCTTTTCGACGCGCACGCCCATTTCGGCCAGCACTGTCAGCATTTCGGAACGCATGTCCTGCGCCGAATCGATCGGCGGCACCGGAAAATAGCCGCCCTTGATGCGCGGCCGGTGACCGAGGTTGCCGGTTTCGTAGTCGGTGTCGTCGTTCGACGGCAGTTCGGTCGAATCGAGCTTGAAGCCGGTGTTGTAGGGATCGGCCTTATACTTGACGTCGTCGAACACGAAGAACTCGGCTTCCGGGCCGACGTAGATGGTGTCGCCGATGCCTTCCGCCTTCATGTAGGCCTCGGCCTTCTTGGCCGTGCCGCGCGGATCGCGGTTGTAGGATTCGCCCGAGACCGGGTCGAGGATGTCGCACAGGATAACCATGGTCGACTGCGCGAAGAACGGGTCCATGTGGACCGTGTCCGGATCGGGCATCAACACCATGTCGGACTCGTTGATGGCCTTCCAGCCGGCGATCGAGGAGCCGTCGAACATGACACCGTCGGCGAACATGTCTTCCTCGACCTCGACGACATCCATCGTCACGTGCTGCAGCTTGCCCTTCGGGTCGGTGAAGCGCAGGTCGACGAATTTCACGTCGTTGTCCTTGATCTGCTTCATGATGTCTTTGGCTGTCGTCATGTCATGTATCCCTGTGTGCTGACGTTTTTTGATGGATGACGTTTCTTAGAGGATGGCCGGGTCGGATCAAACCGCGTCCATGCCGGTTTCGCCGGTGCGGATGCGCACGACTTCCTCGATGTTGGAGACGAAGATCTTGCCGTCGCCGATACGGCCGGTCTGGGCCGCCTTGCGGATGGCCTCGATCGCGCCTTCCACGGCATCGTCGCCGAGCACGACCTCGATCTTCACCTTGGGCAGGAAGTCGACGACATATTCGGCGCCGCGGTAGAGTTCGGTGTGACCCTTCTGGCGCCCGAAACCCTTGGCCTCGGTCACGGTAATGCCTTGCAGTCCGGCCTCCTGAAGCGCTTCCTTCACTTCGTCCAGCTTGAATGGCTTGATGATCGCTTCGATCTTTTTCATGTAAAAAGTGGCCTCCACTGCCAAAAAAACGGGTTGTGAGCCCCCGCTTGCGCCTCCATCAAGCACGAACTGTGCCAGTCGGAGGGAACAGAAGCGGTGTCATACGATTTCAAAGCCATGTCACCCCCAGATGTAAATTCGCGTCATTCGCTGCATTGGAAGCGGCATGAAGGGCAACAGCCTATCCGGCGTCACTGTACGTGTCTGCCCAATATCTGGGCAAATTGCTCATCTTGCGGGCAGCTTGGTGCCTGCGATCCTTGCGCCGATCGACGTGGCCATGACAGCGGCAACTCCTCCCCGTTTGCGTCGAGCCGAAAACTGGACAATGCTTGATCGAATGCGGATCGGCAATCCATGAGCCACGAACTTCTTACTTCCGCCGAGATGGGCGAGGCGGATCGGCTGACTATTGCAGCAGGTCCAACCGACGGCATTGGATTGATGCGGCGTGCCGGGCAAGCCGTCGCGGCGCAAGTGCTCAGGCGCTATCCCGCGGCGGCGCACGTCCATGTGTTGTGCGGCCCGGGCAACAATGGCGGCGACGGTTATATCGTTGCCCAGGTCCTTGCCGGCAGCGGCGTCGCCACCACGGTCTGGGCGCATGGTCCGCCAAGGCCGGATAGCGACGCGGCACTCGCCGCCGCGGAATGCTCCGTCAGGCCCCAGCCGCTATCGGACTTTGATGCCGGACCCGGCTCGATCGTGGTCGATGCGCTTTACGGGGCAGGGCTGTCCAAGCCGTTGTCCGGCGAGGCCGCCAGGGCGGTCGATCTCGTGAGCGACCTGCATCTGTCGGTTGTCGCGGTCGACCTGCCTTCCGGTATCTCCGGTGACAGCGGCAAGGTGCTCGGCACATCGTTCTCAGCCGACCTCACCGTGACCTTCGCGCGCAAGAAACCCGGCCATCTGCTCCTGCCCGGCCGGGAACGATGCGGCGAGATCGTGCTTGCCGATATCGGCATCGGCGCGCAGATCATCGCAACGCTCCAGCCCCGGACATTCGAGAACGGACCGGAGCTTTGGTTGCGCGGTTTGCCGGTGCCGGCCGTCGACGCGCACAAATACAAGCGCGGCCATGTCGGTGTCTTTTCCGGTGGACCCAACGCTACCGGCGCGGCGCGGCTCTCGGCGCTTGCCGCCGCCCGAAGCGGGGCAGGGGCGGTGACGCTTCTGTCGCCGGGCAACGCCATGCAGGTCAATGCCGCGCACCTGACCTCGATCATGTTGCGCAGGACCGACGACACTGCCGACATTGAGGCATTTGTCGGGGAACGTCGGCCATCGGCCTTTGTTCTCGGACCCGGCTTTGGCGTCGGTGAAAAAACCAAGGCGTTCGCGCTCGCGCTGCTCGCGTCGGGCAAGCCAGCGGCCGCCTCCACCGGAATTGACGGCCTGGTCTTCGACGCCGACGCGATCACGAGTTTTCGGGAGGCGCCAGACGTTTTGTTCGAAGCCGCCCGTGGGCCGGACGCGCCGGCGCTGGTGATGACACCGCATGAAGGGGAGTTCGCCAGGCTGTTTCCTGGTATCGCCGACGACAATGCCTCCTCGAAGCTGGACAAGGCACGCTCGGCTGCCGCGAATGCCAATGCCGTCATCGTCTACAAGGGCGCCGATACGGTGATCGCCGCTCCGGATGGCAGGGCGGCGATCAATTCCAACGGCGTGGCCTGGCTTGCCACAGCGGGGTCGGGCGATGTGTTGTCCGGCATCGTGGCCGGACTGCTTGCCCAAGGCATGCCGGCATTCGAAGCGGCCTGCGCGGCGGTCTGGATCCATGCCGAGGCGGGCAGTCGGTTTGGGCCGGGGCTGATCGCCGAGGACTTGCCGCTGGCGCTGGTGCCGGTGCTGCGCGACCTGGTGGCTGCAGGAGACGGGCGCTGATCAACCGCGATGCCCGCGACACCAGTTCACAGCGGAATGTTGTCGTGCTTCTTCCAGGGGTTCTGCATGTCCTTGTTGCGCAGCATGCGAAGCGCCCGGGCGATACGGCGGCGGGTCGAGTGCGGCATGATCACCTCGTCGACATAGCCGCGCTCGGCGGCCACGAAAGGCGACAGGAAGCGATCCTCGTAAGCCTTTGTATGGGCAGCGATCTTTTCGCCATCGCCGATGTCCTTGCGGTAGATGATCTCGACCGCGCCTCTGGCGCCCATCACCGCGATCTGCGCCGTCGGCCAGGCATAATTCATGTCGCCGCGCAGATGTTTTGACGCCATTACGTCATAGGCGCCGCCATAGGCCTTGCGGGTGATGACGGTGATCTTCGGCACGGTCGCCTCGGCATAGGCGAAGAGCAGCTTGGCGCCATGCTTGATCAGGCCGCCATATTCCTGCGCGGTACCCGGCAGAAAGCCGGGAACATCGACGAAGGTGACGATTGGGATTGAAAAACAGTCGCAGAAGCGCACGAAGCGTGCCGCCTTGCGGCTGGCGTCGGAATCGAGCACACCCGCCAGCACCATTGGCTGGTTGGCGACAAAGCCGACCGTGCGGCCCTCGACCCGGCCGAAACCGGTGACGATATTCTTCGCAAAGCTCTGCTGGATCTCGAAGAAATCGCCCTCGTCGGCGACCTTCAGGATCAATTCCCTGATGTCATAGGGCTTGTTGGCGTTGTCGGGGATCAGCCGGTCGAGCGACATGTCATGATCGGTGACCGACTGGTAGCATTCGATCTCGGGAATCTCTGATGTGTTGGAAGCCGGTAGCAGGTCGATCAGCCGGCGCATCTGCAGGAGTGCTTCGACGTCATTGTCATAGGCGCCATCGGCGATCGAGGATTTCGTCGTGTGAACGGAAGCACCGCCGAGGCTCTCGGCTGTCACCGTCTCGTTGGTCACGGTCTTCACCACGTCCGGCCCGGTGACGAACATGTAGGAAGTGTCGCGCACCATGAAGATGAAATCGGTCATGGCCGGCGAATAGACGTCACCGCCGGCACAAGGGCCCATGATGACGGAGATCTGCGGTATGACGCCCGAAGCGAGCACGTTGCGCTGGAAGATTTCGGCATAGCCGCCGAGTGCCGCCACGCCTTCCTGGATGCGCGCCCCGCCGGCATCGTAGAGGCCGATGATCGGCGCACGGTTGCGCAGCGCCATCTCCTGCACCTTGATGACCTTTTCGGCATGGGCTTCCGACAGCGAGCCGCCGAACACTGTGAAATCCTTGGCGAAGAGATAGACCGGGCGGCCATTGACCGTACCCCAGCCCGTGACGACGCCATCACCTGCGATCTTGGTCTTCTCCATGCCAAAATCGGTCGAGCGATGCTCGACATACATGTCGAACTCCTCGAACGAGCCTTCGTCGAGGAACACCTCGATTCGTTCGCGCGCGGTGAGCTTGCCCTTCTTGTGCTGGGCGTCGATGCGGGCCTGGCCGCCACCCATGCGGGCGATGTCGCGCCGCCGCTCGAGTTCCTTCAGCACGTCCTTCATCGCTCGGTCCCCAGAAAACGGAAGCTGCGTTTGTGGTAATGATGCCCGACGGGGAGCGCAAGCGTCGGCTTTTTGGTCCGTTTTTGTTGCGCTGCAACATGGAGCCCTTGCATTTCGGGGCGAACTCAGCCATATGCAGCGGCATAGGCGCTTGGGCCGGACTCACCGGCCTTCTCGACGAATGAGACTGGTTGCGTCTGTTTTCCCTCTTTCCGGTATATCGGCCCCTCTTTCCGGTACATCACAAAGTGGCGAAAAAGCCCCGTGGCATGATGCCTGCGGGCACGACAGCGCAGCCGCGCGGACAATCCTGTCCGCCGCCTTGTCGTTCCATGACAGTTTATCCGACGGCAGGTTGCGCCCTGCCGCCATTGATGTTTGCGGCCAGAGGCCGCGTGAAAGAAGATTATTTTGACCAACGAAAACACTTTGCCCGGCAATGAAACCGCGGAACTCTCCGGTTTCGCGGCGCTGGGAATTACGGGTGCGCTGCTCAAGGCAACCCACAATGCCGGCTTCGCCGAACCGAAGCCGATCCAGATGCAGGCGATCCCGCCGCAGCTGGAAGGCCGTGACATTTTCGGCATCGCGCAGACCGGCTCCGGCAAGACCGCAGCCTTCGCGCTGCCGATCCTGTCGAAGATCATTGCGCTCGGCACCAAGCGGCGCGCCAAGACGACCCGTGCGCTGATCCTGGCGCCGACCCGTGAACTCGCCGTGCAGATCGAGGACACGATCAAGATCCTCGCCAAGGGCGCGCATGTCTCGACGGCACTCGTACTGGGCGGCGTCTCGCGCTTCAGCCAGGTGAAGAAGGTTGCTCCCGGCGTCGATATCCTCATCGCCACGCCCGGCCGCTTGACCGACCTCGTGCGCGAGGGCGACCTCATCCTCTCCGACACCAAATGGCTGGTGCTGGACGAGGGCGATCGCATGCTCGACATGGGCTTCATCAATGACGTCAAGCGCATTGCCAAGGCGACCGCGCCCGACCGCCAGACAGCCCTGTTCTCGGCCACCATGCCGGACGAGATCGCGGAGCTCGCCAAGGGCCTCTTGAAGAACCCGGTCCGCATTGAAGTTTCGCCGCAAAGCACCGCGGCGGCCGAGATCGTGCAGGGCGTCGTCTTCGCCCGCACCAAGCAGAAGCGCCAGGTTCTGTCGACGATGCTCGCTGACGCGGCGATGAAGTCCGTCATCATCTTTTCGCGCACCAAGCATGGTGCGGACCGGGTGACCAAGGACCTCGAGCGCGACGGCTTCAAGGCCGCCGTCATCCATGGCAACAAGTCGCAGAATGCCCGTCAGAAGGCGCTGAATGACTTCCGTGACGGCTCGGTGCGCATTCTGGTCGCGACCGACATCGCCGCGCGCGGCATCGACGTGCCCGGCATCAGCCATGTCGTGAATTTCGACCTGCCGGATGAGGCGGAAAGCTACGTCCACCGTATCGGCCGCACCGGCCGCAACGGCATGGATGGCATCGCGATCACGCTTTGCGATCCTTCGGAGAACAGCAAGCTGCGCCAGGTCGAGCGGATCATCCGCACCAAGCTGCCTGTTGTTGCCGACCATCTCGGCAGCCCCGATCCGGCACGCAATCCGGCTGAGAAGAACGAGCGCTTCGAACCCGCCAACGATCGCAGCGACCGTAACGGCCGTCGCGACGGCCGGCGGCCGGGCGGCGAGAAGAAGCAGAACAACGGCTTCGGCAAGAAGCGCTTCGGCGACAAGCCGGCCTTTGCCGGCGAGCGCAAGCCCGAAGGCGCCAAGCCCTTCAAGGGCAACAACAAGCGCCGCTTCGGCGGCAAGCGTCCGGCAGCGCGGGCTGCTTGATAGGCCTCACGGACGCCTCCAATCCCTGGGGTTGGCTGGTTGACCGGATAGCAAAGAAGAGGGCGGCCGAGGCAATGCTTCGGCCGCCCTCTTCTTCTTGAAGCCTATTTCGCCACCGCTTCGATCCAGACGGCAATCCGTTGCGCCAGGAACGCCGTGGTGGATGGCGACAGCGCGTCGCCGGCAATGACATGATTGTCGGGATCGCCGGTGCTTTCCATGGGCACCAGCTCATGCGCGCCGCCCCAGCGCGCGGCGATTTCGCGGGTGCGGTCGGGCCGTACTACCTTGTCGATATCCGAGAAGATGAACAGGGCGGGGATCGTCGCCTTCTCCATAGGCGCGCCATAGGCAAGCTCGGTCAGGGCCTGCATCGGCATCGTCGCGGCGATCGGATATCTGGTGGTCCACAATTTCTCATGCAGCGCATTGCGTGGCACGAAGCTGCGCTCCTTGCCGGCGACGAGTTCGGCGATCTGCTTGCCCCAGGGCATGGTCAGGATCTCGGCGCCGGATGCCGTCACGCCGAAATTGGGCGAGATGAATGCAATGGCCGCCACACCCTCGGATGCCCCGGGCTGCGTCGCCGCCCAGGCCGCCAGCGAGCCGCCGGTCGACGTCGAGATGACGATCACCTTGTCGCCGATTGCCCGGCCGATGGCGATCGCCTCCTCATAGTCGTTGATCCAGGCATTGACGCTGCCTTGCGTCATCGCTTCGCCGTCTTGGCCATGACCGGTGAGGCGGGTGTAGAACAGGTTGGCGTCGAGCTGGTCGGCCACGTCGTCAGGTAGCGGGCGCACCTCGCCCTTCGAGGCGGAAAAGCCGTGGATGTAGACGATCGACAGCGGGGTCTTGGCATGCACCATCGGGTTGGCCCAGACGATCTCCTTTTCCAACCCGTCTCGGATATTGGGTACGGTGGCCTCCACTTTTGCCACATAGGCTTGTGGGTCGTCGCCGATGACGGAAGGATCGAAGCGGATCGTGGTGTCGATCGCTACGCGTGGACCCAGTACGAAGGTCAGTGCAAGGATGGCGACCAGGCCCAGCACAGCAAGCACGATCCGTCGCCCCATCGCAGACTCCACGCAACAATATTCAACCTATGGCGGTGGCCATGGACAGGCAACGGCCGTTCAGGCAGCCATGCCAGCAATCCTGTGGGCATCTATTCGTTGGGCGGTTTGCGCTCGTAATGCAGCGGCCGTGCCTTCCAGCTGGTCGTCAGGATGATCACCCATCGGCATAAAGGCCTTGGCAGCATGCCAAGAATTTTCAGCGGCCAGCTCGTCCGGTAAGGGAAGGTCACTTCGAAGCCACCGGACTTGATGCCCCGCACCATGCGGCGGGTCGCGCGGCCGACCGGCATCAGGCCCGGCATCGGCAGCATGTTCTTTTCGGTCAATGGCGTATCGACAAACCCGGGATTTATCACCTGAACGCGGATGTTCATCTTGTCGAAATCATACTTCAGCGACTCGGCCAGGATGTTGATGGCCGCCTTGGTGCCGCCATAGGCGGCCGTGGTCGGCCAGCCAAAATAGGCGGTCACCGAGCCGACCAGAACGACATGGCCGCGCGCGCGCACCCGCATATGCTCGACGACAGGCACCAGCCCATTGATGATGCCGAAATAGTTGACCTCGAAGGAGCGGCGGAAGTCCTTGACGACGAGGGATTCGCCGGGTGTCGAGATGTAATTTCCAGCATTGAATATGGCGAGCACGATCGGTCCGAGGTCCTTCTCGATCGCGGCGACCGTTCTTGCCATGCGCGGCTCGTCGGTGACGTCGCAGGGAAAGGACACGACCTTGCCCGGCATCTGCGCGGTCTCGACGATGAGCGTGTCGATCGGATCGTCGTCCAGCGCTGTCACCGCCACCGCATAGCCTTGTGACGCCAGGTCCCTGGCCAGCGAACGGCCAATGCCGCTGCTGCCGCCCGTGACCCAGGCGACGCCGTGTTTCGGATCGGCCCGATAGAGTGTCATGCTGCGCCCTGCCGAGTTGTTGGTGCCTTGCTCTAGCGGCGAAGAAATCGAATGAAAAGAGTGCTTTTCCACCACAGGTGCAAATGAACTGTGTGATATCGAGCCCGGTCGCGGCAAGGTCGGCACCCGCAGGGCCGGAAATGCGACTGGACCAGACGAATTCTTGCCTTGAAACCGCAGCGTTGGGTTTCTAGGGTTTCGGCGCATGTACACAAGGAATCCTGAATGCCCCGTTCTGTGATCGACGCGATCGGCAACACGCCTCTGATCCGCCTCAACAAAGCTTCCGAGGAAACCGGCTGCGAGATCCTGGGCAAGGCCGAGTTCATGAATCCGGGACAGTCGGTCAAGGATCGCGCCGGCCTGTTCATCATCCGCGACGCCGAACAACGTGGCCTGTTGAAGCCGGGCGGTGTCATCGTCGAGGGGACAGCCGGCAACACCGGCATCGGGCTGACGCTCGTCGCCAAGGCGCTCGGCTACCGCACCGTCATCGTCATCCCGGATACGCAAAGCCAGGAAAAGAAGGATACGATCCGGCTGCTCGGCGCCGAGCTGATCGAAGTGCCGGCCGTGCCCTACAAGAACCCCAACAATTACGTGAAACTGTCGGGACGGCTGGCCGAGCAGATGGCGAGGAGCGAGCCGAACGGCGCCATCTGGGCCAACCAGTTCGACAATGTCGCCAACCGCGATGGCCATATCCGCACCACGGCCGAGGAAATCTGGACCCAGACCGGCGGCAAGGTCGACGGTTTTGTCTCGGCGGTGGGTTCGGGTGGAACGCTGGCCGGTGTCGGGCTCGGATTGAAGGCCAAGAGCAAGAACGTCAAGATTGCGCTCGCCGACCCTCTTGGCGCCGCGCTCTACAGTTTCTACACCAGCGGTGAGCTGAAGTCCGAAGGCAGTTCGATCACCGAGGGCATCGGGCAGGGGCGCATCACCGCCAATCTCGAAGGTTTCACGCCTGACTTCTCCTACCAGATCAAGGACGAGGACGCGCTGCCGATCGTCTTCGACCTGATCCAGGAGGAAGGCCTGTGCGTCGGCGGCTCGACCGGCATCAACATTGCCGGCGCGATGCGGCTGGCCAGGGAATTGGGCCCGGGCCACACCATCGTGACCATCCTTTGCGACTACGGCACGCGCTATCAGTCGAAATTGTTCAACCCTGACTTCCTGCGCGACAAGAAGCTGCCGGTGCCGGGCTGGATGGAACTGCAGAGCAAGATCTCGGTGCCGTTCGAAAAGGTTGCGTGATGGCGCACAAGACGGAAGCGCTGTTTCGCGACGATGCCTATCTCAGGACGGCTGACGCCACGGTCGTCGCCATCAATGAGCGCGGCGGCATCATTCTCGACCGGACGATCTTCTACGCAACCTCGGGCGGGCAGCCGGGCGACACTGGTCAAATCGAACGTGCCGATGGCAGCCGCATCGCGATCGCCGCCACGATCACCGGCGAGACCAAGGACGAGATCATCCATGTGCCGGCGTCGGAGCAGGCCATGCTGCGGATCGGTGAGCGCGTGAACCTGCAGATCGACTGGGAGCGCCGGCACCTGCTGATGCGCATGCACGCTGCCTGCCATCTGCTGACAGTCGTCTGTCCATTCCCGATCACCAGGGCGGCGGTCTCCGAGGACGACAGCCGTGTCGATTTCGACATTCCGGACGCCAGCTTCACCAAGGAAGAGGTGACTGCCGGCATGATGGACCTGGTGCAGGCTGATCATCCCATCTTTACCAGGCTGATCAGCGACGGGGAATTGGGCGCCAATCCCGGCCTGGTAAAATCCAAGAATGTCAGACCGCCTGTTGGCACGGGCAAGATCCGTCTCGTCTGCATCGGTGAGAACGCCTCGGTGGACAGCCAGCCCTGCGGCGGTACCCATGTGAAGAGCACCGGCGAGATCGGCGAAATCCACATCGGCAAGATCGAGAAGAAGGGCCGGGAAAACAGGCGCTTCCGCATCCGCTTCGGCCCGATGCCGGTAAATTGAACAGACAGACACCGTCAAAGAGCGGCAGGAGAAAAGATGGCCGAAGACAGCGCTTTCACCGTCGATGCGGACTGGCTGCAGGAGCGGTTGGGCCAGCCGGGCCTGACGATCGTAGACGCCTCCTGGTATCTGCCGGCGCAAAAACGCGACGCGCGCGCCGAGTATGATGCAGCCCATATTCCAGGCGCCCGTTTCCTGGACCAGGATGCCGTTTCGGACCCCGACGCCGCCTTGCCGCATACGCTCGCATCGCCGCAGCATTTTGCTCAGTATGTCGGCGCGATGGGCGTTTCTGCGGATGACACCATCGTCGTCTATGATGGCCCAGGCTTTTTCTCCGCGCCCCGGGCATGGTGGATGTTCCGCGTCATGGGCGTCTTCCAGACCTATATTCTGGACGGCGGCTTCGATGGCTGGAAGGCGTCCGGCCGGCCGATAACGGCCGAACCGACCAAGATCGCGCCAAGTGTCTTTCATGCCGATTTCGACGCTGGTCGCGTCGTCGGCCTAGCCGACATGCGCCGGATCGTCGATACGGGGGCAAGCCAGATTGCCGACGCGCGTGGGGCAGGGCGCTTTACCGGTTCAGAGCCCGAGCCCCGCGTTGGCATCCGCTCCGGCCACATGCCGGGGGCACGCAATATCCCCTATTCGGCGCTTTCCGAAAACGGCAGGCTGCTGCCGAAGGACCGTTTGCGCAAGGTGATTGAGGACGCCGGCATCGACCTGTCGAAGCCCGTTGTCACATCCTGCGGCTCCGGTGTCACGGCCGCGGTGGTCACGCTGGCACTGGAGACGGTTGGCCACACCGACAACAGGCTTTATGACGGCTCATGGACCGAGTGGGGCGGATTGCCCGATACGCCAGTCGTGACCGGCCCAGCCACTACCGGCAAGGAATGAATTGATGGAAAACGGAGTGCTGCAGGACATTGAAGTCACGGTGACTTTTCTCGAAATGCATGCACCTCCGGCCGCCTCGCCACCGGTGCCCTACAACCGCCAGGTCGCACTGCTGAAGACCAGGGACATCCCCTTGCATTTCTACCGCTACCTGATGGACCGGGTGGGGCGCAAATGGCACTGGGTCAATGTTCTGAGGCTGAATGACGATGAGCTGTCGGCCGGAATCCACCGCGAGGATCGCGACATCAGGGTGCTCTATCTCGACGGCTCGCCGGCAGGCTTCTTCGACCTCAAGCCGCATCTGCCTGAGGAAGTCGAGCTCGCCTATTTCGGCATGATGGAACACGCCACCGGGCAAGGCATCGGCCGCTGGTTCCTTGGCTCGGCGATTGCCGCGGCATGGTCGCATGGGCCGAAAAGGGTGACGGTGCAGACCTGCACGCTCGACCACCCCGCAGCCCTGCCGCTCTACCAGAAGCTTGGTTTCAAGCCGGTCGCGCAGAAGAAGGAAATCGTGCATCCCCTGCCTTTCGCCGAGCGCTCGGCAAGCGTCATGCGGCCGTAACTCCAGCCGGAATCTGAACCTTCCGTTCATCGGCGCTTCAGCCTGTCTTTGGCATGTTGCCCGCATTGCCAATGCGGCCGAGGCCGAAGGAGAAAGACATGCTGACCCGACGTACTCTTGCCGCCGCGCTGATTGCGGCGATTGCCATGCCGAGCCTTGCCGCTGCCCAGGCGACGACGCCCTCGGCCGCGACGATCGAGCGAAAGCTCGAGGCGGCACCCCGGGTCAAGCTGCGGCCGAACGAGCGCGTCACCATCCGTGAATTCAAGCGCCGGCCGGACCTGCGCCGCATGGCGCGCTCGATCGATATCCAGTCGATCAATTTCGCCTTTGGCTCCGCGGCGATTTCCAGTTCGCAGTATAACAAGATCGATAACATCGCCGATGCGCTGCGCCGCATCCTGCGTCGCGACCCCGGCGCGCGTGTGCTCATCGAGGGTCATACCGACGCTGTCGGATCGTTTCAGTCGAATCAGGTTCTTTCCGAACAGCGCGCCGCTTCGCTGAAGCGCACGCTGGTGCGTGAATTCGGCGTGCCCGGTTATGCATTGGAGACTGTCGGTTACGGCGAGGAATTCCTGCTGGTGCCGACTCAGAGCGAGAACTGGCAGAATCGCCGGGTGACATTGCGCCGCTTCGACGATTTCATCCGCTGAACGCAGGCGCCGATTCAAACTGATTAGCCGGCTTATATTGTCCCGGCTGGCAATATCGGCGCTTATCCCATTTGGTCTCGGGCCCGATTTGCCGACCGCAGGTCGGCCCTCGACTCTTGGCAGGAATCGGGTGGGAAGCATCGAAGGGGAAGCATAATTTCCGCTCAACCACACCGGAGATCATGCGATGACCATCCAGTTCAAAGCTCTGCCGACCGAAGATGTGCAAGCGCTGCAGGGGGGTGGGCCAGACGCCTATGGCAACACGCCCGAGCGCCAGGTTTCCGACGGTGACGGCATGCCTTGCCGGCATTGTTTGAAGAACATCGCCGCCGGCGATGACTACCTCGTCCTGGCCTACCGGCCGTTCCCGCAGCTTCAGCCTTATGCCGAGACGGGCCCCATCTTCCTGCACGCGCAGGAATGCGAACGCGCTGTTGAGGCGGAGATCATTCCCGAGATACTGGAAAGCGCCGACTATATCGTGCGCGGCTACGGCAAGGACGACCGCATTGTCTATGGCAGCGGCGGCGTCATCCCAACCGACGCTATAGTAGCGCGGGCGGAAACCCTGTTTGAGCGTGAAGACATTGCCTATGTGCATGTCCGCTCGGCGCGCAACAATTGCTACCAATGCCGGATCGAGCGCGCGTGAGGGCCAGGGATTGGCGATAGAAAGCTTCTGTCGCACTGCTGTCGCACGAACGCGCTAGAAAGCCATTGTCGATCGATTGGCCGACCGCGGATGAACCGGCGGCAATCTCGATATCGAGGAAGCGGGGCTTTGGCTCCGCTTTTTTGTTGCCCAGATTTCACCGCGCCATATCTCAAGCAACGAAAAAGCCCGCCGGCAACGCCGGCGGGCTTTTTGTAGGTTTGCCTGGAGGGCTTAGTTGAACTTGTACTTCGCGCCGATACGCACGGTATGGAAGGACGACGTAGAGGTAATGGAGTCGTCAGGCAGCCCCACCTCGGATGAGAAATCTTTCTTGGCGAATTGCGAGTAGCGATACTCAACACCCAAGGTAACATTGCTGGATATTGCCGTTTCCAGACCACCACCAACAGAGAAACCGCTGGAGCCCCAATCGAGGATGTCGCCGACCGGGTCCGAAGCGTTCAAGTCGAAATGCTGCCAACTGTAGCCAGCCAGCGCGTAGGCGAGGGTCGATTCATTCATTTTCATGCCGGCGCGGCCAAGCACATCGAAACCGTAGTCGGTATCGACATTGATCGATCCGCCGCCGAGGTCCAGCTTCGAGGTCATGCCGGAATAGCGGGCGTCCACCATGATGCCAGCGACCCAGCTGCCGAAGTCGTGGTCATAGCCGACATTCAGCTCGCCAAGCACGCCTTCACCGCCGAGGCCGTTGAACTTCGCGCCGCCAAGCGGTGGGATTTCGATCTGGTGCACCGACGCACCCGCGCCCAAACCGCCACCGATATAGAAGCCGGACCAGTTATAGGCGGGCGTTTCAAACGAAGTGGCGGCACCGTTCTGCGCCCCGAAGCGATAGCTGGCGGCAACCTGGAATGTGTGCCGCGACGTATCGAGATTGAGAAGGCCATCCGGAGCCCCGATAAGGCCGGCCTCGGAAAGGAGATCGTCCTTGGTGCCGAAGCGTGTATAGCGATACTCGGTCTTGATCGTCCAATTGCTGTTAATGGCCGTTTCGAGACCACCACCGACGAAATATCCGCTCTGGTCCCAATCGAAACCAAAGCCGGCGTTGGAATCAAGCTTGTACTTCTGCCAGGAATAGCCGCCCAGCACGTAGCCCAGCGTGTTCGGGGTAAGCAGATACCCTACGCGCAGACCAGCGTCGAAACCGTATGTCTCCTGGATCGAGGCGTTGAAACCACCGGCGTCGAGCTTGGTTTTGATGTCGCCGGCATGGACGTCCAGCAATCCGCCGAGCAGGAAGCGGGGCGAGACCATGTAGTCGTAGCCAGCGGTAAGTTCGCCGTAAACGCCTTCACCGCCAATGCCATTCAATGACAAGGGAGCAAAATCGCTGCTCAACTTATGGACGTTGGCTCCGGCGCCTACGCCGAAGCCGACATAAACGCCGCTCCAGTTAAAACCGGATGCCTCTACTGGCTGCACGACGTCGGCCGCATGAGCCGCCGACATCAAAGCCACGACAGAAACCGCGCCGAGAAGAATAGATTTCGCAGTAATGCGAACAAACATAGCCCGTACCCCTAATGAATAAACCCGGGGTGTTCCTAGCAGGGAGTCGGCCAATACAGGTATGACAAAAATGCAACAGCGGGAGGCTAAGTGCCCTTACGGCACACGCTTCGATGGATCCCCTGGGAAGCAGGTTTGGAGCATCATTGCCAAAAGAAAAAGCCCGCCGGAGCGAACCGGCGGGCAAAAGTGTAAGTTGACTTTTTCTGGGTGTATCAGGCTGCGAGCACGGCTTTCGGCTCGACCAGTTCGTAGCCGAGCGCTTCGGCGACCGCGCGGTTGGTGATCTTGCCTTTGTGGACGTTGAGGCCGTTGCGCAAATGATGGTCGTCGACCAGCGCCTTCAGGCCCTTGTCGGCGAGCTGCAGGCCGTAATGCAGCGTTGCGTTGTTCAGCGCATGGGCCGAAGTGACCGGCACAGCGCCTGGCATGTTGGCGACGCAGTAGTGGATAACGCCGTCGACTTCGTAAGTCGGCTCGGCGTGGGTGGTCGCATGAGAGGTCTCGAAGCAGCCGCCCTGGTCGATGGCGACATCGACCAGCACCGAGCCCTTCTTCATGCCGGACAGCATTTCACGGGTGACCAGCTTAGGCGCGGCCGCGCCCGGGATGAGCACGGCGCCGACGACGATGTCGGCCGAGAAGCATTCTTCCTCGAGCGCCTCGACGGTCGAGTAACGGGTGTGGACCCGGCCGGCGAAGAGGTCATCGAGCTGGCGCAGACGCGGGATCGAGCGGTCGATGATGGTGACATCGGCGCCAAGGCCGGCGGCCATGCGGGCCGCGTGCAGGCCTACGACGCCGCCGCCGAGCACGGTGACCTTGCCTGGCAGCACGCCGGGCACGCCGCCGAGCAGCACGCCGCGGCCGCCATTGGCCTTCTGCAGCGCCGTGGCGCCAGCCTGGATCGACAGGCGACCCGCGACTTCCGACATCGGCGCCAGCAGCGGCAGCCCGCCACGATCGTCGGTCACGGTTTCATAGGCGATCGCCGTGACGCCCGAAGCGAGCAGGCCCTTGGTCTGCTCCGGATCCGGGGCCAGGTGGAGATAGGTGTACAGGATCTGGCCTTCGCGCAATTGCACCCACTCATTGGGCTGCGGCTCCTTGACCTTGACGATCATGTCCGACTTGGCGAACACGTCGGCGGCGGTCTTGGCGATGGTGGCGCCTGCAGCGCGATAGGCGTTGTCGTCGGCGCCGATACCGGCACCGGCACCAGCCTCGACCAGCACTTCGTGGCCGTGGGCCACATATTCGCGGACCGAACCCGGCGTAAGGCCGACACGGTATTCGTGGTTCTTGATTTCCTTGGGGCAGCCGACGCGCATTTTCTTCTCCTGATCCGGGCCCTTTTGGGCTCACTCCCTGATTGTCGGAGTGAACCATGAATCGGCTCGCAAGTGTTTGCGAATGCGCTTGCGCGAACAGGAGGGTTTCGATAATCGTTGCGTGAAATAGCAGTATATTCGCAGGATTCACGAAGAATGCCGCTCGACAGGATTGATATCGCCATTCTGGAGACATTGCAGAAGGATGGCCGGATGCCGAACGCGGCCCTTGCCGAAAAGGTCGGCCTGTCGCAATCGGCCTGTTCGCGCCGGCTTGATAATCTGGAAAAATCCGGAACCATCCGCGGCTACCACGCCCGGTTGTCCAATGCGGCCCTTGGCCACCAGATGACGGCGATCGTCCACATATCCCTCTCCGGCCAGTTCGAGAAGACGCTGTCGGATTTCGAGGCGGCGATCAAACGCTGTCCGAACGTGCTGTCGTGCCACCTGATGTCGGGCGAGTACGACTATATCCTGCGGATCGCGGCCAAGGATCTCGTCGACTACGAGCGCATCCACAAGGAATGGCTGTCGGCGATGCCGCATGTAACGAAGATCAATTCGTCCTTCGCCTTACGTGAAATCGTCGACCGGACGGCCATGGGGCTAAAGCCGGAAATGGCTTAACGCCAAAGGCACACCCGGACGTCCTTCCCAATATAGCATGCGCCTTCGCGGTGAAGGTCTTCCCAACGTTCATCACCGTGAGTCGCGCGAATGTCCGAGTTACCATAGCCGTCCCAAATATCGCCGTCCTTGTAGACGGCGGCCCAGTAATCCTCGGACATTTCACCAGCCCCACTATGCGTGTCAGGATAGTCGATACCCGCGAAAACTTGCCGGGGTCCCTGGATATTGAAATCGCCGCCCTTCTCGATTTGATAGGAGCATTTTCCGGATATGCGGGTCTGACCGTCAACAACAAGCAGGCAACGGCCCCATTTGTAACCGCTCGGCAAACGATGTCGTTGCGCGAGCGCGGGCGAAAAGGAAACAGCGATTGCAACGGCAGCCGCCATGGTACGCCCGATCATCTTGTCACCCATCGTGAAGCAGCCACTCTGAGGAGCGACCGGACAGTGTTGGTTCCCCCGGGGGCGCATGTCTAGGCAATCCCCCGCGGCACCGTGCTTTGAAAATCAGATTATTTATCGACCAAGTCGGATTTTTGTCACGTGACATTTGCGCTGCTTCCGCGCGGGGTGACCAGAAATCCGACCGGTCTCATTGGACCAAACAGGCTCTTACGCCTCCGTCACGATCCGATCCATCGGGATGTCGTGAGGTTGCGGATAGATGGTCGCGATGCGCTGCAATTCGTAGCCGACGCCGATGACCAGCGGCTTGAACGGCATGGCGGCCAGTGTGCGGTCGAAGAAGCCGCCGCCATAGCCCAGCCGATAGCTTGCCGGATCGATGCCGACAATGGGCGAGATGACTATGTCCGGCAGTACCGGATCGCCTTCGGCCGGGATCGGGATGTTCCAGACGCCTTTTTCCAACCGGTCGCCCGGTTTGTAGGCGCGGAAGATCAACGGTTGACCCTTTTCGACGACGATGGGCAGCGCGGTGCGGCCATCGCGTTCGTTGATAGACGCCATCCATGGCCGTAAATCCGGCTCGCCCCGAAACGGCCAGTAAAGGCTGACCATCCGGCCCGCTATATCACCGATGATCGTGTCGAGGCCTTCCGCGATGCGCCGCGACATTGCGGTTCGGGCATCGGCGGAAACGGCAAGGCGCGCCGCGATCAGGCGTTCACGCTCGGCCTTTCGCCAGCGTCTCACGTCGGTCCAGTCGCTGAGTGGTGCCTGGAACGCGGGATCGAGTTCATGCATGAAGCAGGGCGGCGAAGAATACTGCGCCGGTCCTTCGTCCTCATGATCGTTGGTCATGCCTCACCTCATCTCGTGTTCGATGACGCTATACCTCGCGATACGATACAACATGTGCGTTCACGACATGGAACGACGAGTCTCGGGCACTGTCCTGCCATTGTTGCATTGCACAAAAACACCTACATCCAGGGCAGGCAATCTTGCCCATCAGGGGTGATGAAATGAGCGATGCCAGACTTCATCTCGTCGTCGTCGGCGCCGGGTTCGGCGGCCTCGAATTCACCCGCGCGCTGGCTGGCGCGCCGGTGCGCATCACCATGATCGACAAGCGCAACCATCATCTGTTCCAGCCGCTGCTCTATCAGGTGGCAACCACGGCGCTGGCGACCTCGGAGGTGGCCTGGCCGATCCGCCATCTCCTGCGCAAGCGCAAGGACGTGACCACGTTGCTGGCCAATGTCACAGGAGTAGACCGGACCGGCAAACGTGTTGTGCTCGATGATGGCAGCGCCGTCGCCTACGACACGCTGGTGCTCGCCACCGGCGCGCGGCACGCCTATTTCGGCCATGACGAATGGGAGCCTTTCGCGCCGGGCCTGAAGACGCTGGAGGACGCCACCACCATTCGGCGCCGCATCCTTCTGGCCTTCGAGCAGGCGGAACGGGAACCCGACCCTGCCAGGCGCCAGGCGCTGCTGACCATTGCTATCGTCGGCGGCGGGCCGACCGGCGTCGAACTTGCCGGAACCATTGCCGAACTGGCGCATGACACGCTGCGCAGTGAATTCCGCAACATCGACACGCGCCAGACGCGCGTGGTGCTGATCGAGGCCGGCGACCGCATCCTGGCCAATTTCGCGCCGAAGCTCTCCAATTATGCCGAGAAGGCGCTGGAGCGGCTTGGTGTTGTGGTTGAGCTTGGCCGGGCCGTTACGCGCTGCGATGCCGAAGGCGTGGTTTTTGGCGATACCGTTCTGCCGGCCCGCACGATCCTGTGGGCAGCCGGCGTTGCCGCTTCGCCCGCCGCTGAATGGCTGGGCGCGAACGCGGACCGGGCCGGCAGGGTATTGGTCGAGCCTGATCTCAGCGTGCCCGGCAGCCCGGAGATTTTTGTCATCGGCGACGCCGCGCTTGTACTGCGGCCCGACGGACGACCGGTGCCCGGCGTGGCGCCTTCCGCCAAGCAGGAGGGCCGCCATGTTGCCGCGACCGTCAAGGCCAGGCTTGCCGGCGACACGAGCCCGCGGCCCTTCCACTACAAGCACGCCGGTGATCTGGCGACGATCGGCAAGCGCGCCGCCGCGATCGATTTCGGCTGGATCAAGCTGACCGGCTGGCTCGCCTGGTGGCTGTGGGGCATTGCGCATATCTATTTCCTGATCGGTTTCCGCAACCGGCTTGCCGTTTCGCTGAGCTGGCTATGGATCTATGTCACGGGCCAGCGCAGCGCCCGGCTGATTACCCAGGGCGACGACGACAAGACCTGACTTTCTTCACCGCGCCTTTCATCCGGCCGTCATCTGTTGCTGATGGATTGGCGTGCCGATGCGCGCGACTTCTTGAGTGGACTTGAGCCGATTTCAGCGCGAAGTTCGCTTCGGGGCAGGGGCATGTCAGGTCGTCGAAGAAGGAGAAAACATGTCGCAACTGCTCCATCCCGTCTCTCGCCGTGGTCTCCTTGCGGGGGTCGCCGCCACAGGGGCGCTGATCATGCTTCATCCCTTCTCCGCCCGTGCGCAGGCCAACCAGGCGCATCTGAGGATCATGGAGACCACCGATATCCATGTGAACGTGCTGCCCTATGATTATTACGCCGACAAAGCCAATGACACGATGGGCCTGTCGCGCACGGCGTCCCTCATCGACGCGGTGCGCAAGGAAGCCGCCAATTCGATGCTGATCGACAATGGCGACCTTTTGCAGGGCAACCCGATGGGCGACTACATTGCCTATGAGAAGGGCCTGAAGGAGGGCGATCTCCATCCGATCATGAAAGGCATGAACCTGCTCGGTTACGAGTGTTCGACACTTGGCAACCACGAGTTCAACTACGGCCTGTCCTTTCTGGACAAGGTACTGGCCGGCGCCAATTTCCCGTTCGTCTGCGCCAATCTGATCCGGGGCACCGAGCTTGCCGCCAACCCGCGCGACGACAAGCTCTACCTCAAGCCCTACATAATCCTGGACAAGAAGATCAAGGACGGTTCAGGCACCGAGCAACCGATCAAAATCGGCATCATCGGCTTCGTACCGCCGCAGGTCATGGTCTGGGACCTCAAGAATCTCGAAGGCAACGTCAAGACGCGCGACATCGTCGAAGCGGCGAAGGCCTGGGTGCCGCAGATGAAGGAGGAGGGCGCCGACATCGTCATCGCGCTCTCGCATTCCGGCATCGACGTCAAGCAGGGTGACATGATGGAGAACGCCTCGTTCTTCGTCGCCGGCGTCGAAGGCATCGACGCGGTCTTCACCGGCCACCAGCACCTGGTCTTCCCCGGCAAGAAGGATTTCCAGGGGCTCGAGGGCGTTGACGCACAGAAAGGCACGCTGCAGGGCAAGCCCGCCGTCATGGGCGGTTTCTGGGGCTCGCATATGGGCCTGATCGACCTGATGCTGGAACGCGATGGGTCGAAGTGGAAAGTGGTCTCGGCGACCTCGGAGGCGCGGCCGATCTTCGAGCGTGTCGACAACAAGAACAAGCCGACTGTTGCCGACGACAAGCGCATCATCGCTGCTCTCGAGCAGGACCACCAGGCGACGCTCGCCTATGTGCGCCGCCCTGTCGGCAAGACCTCGGCTCCGCTCTATTCCTATTTCGCGCTGGTGGCCGATGATCCTTCGGTGCAAATCGTCAACCAGGCGCAGAGCTGGTATCTCAAGGATATCCTGAAGAGCACCCAGTGGAAGGACGTGCCGATGTTATCGGCGGCGGCGCCCTTCAAGGCCGGCGGGCGCAACGGCGCCGACTACTACACCGACGTGCCGGTGGGCGATGTCGCAATCAAGAACGTCGCCGACCTCTATCTCTATCCGAACACGGTTCGCGCGGTTGAGATCACGGGTGCGCAGGTCAAGGAATGGCTGGAGATGTCGGCCGGCATCTTCAAGAAAATCGAGGCAGGAAAAGCTGACCAGCCGCTGATCGACACCGAATTCCCATCCTATAATTTCGACGTCATAGATGGCGTAACCTACAAAATAGATTTGTCGCAGCCACCGAAATACGATGCCAAGGGCGCCGTCGCCAATGCCGGTTCCAATCGCATTGTCGACCTGAAATTCGACGGCAAACCGATTGATCCAGCAGCGAAATTCGTCGTTGCGACCAACAACTACCGTGCCGGCGGCGGTGGCAACTTTCCCGACATCAATGCCTCGAAGATCATCTACGAAGCGCCGGACACCAACCGCGACGTCATCGTCCGCTACGTCGTCAGCCAAGGCACCATCAACCCGTCGGCGGATGGCAACTGGTCGTTCGCGCCGCTGCCGGGAACCAGCGTCGTCTTCGAGACAGGCGTCAAGGCAAAGGACTTCATCGCCGATGTGAAGTCGCTCAAGATCGAGCCGGTGGGCGAGGGCGAAGCTGGTTTTGCCCGATACCGCATCCTTCTCTGATCGACTATCAGGGCTGGATGCGGCCGGTCTTGGCCGCATCCCCGTGCGGGAGATGACCTCGCCATAGCGAGGGAGGAGCAGTCGGATCGCTCGGCACGGTCAAGAGCCTCATCCCCGCGGGTGCATGGACCTCGTGGATGGTCGATGTCCGGGTGTTGTCGATGAGATCGCTGTCCCCAGCCTACGCCTTGTAGACCACCTGGCGCACGTCGATATAGCTGGTGCGGAAACCGGCTTCGCAATAATGCAGGTAGAATTCCCAGAGCTTCTTGAAACGGTCGTCGAAGCCGAGCGGCACGATCTTCTCCCACGACCCCCGGAAACGCTGGCGCCATTCGGCAAGCGTGCGGGCATAGTCCTCGGGGAAAACGTGTTCGCGTAAATGGGCAAGGCCGTGCGCGGCGCCAAGCGACTTCAGGATGGACGGCGTCGGCAGCATGCCGCCCGGGAAGACGTAGCGCTGGATGAAATCCGGCCTGGCGCGATAGGTGTCGTAGGCGGCTTCGTTGATGGTGATGATCTGCAGGCCCGCGGTGCCGCCGGGCTTCAGGCAGGCCTTCATCTTGGAGAAGAATACCGGCCAGTATTTCTCGCCGACCGCCTCGAACATCTCGATCGAGGCGATGCGATCGTAGGTCCCGGTTTCATCACGGTAATCCTGCAACTTGATGTCGACCTTGTCGGCAAGCCCGGCCTTGGCGATGCGCGCCTTGGCGAAATCGTGCTGCTCGCGGCTGATGGTCAATCCGGTAACCCGGCAGCCGATTTCGCGTGCCGCGAACTCGGCAAAGCCGCCCCAGCCGCAACCTATCTCCAGCACGTGATCCTTTCCGCCGATGCCCGTATCCCTGGCCAGCGCCCGGTATTTGGCGGCCTGGGCGCTCTCGAGATCATTGGCGCCATTAGCGTAAAGCGCCGAGGAATAGGTCATGCTCGGGTCGAGCCATTCCTTGTAGAAGGCGTTGCCGAGATCGTAATGCGCCGAGATATTGCGCTTTGACCCTTTGCGTGTGTTCTCGTTGAACCAGTGGCGGATGCGCTGGGCTGTGTTGATGAGCCAACTGGCGCCGCCCGCGACGCGTTCGCCGATCGCCGAATTGACCACGAACAGTTCGAGGAAGCTGGTGACGTCAGGGCTTTCCCAATCGCCGTCCATATAGGATTCGGCAACGCCGATCGTGCCGCCGGAAAAGGCGCGGCCCGGCAGACGCCAGTTCTTGAGCACAAGTTCGGCGTCGGGGCCTGGCGCCTTGCCGCCGACGAGGACGGCACGGCCGTCCGGCATCCTGACTTTCAGCGAACCACGCGGCAGGTTCATGGCCGCCGACAGCACCATGCGCGCCTTGGCCGGCAGGCCCTTGACGATCTCGGCGAAATTGAATTCGTCGAGCCTGACCGCGTCGCCCGGCGCTATGCCATGATGTTCCCCGTGTGCCATTCCATGCCCCTGGATCTCCGTGCTGTCGGCGCAATTGCCAAGCCACGGTTCTCTTGGATCATCCGCCGGGTTCAAACACCGTTGCCTGGTCCCGGCAGCTGCGGGTTCGACGGCAGGTGGGCTCGAACGAAAGCGCGCGCCCCTTAGCAGAGCTTCAGCGCTTCCCAGTGAATGCCTGCCACAATCTTCCACGCCATGAGGGGGAACTTCAAGAGGCATGCCGAGAGCTGGACTGTGCCACGCGGCGCCCGGCATCTGCCGCCCTGCGTCAGGCCGCTGCGGCCCGAAATCAAAAACGCCTATGGCAGCCGCATCGCTTGTGCGATAGCTTTAGCCATGCGTTATGTAATCGTCATTGCCGCCATCGCGTTCTTCCTGATCTGGGACGGTCTCTACAATCAAGGCCGGTATCTCGACGTCGCGGTCAGGGAAGTTTCCCATGCGGTGCGCTACGTCACCGGCAAGGCCTAGACGTCCCTGGGCAGGCCGGCGCTTCATCCCTGATCCGCGCGAACCGAGGTCCAGCACCGATCGAGGCGCGTCGCAAGGACGCGTGGCGCCATGACCGGTTGACGCAAAGGGACCGCCGTCACAAAAGACCCCGACATTCAGATCGAGGAGGCGGGATTGATCCGGCATATCGTTTTCTTCAGCGCGCGGCGCAAGGAAGATGTGGAAGCAGTTCGTACCGGGCTGCTGGCGCTCGGCGACATTCCTCATTCCAGCCTCTTCGAGGTCACGTTGAACACCAAGGTCGACCCGCTGTCGGATGAAGTCGATGTCGTCGTTTACGCGGAATTCACCGATGACGCGGCGCTGGCAGCCTACAAGGCGCACCCGCTCTATGCGCGGACCACCAGCAAGGTCAAACCATTGCGCGAGCTGCGTTATTCGGCCGATGTCGTGGCCGGACGCTGATCCGGCGCCTGCTCCAGAAGGCGCCGTTCGCGGCGGCGCGTTTGCCGATAGATCGTGCTGCGCGAACCATGCGCCGCCGCCGGCGGCATTGCGATCAAGTCTTGAACCGACCTTCGGAATGATGCACATCGCGCCTGCATGACCCCAACCACATCAGCCATTCATCCGCTCGATCATCTGGTTCTGCCGACGCAGACCGTCGACACCGCGCGGATCCGGCTCACCGCGCTGGGCTTCGTCGTCGCTCCGACCGGCATCCATCCCTTTGGCACGGAAAACTGCTGCGTGTTCCTTGCCGACGGCACCTATCTGGAGCCGCTCGCGATTGGCAGCGAACAGGCTGCGACGGAGGCTGCCGCCGAGGGCAACGTCTTCGTTGCGCGCGATCGCCTCTATCGCGAAAGCCTTGGTAACGAGGGATTTTCTGCGGTGGTTCTTGGCACTGACAATGCCGATGACGACCATGAACGCTATGTCGAAGCCGGCCTGTCGGCGGGAGACACGCTGAGCTTCTCGCGAGCCTTCACCGACACGGCTGGCAAAAGCGATACCGCCTCGTTCAAGCTCGCTTTTGCTTCGGCCAATCATGCCAGGGACGCTTTTCTTTTTGCCTGCCAGCGCATCAACGCGCCGAAAGTGGACCGCGCGGCCTTGCAGGCTCATCCCAACGGCGTCGATGGGGTCGTCGAGGTGATTGCAATCAGCAGTGCGCCCTCCGAACAGCACAGGCTGATCGCGGTGGCGGTCAATGAACCGTCCGCCGGCGGTCCGGACGGCGCGTTCGCCTTGCCGAACGCAACATTGCGTGTGCTCGGTCCCGCGTCTTACGCCGCGCGCTTTGGCATCCCGACCGGCCCGGCGACGGAGCTTCGTTTCGCCGCCGTGGTATTTGCGATCCGAAGCGCCGATGCCGCTGCGAGGCTGCTTGCAGCCAACTCAATCCAGCACGATATAGCGGGCACCGACATTGTCGTGCCGCCGGCAGCCGGCCAAGGCGCGGCTTTCATCTTCCGGGAGACCAAATGAGCAAGTCCCAAGCACCAAATTCGACGGCGCCCAATTCTTCGGTAACGGTCGGCAATGTCATCTTCGACAATGCGGCACCCTTGGCGCTGATCGCTGGCCCGTGCCAGTTCGAATCGCGCCAACACGCCTTCGACATGGCCGGTGCGCTGAAGGAGCTGACCGGCAGGCTCGGCATCGGCCTCGTCTACAAGACCAGCTACGACAAGGCCAACCGCACCTCGCTGTCGGCGACGCGCGGTGCCGGCATGGACGCCGCACTTCCCGTGTTCGACGAGTTGCGAAAGGAATTCTCGCTGCCGGTGCTGACCGACGTTCACACGGAGGAGCAGTGCGCCATCGTTGCACCGCATGTCGATGTGCTGCAGATACCGGCCTTCCTGTCGCGCCAGACCGACATGCTGGTCGCCGCCGCGAGGACGGGCAAGGTCATCAATGTGAAGAAGGGACAGTTCCTCGCCCCCTGGGACATGAAGAACGTGGTCGCCAAGATCACCGGTTCCGGCAATGCCAATGTGCTGACCACCGAGCGCGGTGCTTCTTTCGGCTACAACACACTGGTGTCGGATATGCGCGCTCTGCCTATCATGGCCGAGATCGGCGCGCCGGTGATCTTCGACGCCACCCATTCGGTGCAGCAGCCGGGCGGGCAGGGCGGGTCGTCTGGCGGGGAGCGCCGCTTTGTCGAGACGCTGGCCCGCGCGGCCGTTGCCGTCGGCGTTGCCGGCGTCTTTATCGAGACTCATCAGGACCCCGACAATTCGACCTCCTCCGACGGTCCGAACATGGTGCCGCTGAAAGATATGCCGGCGCTGCTCGAAAAGCTGATGGCGTTGGACCGGGTAGCGAAGGGCCACTAATCCTAGGCTTTCTGCCCGTGCTTGTGGTTGCCAGGGGCCAGTTGTACGCTCGGCAGGCAAATGAGCGTTTTGGCAGGAGGAAGCCATGTCCGTCGCCCGCGTCACCGAAATCACCTCATCGTCGAAGAAGAGCTTTCAGGACGCCATCGAGAAAGGAATCGCCCGCGCCGCCAAAACCCTGAAGAATGTCGAAGGGGCCTGGATCCAGGATCAGAAGATCGTTGTCGTGGACGGCAAGATCGCGGCCTATCGCGTCAACATGAAGGTGACTTTCATCCTCGCGGAGTGATCGGGCAGCCGCCAAAAAGTCGGGAACTTTCGCCCGCGCGCCTCATTGTCAAAGTGCAGATTAACGACAACGAGGAGCAAACAATGACAACGCAAACAGGCCACACCGAAGCCATTGCCGCTTCGCGAGTGATCGGCACTACCGTCTACAATACCCAAGGCGACAGCATCGGCAGCATCGAGGACGTCATGCTCGACAAGACGTCGAACGGCATCATGTTCGCGGTGATCGGATTTGGCGGCTTTCTCGGTATTGCCGAGAAGTACCATGCCATTCCCTGGGCGAGCCTCGACTACGACGAGGACAAGGGCGGCTATGTCGTACCCTTCACCAAGGAACAGCTGAAGGCAGCGCCCGCCCATTCGATCAACGAGTTGGCCGGCGCCGATGGCGAGAGCGTGCGCGACGAGTCATACGAATATTACAAGGTTACGCCCTACTGGCACTGACGCCACAACCGAAAAGGGGGCCGTTTCGACGGCCCCCTTTTCGATTCGAGGCAAACGCTACTCGCTAATGTGCAAGGCCGGCAAAGGCGCAATGGCCTTTGGCGGTGGCTGCTGATTGTCGCACGACGTCAGGAACGCCGCCGCGATCAGGAACAGACTGACGATACCGCTCAACTCGGACATGGCGAAACTCCTCCTGTTTCGCCCCGCGCGACAACAGCCTTAACCCGGAATGCGCCCCTTGTGGCATGACTTATGATGACAGAAACTTGCGCTTCGTGAATCGCGCGGGCGGCAATATTCGGCCAGGGCCCGATTGCCTTTTGCGTCGCTTTGGCTAAGACGGGCGCGACGTTTTCTCCAGATCAAATCGAGGACATCGCAATGACCGCCATCATCGATATTGTCGGGCGTGAAATCCTGGACAGCCGCGGAAACCCGACCGTCGAGGTCGATGTCGTTCTCGAAGACGGTTCAATGGGCCGCGCCGCGGTACCGTCGGGCGCCTCGACCGGCGCCCATGAGGCCGTCGAATTGCGCGACGGCGGCGCCCGCTACCTCGGTAAGGGCGTGCTCAAGGCCGTCGAAGCGGTCAACGGCGAACTGTTCGAGGCGATCGGCGGCATGGAAGCCGAAAACCAGATCCATATCGATCAGATCATGATCGAGCTTGACGGCACGCCTAACAAGAGCCGGCTCGGCGCCAACGCCATTCTGGGCGTTTCGCTGGCGGTGGCGAAAGCCGCGGCCGATGCCGCCGGCCTGCCGCTCTATCGCTATGTCGGCGGCACAAAGGCGCATATCCTGCCCGTGCCGATGATGAACATCATCAATGGTGGCGCGCATGCCGACAATCCGATCGACTTCCAGGAATTCATGATCCTGCCGGTCGGCGCGCCGACGCTGCGCGAAGGCGTGCGCTGGGGTTCGGAAATCTTCCACACGCTGCGCAAGAAGCTGAAGGATGCCGGCCACAACACCAATGTCGGCGACGAGGGCGGCTTCGCGCCGAACCTGAAGAGCGCGCCGGTGGCGCTCGATTTCATCATGGAATCGATCGAGAAGGCCGGTTTCAAGCCGGGCGAAGAGATCGCGCTCGGCCTCGATTGCGCCGCGACCGAATTCTTCAAGGACGGCAACTACGTCTATGAGGGTGAGAAGAAGACACGCGATCCCAAGGCGCAGGCCAAGTACCTCGCCAAGCTCGCCGCCGATTACCCGATCATCTCGATCGAGGACGGCCTTGCCGAAGATGACTGGGAAGGCTGGAAATACCTGACCGACCTGATCGGCAAGAAGACGCAGCTTGTCGGCGACGATCTTTTCGTCACCAACACGGCGCGGTTGCGCGACGGCATCCGCATGGGCGTTGCCAATTCGATCCTGGTCAAGGTCAACCAGATCGGCTCGCTGACCGAGACGCTCGACGCGGTCGAGACCGCGCACAAGGCAGCCTACACCGCCGTCATGTCGCACCGTTCGGGCGAGACCGAGGATTCGACCATCGCCGATCTCGCCGTCGCCACCAATTGCGGGCAGATCAAGACCGGCTCGCTGTCGCGCTCCGACCGCATGGCCAAGTACAACCAGCTGATCCGTATCGAGGAAGAACTCGGCAAGCAGGCACGCTACGCCGGCAAGTCGGTGATCAAGAGCTGATCCGGCCGCGCATCATTGGTATCGAAAGGGCGGGACATCCCGCCCTTTTTCATTTCAGGCCGGGCTGGGCCGCCGCCCGTAACCGTCCGTTAAGCACAATCAGGCGAAAAAGGCGTCGAGCCGCTTGAGTTCGCGGCCACGGGGAATCGGTCATGTGGACGCGTCAGCACAAGCAGAGAAACACCGGGCGGCTGATCATTCCCTCGCTGTGCGTGGTGTTCCTGGCCTATTTCGGCTTCCACGCCTATCACGGCGAATTCGGCATCAATTCCAAATACAAGCTGGAGGCCGAAACGGTCGCGCTGCAGGGTCAGCTCGAGGCGATCAAGGCGCGCAGGATGGAACTCGAGCGGCGCGTCAAGCTCATGCATGATGGCACGCTGGAGAGGGACATGCTCGACGAGCAGGCGCGTAAAGCGCTCAATCTGTCCCAGGCCGATGAGATCACCATCATGCTGCCGGTTTCGGAAAAGTAACCGATATCAGGTTAATCGGCAATATTTTCAATGATTTTAATCGCTTAGGCGCATGCCAGCTATGCAATTTCGACATGGCGGAACGCCTTTCTACGTGTTAGCCTCCCATAAATCGAAGGGGAGGGCGATCTCCCCGGAGCAGGTTGATCTTGCTCCAGTGTCCGCAAAGAGACGCCAACAGGGAGTGATGCATGGCCACCGCAGCCAGAAAAGCGCCTGCCAAATCGAAATCCGACGGCAAATCCGGCCTGTCAGCACCCAAGCCTGCTGACTTCACCAAGGACGAAGAGCTTGCCGCATACCGGCACATGCTGCTCATCCGCCGGTTTGAGGAAAAGGCCGGCCAGCTCTATGGCATGGGCTTCATCGGCGGCTTCTGCCACCTCTACATTGGCCAGGAAGCCGTGGTCACCGGCATGAAGATGGCGCTGATCGACGGCGACCAGATGATCACGGCCTATCGCGATCACGGCCACATGCTGGCGATGGAGCTTTCGCCGCGTGGCGTGATGGCTGAGCTGACCGGACGCCGCGGCGGCTTGTCCAGGGGCAAGGGCGGCTCCATGCACATGTTCTCCAAGGAGAAGCATTTCTATGGCGGTCACGGCATCGTCGGCGCGCAGGTGTCGCTCGGCACCGGTCTGGCCTTCGCCAACCGCTACCGCGACAACAACAATGTCTCGCTGACCTATTTCGGCGACGGCGCAGCCAACCAGGGCCAGGTCTATGAGAGCTTCAACATGGCCTCGCTGTGGAAGCTGCCGGTGATCTACATCATCGAGAACAACCGCTACGCCATGGGCACCTCGGTGTCGCGCTCTTCAGCGGAGACTGACTTCTCGCACCGTGGCGCTTCCTTCAAGATTCCCGGCATCCAGGTCGACGGCATGGATGTGCGCGCGGTCAAGGCCGCCGGCGATCTCGCCACCGAATGGTGCCGCGCCGGCAATGGCCCGCTGATCCTCGAAATGCAGACCTACCGTTATCGCGGCCACTCGATGTCCGATCCCGCGAAATACCGGTCGAAGGAAGAAGTGCAGAAGATGCGCTCCGAGCATGACCCGATCGAGCAGGTCAAGGCGCGGCTGATCGAGAAGAAGTGGGCGACCGAGGACGAGCTCAAGACCATCGACAAGGAGGTTCGCGACATCGTCGCCGACGCCGCCGAATTTGCCCAGAACGATGCCGAGCCGGATCCGTCCGAGCTCTGGACCGATATCGTATTGTAAGGGAGGGCCAGGACATGCCGATCGAAATTCTCATGCCCGCTCTCTCGCCGACCATGGAAGAGGGCAACCTTTCCAAGTGGTTGAAGAACGAGGGCGACAAGGTCGTCGCCGGTGACGTCATCGCCGAGATCGAGACCGACAAGGCGACGATGGAAGTCGAAGCCGTCGACGAAGGTACGCTGGGCAAGATCCTGATCGCCGCCGGCACCGAAGGCGTCAAGGTCAACACGCCGATCGCCGTTCTGCTCCAGGACGGCGAGAGCGCCGCCGACGTCGGCAAGTCCGCGGCGGCTCCCGCCAAGGCGGAAGTACCGGCAAAGGCGGAAGCGCCGGCCGAGGACAAGGCGGAGGTGGCAAAGCCGGCCTCTGCACCAGTCGCGGCCGCACCGAAAACGGAAATCGCCGCCGATCCGGATATTCCCGCCGGTACCGAAATGGTCTCAACCACGGTGCGCGAAGCGTTACGCGACGCCATGGCCGAGGAAATGCGCCGCGACGGCGATGTCTTCGTCATGGGCGAGGAAGTTGCCGAATACCAGGGCGCCTACAAGATCACGCAAGGCCTGCTGCAGGAATTCGGGCCGCGTCGCGTCGTCGACACGCCGATCACCGAACATGGTTTTGCCGGCGTCGGCGTCGGTGCTGCGATGGCGGGCCTCAAGCCGATCGTCGAGTTCATGACCTTCAACTTCGCCATGCAGGCGATCGACCAGATCATCAACTCGGCCGCCAAGACGCTCTATATGTCCGGCGGCCAGATGGGCGCGCCAATCGTGTTCCGTGGGCCGAACGGCGCGGCCGCCCGTGTCGCCGCACAGCACTCGCAGTGCTATGCCGCCTGGTACAGCCACATTCCAGGCCTGAAAGTCGTGATGCCGTATACGGCCGCCGACGCCAAGGGCTTGCTCAAGGCGGCGATCCGCGATCCGAACCCGACCATCTTCCTCGAGAACGAAATCCTCTACGGCCAGTCCTTCGACGTGCCGAAGCTGGACGACTTCGTGCTGCCGATCGGCAAGGCGCGCATCCACAAGACGGGCAAGGATGTCACCATCGTCTCCTTCGGTATCGGCATGACCTATGCGGTCAAGGCGGAAGCCGAGCTGCGCGGCATGGGCATCGACGCCGAGATCATCGACCTCAGGACCATCCGTCCGCTCGATCTCGACACCGTCATCGCCTCGGTCAAGAAGACCAACCGGCTGGTCGTGGTCGAAGAAGGCTACCCGCAGAATTCGGTCGGCGACCATATCGCCAACCAGGTGTCGCAACGCGCCTTCGATTTCCTCGACGCGCCGGTCATCACCATTGCCGGCAAGGACGTGCCGATGCCCTATGCGGCCAACCTCGAAAGGCTGGCATTGCCGAATGTCGGCGAGGTCATCGAGGCCGTCAAAGCCGTCGCATATCGCTAGGGAGCAATGCGGATGCTGTCTTTCTGGACGTTGGCAGCCATCATTGTTCCCACTGTCGTGGTCGCCTTTCTCGTGCGATCGATGACGGGGAAGTTCGATGCGGTTCTGTTGATGCTCAGCGGTGCCGCGTCGCTGGTTCTTGCTATTGTGGCAACTGCTTCCGCAAAGGTCGACCAGACCGGCAGCATGATGACGCTCGAGATGGGCAAGGGTAGCTACCATTTCGGTGTCTTGCCACCTGTGTTCATCGTCGCCACGCTGACCGTCATGCGCGGCCTTTTCAAATTCATCCAGGAGTGAGCGATGCCTATCAACATCACCATGCCGGCCCTGTCGCCCACGATGGAAGAAGGCAATCTGTCAAAATGGCTGGTCAAGGAAGGTGACAAGGTTTCGCCGGGCGATGTCATTGCCGAGATCGAGACCGACAAGGCGACGATGGAAGTTGAAGCCGTCGATGAGGGCACTGTCGCCAAGCTGGTCGTGCCGGCCGGAACCGAAGGGGTCAAGGTCAACGCGCTGATCGCCGTGCTTGCCGCCGAAGGCGAAGATGCGGGCGCTGCCGCGAAAAGCGGTGGCGCACCGGCGAAAGCCGAGGCCAAGCAGGACAGGGCGCCAATCTCCCCACCCGTGGGGGAGATGTCGACGAAGTCGACAGAGGGGGGCGCTGTTCCTCCAGCAGCCAAGAGCGAGGCGCCCCCCTCTGGCCTGCCGGCCATCTCCCCCACAAGGGGGGAGATCAGCCAATCGGCCGAGCGCACCTTTGCGTCGCCGCTCGCGCGCCGCATCGCCAAGGAGGCGGGGGTCGATGTGTCGGCCGTGACCGGCACCGGTCCGCATGGCCGGGTGGTGAAGGCCGATGTCGACGCCGCGATCGCCGGTGGCGGCGCCAAGGCAGCACCGGCAGCCAAGGCTCCGGCTGGTGCGCCTTCCGCTGCTCCGGCTGTAAAGGCAATGTCGGACGATCAGGTGCTGAAGCTGTTCGAGCAAGGCTCTTACGAACTCGTCCCGCACGACAATATGCGCAAGACCATCGCGCGGCGCCTGGTCGAGGCCAAGACCACCATCCCGCATTTCTACCTGACGCTCGACTGCGAGCTCGACGCGCTGCTTTCGCTGCGCACGC
>NZ_SRUN01000019.1:0-85047 GCF_004791595.1 Mesorhizobium sp. M8A.F.Ca.ET.202.01.1.1 | reverse complement strand
GCATCTTCCGCCCATGCCAGCAGCTACGCCGCCAGAGCGTCATCCGCAGCCTGCTTGATCAGCCATTCGATGTGATTTGACCACATCTGCAACACCTCGCGCTTCTCCTTGACGTTGCTATAGAGATTGTAGATTTCGCCAATGTCTGTCAAGGACGCCGCCTTGTGATTCAGTATGTGCTCGATGACGTGTGGCAATACCTGCCGCCTGCCGAGATTTGTCGCGAGCGTCCTGCGCAGATCGTGAAGGGTCCAGTTCTCCAAAGCCACCCCGTCAGTATTGACCTTGCCGTCTAGAGCCTTCTTGCCCTTCGCGTAGCCTGAGAAGTGGCTTCTTTCGTTGCCCCTCGCAGGGAAAAAAACGTGTCATTGGTCTTCGGTACCGTCTGGGGGACCGACACCGCCAGTGTGGACAGCGGAATAAGCGTAGGCTCTTCGTTCTTCGTGCGGTCACCCGATAGTTCCATGTTCCGGCTTCAAGGTTGAGGACCAACGCATCGCGGCAACTTCCGTACGCCTCTGTCCGGTCAGAATGAGCAGCTTGACGATGGAGCCGAACGAATAGCCGATATCGCCCGGTTCGGGCTCACAGCCCGTTCATATAGCCGCCAGTTCGGCATCGTTCACCACTCGCTTGCGCTTGACGATCGGGGCCGGATCCGGATTTTCCAATCCCTCGCGGGGAAACCGCGGATGAGCCGTTGCGGCGGTTTGCGACACCAGTTGAAAAATGCCCGCATACACCAGAAGGCCGTGTTAGCCGCTTGCGGGTGACCCCCGGCGACGATCTTCTTGGTGATGTTAGCAATGTCGGTGTCGATCACATGGTGGATAGAGCGACTCCCGAGGGCAGGCACAAGATACCGGTTCAGGCTGGCCTCGACCAGTGCGGTGTTTTGAGGGTCGTTACTCGGCGGCCTGGAGGTGACCGCCATCGCCGTCCTCGGTATCGTCAGCGCTGATATGCGCCTGATCGGCAAGGAAGGCTGGCAGTTCCGATGGAGCTATGCTGGAATTTGGGTGACGAGGCTGATCAAGCGGCGCTCTGCGGCTTCGTTTCGATGACCTGGATTCCGTCCAGGAACCTGGCACCTGCGATGAGTTTCGGCAACTGATTTTGTCCTTTCAATCGTCGCCACTTCCTGGCCGCGGCCAACAGCTTGAAGACCATCAGCTGGGCGGTTTTCGAGGATAGCGAGCCCTTGGTACGCACCGTGCGATAGCGAACGGTTGCAAAGACGCTTTCGATGGGATTGGACGTTCGCAGATGATCCCAGTGTTGGGCGGGGAAATCGTAGAGCGCCAGCGACGCAAATTTGATCTTTCGTCAGGCAGTCGACCGCCTTGGCATACGCCTCGGCCTCCATCTCGATCGCATGCGCAAGCAATTTGCGCGCGCCGCTGCGAAGTACATCCGTCAGGGTATCATCGATTTCGTCGGGCTGACGAAGGCGAACAATGTGTTGATAGTCTCGTTCATGGCGTATCACTCTCCTTGAGAGGTACTGGCAGGCTTCATCACCCGCCTCGATACGCCGCTCTCCTCAAGCCGCCATCATCCAGTTTCCGCCATGGCTCCCCCTGATTGATCCGCTTCACCTGTGCAACTGCACAGGCTGCCCTAGCGGGGAGATTGGCCTCCAATGGCGAAAACTTGCCGCAGGAGACCCTCCGATGACCGTGCCTATGGCGCCGCCGCTACGACAACTTGCCGACAAGCAGCGTGCGATCCACTGCCGCGCTACTGCGCCTTCAAGGGACGTCTGGATCGCGACGCAGGAGCCGATGACCGTTACGGGATCAATTCCAGGTCGCGCTGGCCGTCGCTGTGCCAGTTCGACGGTCTGGTGGCAATTTGGGCACATCTTCTGTCGCCGACAGTGGCGATGGCTGACGCTTCAACGAAACGGGGTCTTCGACGTCTGCTGCCTTCGCCGATGCTTTGCGAAGTGGCATAATGTTTCGACGCACGCAGGCGCGGGCAGGGGATGTCAGTCATGAATCTCCTGACTGGCGCGGATCAGGCCGATTGGCGGGATGAAAGATCATACGACTACACCGCTGGCCTGACGCTGCGGGAGTGGGCTTGGGAGTTCTTACGCCGCAATCCAGCGTTCCAGCGCGATCTGACCGCTGCGCGCCAGCATTGCAATACTTGGTCTCTCCAATCCTTTCTCGATATGGTCGCGTCGGCCGGCGACCTGTCACGCTGGGGTGTTCTGTTTCGCGGAGTCTTGTGGCCGCGCTTCGGTCGTATTCTGGTGTCCGCTCTGGTGCGTCCATGTGCTGCCGGTCATTGCGGAACGGTTGCCTGCCTCGTCGCCGACACCGCCGTTCGAACTCTCGGCATTGCCCTGTCGTGCAATCGTCCTGCTGGCGCCCGACAAGAGCCAGCATGTTCTTCTTCGCAATGCGGACCACGCGCTGCAGCTCGCCGTCTCGGGCGCGAATATCCTCCACCCTGTTTGCCTGCATACGCAAGCCATCTGGCCCGCGGTGCTTTTAAAGCATCGACTGAGGGGACTGGAGTGCCTCAATGCTCTCAGTCTAGGGCAACAGTTGCCCCCCCGCTTGTTTGCGCCGGAAAAGCGCGGCGTTCGTTTGTCCTTCGTTCTTCGTGCGCTCGACGGTTCGCTCGCCGGAGCACCTCATCGCGAGCTCGCCGAAGTTCTCATCGGTCAACGGCGCGTCCATGCCGACTGGGCGGATCCTCGCGATCATCTGCGCGACCGCATCCGTCGGGCCGTCTCGCGTGGCCGCGCGCTCATGAATGGTGGCTACAGAGATTTCCTAATTTGAAAAGCGACAGTCCGCGCTGTGCGTCGGTGGATGAACGTTCGCTCGCAGCTGTACCCGTCACCAACAGTTCGCCCGCCGACAGGACTGCATGGCGCCTTGCAAGTGCGCTCTGGTCTAGCTTGTCGATGCCGAAATGAGATGGGCGAGGGTGCCAAGGCGGTGGTTCATTAGGGCCGGCCTCGACCTGGACGCACATCATTGGTCGGAAAGCGGCGTGCACCGCAATGTCGCCATAGCAGCCAAGATCCTTTGAGGCCGGACCTGCAGTCCTGTTGGACCGGCGGGTGCAACAATATGGAGGGATCTGAGGCCTCACACCGTTCCCTGGTCGACAGCTCGGTCAACATAGCACCCACCGCTTGATTATGGAAATGGTGTGCCTGGAGTGCAGCGAGTAGCGGCTTGCTGCGCACTGTCCTAAGAATAGCAGTCATGACCCGTCTGGGGTTCTGCAACACGACGATTCAACCGCTTGGGCATTGTCGCATATCCCACAATGTAGAATGCGCAACAGGGCAAAAGCTGATCCATCGGCGGTTTATCAATGCTTTTTGGCTTGGCACGGCACATGCAACGCAATCGGCAAAAGGCGCACGAACTGAGTGGCCCATCGGCCCTAGGAGCGCTGACTTATGCCCTCCCAAGGCATGTCCGGCCCGGCAGCGAGCTCAGTCTCCTGCCGGGCATCCGTGTTTCAGGTCAACGGCGTTTGGAACTTCCAATTAGGTGGCGGCATTGACCGCAGGCCGCCCCCCGGTGGGGCGGAGAGACAGTGCAGCAGGTTTCAAATCCCGCCCATGCAAAGATATTTCATTTCCAGATAGTCCTCGAGGCCATGACGGGAACCCTCCCGCCCGATGCCGGATTGTTTGATCCCGCCAAACGGTGCCGCCTCCGAGGACATGCGTCCCGTGTTGATGCCAACCATGCCATATTCCAGAGCCTCTGCCACACGCCAGACCCGCTTCAGGTTTGAGGCATAGAAGTATGCGGCGAGGCCGTAGATCGTGTCATTGGCCTCGCGCACGACCTGATCCGCATCGTTGAAGCGAATGATCGGCGCGAGCGGCCCGAATGTCTCCTCTTGCGCGACTGCCATGACGCTGGAAATCTCGGTGAGGACCGTGGGTTCGAAAAACGTGCCATTCTTGCCGATACGCTGGCCCCCGCATCGTATTGTGCCGCCTTTCGCAATGGCATCTGCGATGTGAGACTCGATCTTGGCCAGAGCATGCTTGTCGATGAGCGGTCCGATGTCCACTCCGGCATCGAATCCGTCGCCAACCGACAAGTGCCGGATTCTTTCCACGAATTTCTTGACGAACTCATCGTGAACGCTCGATTGGACGTAAATGCGGTTCGCGGAAACGCAGGTCTGGCCGGCATTGCGGAACTTCGCCTGGACCGCACCGTCAACAGCACCGTCAATGTCGGCATCATCGAAGATGATGAAAGGTGCATTGCCGCCGAGTTCAAGGCTGACCTTCTTGATCTGGTCAGAGCACTGACGCATCAGCAGCCGTCCGACCTCGGTCGAACCGGTGAAGCTGATCTTTCGAATCTTGGAATTGGTGCAGAGTTCACGGCCCACGCGATCACCTTCGGACGCATAGATCAGGTTGACCACGCCATCGGGAAAGCCGGCCTGATGGGCGAGGGCGAACATTGCGCCAGCCACGAGCGGCGTCTGTTCAGCGGGCTTGAGCACGATTGTGCAGCCCGCAGCCAAGGCCGGCGAGATTTTGCGCGCCACCATGGAGGCCGGGAAATTCCATGGCGTGATCGTGCCAACAACGCCGATGGGCTGCTTGATCACTAGCATTCGGCGGTCTGTCGAGGGTGCCGAGATCGTCTCCCCATAGACGCGATTGGCCTCCTCGGCATACCATTGCAGATACGCCGCCGCATGCGATACCTCTGAAATGGCTTCGGCAAGCGGCTTGCCCATTTCCGCAGTCAGAATCGCGGCGAGATCGCCTGCATGGTCGATGATCAGCTGATGCCATCGCCAAAGAACGTCGCTACGTTCTCGGGCCGTCAACGCGGCCCATCCCGACTGCGCAACATAGGCCTTGTCTACCGCAGCACGTGTCTCCTCCACGCCCATATCGGGAAGCTCTGCCAAAACTTCGCCGGTCGACGGATTGACGACCTCGAACGTCTTATTGCCAACTGGTCTGCCGAGTGCCGGCAGGCGGTCGATGGCTCCAAACAGGTGCGGGGATTTCAGACGGCGGATCATCGGCAGGCACAGGGGCAATACCGGATTCCTCCTCAACGCAGCGAACATCCAGGTCGACAGGCCGTCAGTGTGTATTCTGCACCAGTGGGTTCGTCGTAGGGCCTCGGCAAAGCAGCTGGTAGACCACGCTAGCCCGATGAAAAGACAGCAGTTTCGTTAGTTTGAGTGCCCGCGGTTCATCAATTGATGGATTAAGCAGTCGGATGTTTGCTTCATCCACCATGCCTGCTGGTGGCATGCGACTGAATTCTGCAAAAAGGCGGCATACATGCTGAGGAGCGCCATTTCGGCGAGAGGCCGCCGGACGGCCAATGCCGCGCAAGGTCGGCGAAAACGACTCCGCGCGTCTGCATGATCTGCTTGGCCCACGGGCCTCCACATTCGCGCTTCCCACGAGAAGCCCCGATGAAGAAGGAAGGTGAGATGAGTTTCTTTACTCATCCTTGCCGCCCAGCGGCGGGCCGACCACCAAAATGGCGGGCTCGGCCGAAAGCAGCTTTTTGGCCGCCGCCTTGACCTGTTTGAGCGTCACCCGACCGATGCTGCGGGCGCGACGCTGGTTGTAGTCGACGTCGGCCTTGTGAATCTGCAAATCCAGGAGCCGGTCTGCAATCGAGCGGGTCGAGCCCAGTTGGTCGATGGCATAGGCGCCGATCAGGTGCTTCTTCGCCGCCTTGAGCTCGGCCCCGGTCGGTCCTTGCTGCGCCATCTGCTTTACCACATCTCGCACGATGCTCAGTGTTTGGGCAGCGCAGTCCGAGCGTGTCTCTGTCGTAACCAGAAGCGAGTCAAGGGTTAGTTCAGAGCTGACGTGATAGGCAAGGCCGCGTTTTTGACGTACCTCCTCGTAAAGGCGGGAAGTCAAGTATGAGCCGCCAAGGATGTCGTTCAGCAGCACGGCCGCGTAGAAATCCGGCGCGCTAGGCTTCACGCCAGGCCAGGCCAACGTCAGCGAAGTCTGCGGCAGGTCGTAGTTCTCCTCCACCAGTTGACCGAGTTTCGGCGCGACATCGTAGACGGGGACGAGGGTTTGTTGCTCAGGCAAATCACCAAACAGCTGGTCAAGCCTTTCCCTCAACGTGTTCGCGTCAATGTCACCCACCACGGCAATATGGAGCCCGTCGCGAGCGAAAATGGCCTGGTGGAAGGCGCGGAGGTCGGACGGCGTGATGCCGGGCAGGCTCTCTTTTGTGCCTTCTCCCAGCCTTGAACAAGGATGCGCGCCATAGATCGCGCGCAGCCATTTGCGCTGAGCGATGGCGTTAGGGTCTCGCTCGCTGCCGACGATGCGGGAGACAATCTCGGCGCGGACGCGATCGATCGGCCCCTGGTCGAAGCGCGGCGCGTTCAGCGCGAGCCGAAGCAGGCCGAACGCCGCGTCCTGCTTTTTGGAAAGCATGCACACCGATCCGTAGATGTCGTCGCTTTGCGCGTCCAAACTCATTTCGGCGCCGGCATGGTCGAGCTTCACCTGGAAGGCATCGCTGTCGTAATGGCCAGCGCCTTCGATGAACAGGCCGGCCATCAGTTTGGCCATCCCCTCCTTCCCGACCGGGTCCTGCTTGGTGCCGCCCTTGAAGGCAAAGCCGATGTTGACGATTTCCACTGTGTGGTCCTCCACCAGCCAGGCGATGATGCCCTTTTCGGACTTCACCTCCTGGATGTTCATCGCAGCATGGGGCCGAGCGCCGAGCGTCATCTCTTGATTCTCCGTCTTGGGCAAGAGATAGCCCGTGGTCGAACGGTCGAACGCGAGATAGCGGGCGGCAACTGCTTTGATTTGCTCGGGGGTAACCTTGCGGATGCGATTCGGCCGTTCCTCGACATCCTTCACGGTACCGCTGGTGGCCAGCGTCGAGCCGTAGATGCTGGCGAGCCAGTCCAGGTTGTCTTCCGCAAAGATCATATTGCGCAAATAGTGGTCCTTGGCCTTGCCTAGTTCCTCGTTGCTGACACCATCCTCGGCAATGCGGGCAACTTCGGCAGCGGCCGCCGCTTCGAGATCAGCCAGCTTGGCATCGCCGCGCGGTGCGCCATAGATGGCGAACTTGGTGTCGTCGAGCATAGTGCCCTGGAAATAGACGCGGGCGCTGGAAGCGATACCTTGCTGGACAGCGAGCGCCTGGTGGAGCCGGCCGCGGTTACCGCCGCCGAGAATTTCGGCCAGCAGGTCGAGCGCTTCGGCCTCGCCCGGCTTGGCGGTATGGTAGGACGGCACCACCCACTGCGTCGAAAAACTCGGCACGCTGACGCGGGCGTCTGAGAGCGTGACGGTGCGCCTGGTGTTCTGCTCGGGCTCAACCGGCCGGATGCGCGGCGGCAGGTCAGGTCCGCGCGCCACCTTGCCATAGGTCTTCTCGGTCAGCACCTTCACCGTCTCCGGCTCGACATCGCCGGCCACGATCAGCACGGAGTTGTTGGGCCAATAGTACTTTTCATAGAAGGCGGTGGCGTCGACGCGGTTCAGCTGCTCGATCTCCTGCATCCAGCCGATGATCGGGATGCGATAGGGCTGGTTCTGCCACAGCGTCGCGTCGATCTCCTCATGGAGCACGTCCTGCGGGTTAGTGTCGGTGCTTGAGCGGCGCTCCTCGATGACCACGTCGCGCTCGGTCTTGACGACATCGTCGGTCAGGATGAGGTTTCGCATTCGGTCGGCCTCGAAGCTCATCATCAGCTCGAGCGCCGACGGCGCCACTGTCTGATAGAAGGCGGTGTAGTCGGAGGAGGTGAAGGCATTTTGCGAGCCGCCGATCTCGAACACTGCGCGGTCGAATTCGCCGGCCGCATGGTTGGTCGTCGCCTTGAACATCAGATGCTCGAAAAAATGGGCAATGCCGGATTTGCCCGGCGGCTCGTCGGCGCTGCCGATCTTGTACCACACCATGTGGGTGACGATCGGCGCCCGGTGGTTGGGAATGACGACCACCTCCATGCCGTTGTCGAGCACGAAATCCCTCGCCTTGCCGTCCTCCCATGCGACGGGGATCGGAGCCGGCCCCGCGCCGACCAACTCGGACGCAACGGACGTCCTGCGAAGCCCATGAGTGCGGGGCTTGCTTGGTAGTTCTGGTAGGGAGAGTGGGGTTATGGGCTGCGTTCCTGGCAAAGTGATCTGTTCCTCATTTTGAAGGATCTATGTCTCCCGAACGCCTATTGGGAGAAAGTGGATCGGCACGCGACGCCGAGCCACATGAGCGGTCAGCGTGTTGCTGGGCCTGACGCGAGCCTCATCTTTGGATGCGTCCGGGAAACTTTCGGCATGGTGAGGCCATGGGAAGTCTGCTCGTTATCCATTGGGTGTTTGCGGATACCTGAGCATGCCCCGTGCCAAGTAAGAAAGCCCCGATTCGCAAGGTTTGATCCAACCTTGATACTTGCGATATCCGACATTGTCGGGCATCCGACAGAAAGCGCCTTTCGCCGGCGCGCCGGCTATGACGCTCGCCTCCTCCGGCGTGACGACGATCCTTTGGCGGGCGCCGCGCACACCGATCTGCCCCCCTATCAGCACCGCGACATCGAAGGACAGCGCGATCGTGACTGGATGGGTCTTACGCAAACATGCAGCAGTGCCACCGCGATCAGGACTTCATCCGCCCCACAAAGACCCGAGCGCGAGGGACGACGTGTAAGGCAACATGTCATCCTCGATAATGATGCCGCGCATAAAGAGGTAAGGTCCCTCGTCGTACCGGCGAGCCCCTTCGCTTGGTCTCGCGAGGTTCTGGTTTGCGAACGTCGACCGACAGCATCACGGCATGGGCGGCCCCATCGGTAGGCAAGCATTGACCGTGCCATCAGCGTTGAGGCAGCGCAGAGCCCAATTTCCCGGTGCCAGCCGGTACGTTGGAGCTTCAACTGTGGCCAGCCAAGCGGGCCGAGGCCGTGAAGTACCCTGGACCGTCCGGATTGCAACGCACGACGCCTTGGTCTCGCGCCAACGTCCATTGACGCTCAGCGAAGCATCATGCGGACGAGCTGGGAAAGCTTGGCCGGGCCGGCGCCTTCCCAGGCGCACGGGACGCGCGACGACCCATGTGGACCTTGGATTTCACTACGCACTTACGCTGCTTTGGCCTTGTCAGCAGCCTGAGCATAAAGCGTGCTCAGCTTTCAGGGCGAGCCTCTTTCATGTTGATAGCATCTGTCGTCATTCAGGATCGCCCCATTTTCGCATGCCGCTTGCAGCTTTCAGACTGTTGTCAGCCAGGGCCGCCATAAAGGGTCTCGTTTAACGCATTCGGGAGGCTTCATGACTCGACCACATTAATTTCGGGCGGTTCGCCGGCGCTCCGAAATGGCACTTAACACCAGATCCTCTCCAAACCCGTGATGATCCAAGAGGAAAACGAAAATCCCTAAATCAGAAAAAAGCACCGATACGGTCGGCTCCAGGCTGATGAAATTGCGGTCTCACTGGCCACGCACGATACTTGCGATGGCGATGGCCATTGCAAAGGCCGGTCAAGCACCCAAGACGCTGACAAGCACGCCTCCGACCAAAGCTCGATCGTTGGCAGCCTTTCTAGCCGTATACTTGGGGCATTTTGGGACGGCGATCCGGACGCCGATTAAAACCTGCCGGTCGTCTAAATGGAATGGTTGGTCCGGGTCCTTACTGGACCTGCGCCAACCCGATCGGGCCGGCGCACAGGGGCACCCAGACAATTGGACACGTCGCCTTTGCGCGGCGGCTTGCACTTTCTCGGATGGCCTTTTTTCTCCCCGGGCGAAATCGAGCGAGCGGTGAGGCGGAGCCTTCGATTTTGCCGATCATGTCGTGTCGCTTCGATCGAACTGCTCAGACGATGATAGCGGCATTGATTGCCGCGGCCGAAATGCGTTGTGTGAAGTACGATTTCTACGCCGTATACATACTGCCGTACAGTTCGCCCTGTCAGCAGCCTTGCCAGCAATCCGCCCTGTGTCCAACTGTCGTCGAATTCACCGGTGTCATTGAGGAATTCGTATGATCGCCTCGAAACCATCATTGCGACCGCGGGCGGGCGACGCAAGCTCTAGACTGCCACCGATCCGCTGGATAACCATGTTAGCGATATGTAGACCAAGGCCTGAGCCCGCAGCAGGAGTAGCACCACGACTAAATCGCTTTGTAAGCCCTTCGAGGTCGGGGAGGGGCACCACCGGTCCGGCGTTTGCAATAGCGATGGTTCCATCAGTTTGGACGGAAACTGTTGTCGGAACAGTGGGCAGTCCATGTATCAGCGCATTCTCGATCAGGTTACGAAGGAGGATCCCAAACGCATCGACATCCACTTTGCGCATCAAAGTGGTGCAGCCGTCGACGTTAAGATGCAGGCGTCCGGCATATTGCGGCTTTTTCCTCAGGTCGTCGATTTCCAGCCGAACCGATCGGACAAGATCGATCGCGTGATCCGCCATGCCAACCCCCGATTCGGCTTGAGCGAGCTGAAGCACTTTTTCGACAAGGCGGCCAAGGCTCGACAGCGCTTGCTCGATGCCGCGCGCACGCATTTTGGCCGACCCATTGGGAAGCTCGGCCACTAATCTCTGCATCTGAGCGATTGAACCTGCGATCGGCGTGCGCAGTTCATGCGCACTGTTTGCGGCGAACTCGCGTTCGGCCTCGAGAGCCGCCCGCAGACGATCGAGAAGCCGATTGACGGATGCCGCGATTGGAGCCAACTCTGCCGGGAAATCGCCCAAGTCCATTGGTGACAGATTGCCGCCGTCGCGCGATCCGATCTGCTGTCGCAGTACCTCGATTGGCCGCAGCGAGCGCCGGATCACGATCCACCAAACAGCTAAGCTAAAGGGCAGGAGCACGAGTGTCGGAAGGAAGACAAAAAGTGCGCCCTTCGCGATTGTGGTACGGCGGCCATCAAGCGGTTCGGCCAACTGATGATACACGCCGTCTTGGATCTCCTCTGTGTAGACGCGGTAATCAGCGTTTCCCCAAAAGCCGTTACTCAGGGGAGCATCAGGGAAGGGCTGCTGACCCTCTTCCGGTTCGGAAATAAGCACTACCCCGTACTTATTAATAACCTGCTCACGATAGGTCCAGTACTTTTTATAAGTTGGCAAGTGGTTATTGTATTGATCAACGTGTTTTCCATTCAAGACCTTGATCAGCTCTGGTTCTCTGTACTCTGCGCTCGCCTGGAGCAAGTCATCCGAACTTTCGTTTACATTATTGCAAAAAATGAACGCAGCAATGGTTGGGGCGGCGATCCAAACCAGGAGCGTTGCCCCGCCTAACCACGATATCAGCTTTCTCGTCATGCTGTTCGAGTTCGTCATGTGACCACGAGCCTGTATCCGGAGCCACGCACGGTTGCTATTCTATCCCCGCCGATCTTCTTGCGGAGCCGGCTGACATAAACCTCCACTGTGTTGCTCTCGAACTCCGAATTGAATGAATAAAGCGCGTGCTCGATCCTCCCCTTTGAAACGACCGAACCGGGCCGGCGTAGAAGGCAGTCGAGCACCGCCCATTCGCGTCCAGACAGGTGGACCTCCTGCCCGTCGCGGAAGAGGCGTCGCTCGGCTGCCTGTATGGAAAGCGTCCCAACCGAAAATTGCGGCTCCGGAAAATGCCCTTGGCGACGTGCCACTGCACGGATGCGTGCCGAGAGTTCCCCCAGATCGAACGGCTTGACCAAATAGTCGTCGGCGCCAGCGTTGAGCCCCTCGATGCGGTGCGAAATCCGATCGCGGGCTGTCAGAATGATGACCGGCGTTGTATCAAGCCCCTTGATCAGCTCCCGCAGATAGTCGATGCCATTGCCGTCCGGCAGGTGAACGTCGAGCAAAATAACGTCGTAGCCGGCCACAGCTGCATGACCGCGCGCTCCGGACAGGCCCTCGGCCCAGTCGACCGCGTGGCCACCAGCCACCAAATGATCGTGCACAGCACTTCTAAGGTCGTCGTCGTCTTCAATGAGCAGTATTCGCATCAGGCTGCCGAGCTCCGGTATGAGGGCAAGGCTCCTGCCTTATTGATCGAAGCTGACAGTAGGCTGAACCGGCGCCAGCGAATATCTGGGGGCTTTCAGGCTGCTGTCAGCTACAATTGCAAGAAAGGGGTCGTTAACAAAGCCAAACGAAGAGGCCTTATGAAACCCCTCCTGATCTCGGCACTTTTGCTCAATGTGACCACCGGCGGCTGTACACTGGTTGGCGGGCAATTCGACGTGGCGGTCAACGAATGGCAGCCGCGCCACGCGTCAATGTCCAGGCTTGAAACTGACAGGTGTCTTAAATACGAGGGCACCGTAGCGGGTGCCTCCAGTTATCGAACAGTGCCTAGCAGGTCAGAAGTGCACTTTGACCATAGGGGTCGTCCGTATTTTCGGCGCTCGCGAACAGAGTCGACGGTCAATCGATGCGCCACTGCCAGAGTCTGGAACGGTCAAGTGTTTGTTATCCCCCGTCCGGGCCATATTCTCTGCCGAGGACCAAGAAGGCCCTATTTTCGGTGCCCACGAACAGAGCCAACGGTCAATCGATGCGCCACTGCCAGGGTCTGGAACGGTCAAGTGTTTGTGATCCCCTGTCCCGGCCGTGTTCTCTGCCGAACTCGCCCTTGTAGTCGGCACACCAAAGATCGTTAGGGCGACAGCCGTTTGAAAGTGGTGTCCCCGTCGCCCTGTTGCGCCTGCGCTTGCGGCGCTCGACCATGCCGGCGGTCGAGCACGGCATGCACGGTCGAGATCGCGGGCCGGTGCACATCCGGATACAGCCGGGCCAGCCGCTCGCGTATCTTCGGCGCACCCCATGTCGGCTTGTCTTGCTTGAGGCGCACAATCAGCTTCTCGATTTGAAACGGAAGCTGATTGGCGTGGCGATAGGGCCGCCGCGATCGGTCCGTCAGCCCCTCCAGGCCGCTGTCGTTGTAGCGCGTGAGGATCTTGTAGCCGGTCTTGCGCGAGATATCGAACTCCCGGCAAAGCACCGCCATCTTCTCGCCGTCCAGCAGCCGGGCGACGAACTTCAGCCGCTCTTCCATGACGTTACACTCCTTCCAAGGCACCTTGCTCTCCTTGCAAAGGGCCGAAAGTGTAACCCATCTATCCGGAATGAACTGTCACCCATCTCTCGGGAAGGGCAGTCATGGCCAAGGCAACTGGAAGCCGAATTTTCTTTTAGAGTATGAATCAGCGCCGTCTGCCGAAAAGCGCGTCCACGATCTTCCCTTTTGAAACGACCGTGCAGGGCTGGGGCAGACGGTAGTCGAGCACCGCCCATCCGCGTCAAGTCAGGTAGACCTCCTGCCCGTCGCGGAAGAGGCGTCGCTCGGCTGCCTGTATGGAAAGCGTCCCAACCGAAAATTGCGGCTCCGGAAAATGCCCATGGCGACGTGCCACTGCATGGATACGCGCTGAGAGTTCCCCCAGATCGAACGGCTTGACCAAATAGTCGTCGGCTCCAGCGTTGAAGCCCTCGATGCGATGCGAAATCCGATCGCAGGCTGTCAGAATGATGACCGGTGCCGATTCAAGTTCCTTGATCAGCTCCCGCAGATAGTCGATCCCATTGCCGTCCGGCAGGTGAACGTCGAGCAAAATAAGGTCGTAGCCGACCACAGCTGCATAATCGCGCGCTTCGGACAGGTTCTTGGCCCAGTCGACCGCGTGGCCACCAGCCACCAAATGATCGTGCATAGCACTTCCAAGGTCCTTATCGTCTTCAGTGAGCAGTATTCGCATCATGCTGCCGAGCTCCGGTATGAGGGCAAGGCTCCCATCTTATTGGTCGAAGCTGACAATAGGCTGAACCGGCGGCAGCGAATTATTTGGGGAGCTTTCAGGCTGCTGTCAGCTACAACTTGCAAGAAAGGGGTCGTTAACAAAGCCAAACGAAGAGCCCCTATGAAACCCGTCCTGACCTCGGCACTTTTGCTCAATGTGACCCCCGGCGGCTGCATCAGCAAATTGATTTGGGAAACAGGCGCGCCGGTTCTAATGACCGACGCAGGCCGAGGTCTGGAACAGCTGGACCAGCGAACGGCGTCTTCGGTTTTTCAGGCAACAGCCACATGGAAGAATATGATTGGCTCGACCATGCGCCGAGCTTTGTCGAACGGATTGGTCGCGGGCGCACTACCACAGATTATGGCAGGTTTACGCCCTGGCCTTGACACCCGGGGTGATCGTCACCGGCGGAGCCGCGGCGTACTGATCGGATATCTAACGTCGCTGAGTCTCTCGTCGGTGCAGTGGATCTCTCGGCTTAGCCATCATGCAAAAAACGACGGTTCCGCGACACCACTTTTCAGGTCCGTGACACAGGCTTTGTGAGCCGATCTGTTGTTCTTACCCCAGGCTAATGGCTGAACAGCTCTGTCGCCGGCTCGATGCGCCAGATGGCGCGATGTTTTGAACCCTTTCACGAGGCGACGGCAGCAGCCGACCGGCTCTCCTATCGCGGCTCCCGCGATCCACACACCCAGCAAGGGAATCTACCATGGTAATGAAGGCACCGGTTGCCGACGCTAGGAATGGGTCGGTAGTAGATCGGCTGGTCGGCATCGACCTCGCTCGGGGCCTGGCTGTCTTCGGGATGTATGCCGCCCATCTCGGTCCCGACCCCGGCGAAGGAGGACTAGTCGGGTTTCTGATGGAACTAACCCATGGGCGGCCGTCGGCCCTGTTTGCCGTATTGGCCGGTTTTTCAATCCTCCTGATTACAGGTCGCAAGGCGCCGAAGTCGGGGATAGCCGGTAGACAGGCCATCGCCAGAGTCGCAATTCGTGCCCTTGTTTTGCTCGCGCTTGGCTCAATCCTGGGCTGCCTCGGTACCCAGGTCGAAGTCATCCTAGAATACTACGGAATTTGCTTCTTGTTGGTATTGCCGCTCCATCGGCTCAGCGCATATCAGCTGGGCTTGATCGCTGCCGCTACGGCATTAGTTCTCCCGCAAGTCCGTTCCTCCCTTCTGTCGGTTGCCCCCAACCTCCTCGACCCGGTCTTCCACCTCATGGTCAACGGCTACTATCCCGCGGTGACCTGGGTTCCTTTCCTCATCGCTGGCATGGCCATCGCGCGCCTTAATCTTAATACGCTAGCAGCGCATTGGCGCCTTGGTCTGGCGGGGGTCGCGCTGGCCGTGTTGGGCCATGGGGGATCCTTGCTCGCGCTGAGTTCCCGCGCTTTGACTGAAACCTCCTTGTGGTGGTCTGACGTTGACGGCGCTTTTGAGCCTTCCAAGTCGTCATTTATAGTCAAGTCGTCATGGATAGCCGCACCTCATAGCGAAACGACGCTTTCGATCGTGGGCAGCACCGGTTGCGCAATGATCATCTTGGCGGCTTGCATGCTCGCTGTGGATGCGCTCCCGCGTCTGCGAAAGCTGGTCTGGCCAATAATCGCAGTCGGCTCGATGTCTTTGACGGCCTATGTGCTGCACATTGCGGGAATAGCCTATCTTATGAAGATAAACATTTTCAAAGACGAGAGCCTGTCCACGCTCTTTGGCTTCGTTGTGGTTATCAGCACTTTTGCGGTGCTTTGGCTGCGCGTCTTCCAGCGAGGACCGATGGAAGTGCTGATGGGTAGGGTCGCAGATCTCGCGCGTCACATCCGCTGAGCACCGCCGCGCCCCGGCCTCCCGATCACATTACGGACAAGGTGGGGCTTTGTCCAAAGCTTGTTCGCGGCAGGGGAGGGTACTTCCTCCCACCCTGCCGCCTTGTTGATGGAAGCTAAAACGGTCGCGCAGGCGCTAGAGTTGCATCGGCATAATCAGCTTAAACTCGCGAAGTTAAACCCGCGGTTGGTCTATCTCGGCCCGCCTCACCTGAAAGGCTAAGGTATCCGTTTCGGTCAAGGGTTTTAGGGGCCATTTTCGCTGCGCCTTGAGGAGAGCGTTTGCTAGGATGAGGAGCTTTCGCAACAAGATGATGACCTTTGCGGGTTTGCCTGCCGCCTTTAGCGCCTGGTATTTTGCCTTGAGGTCGGGGTTGAAGCGCAGGGCGAAGGGCCGGGCATGTAGAGGGCCTGGCGAACATTGGCCCGGCCGCCCAGGCGCGGCCGCTCCATTTTGCCGAGGCCGGCGAGGCTTGCGGCCTTTGGTTCCGAGTTCCGGCATGTCGATGGTGAGTGTGCAGGCGGTGGCATCCGATGCGCCATATGCTGGTCAGGATTTCGCGGCGCTGGACAGCGTCGGGATCGGCTTTCATGAGGGTAAGCATCGTCTGATCGATATCGCTGAGTTCACGTGGATCTGCTTCCAGCCACTCGTTGTTGTGGCGCCTGAGCAAGGCAAGCGGTCAAGGTCTGGCTCTGGTGCTGGCTGCGGTGCGATCCCCGCACGGGCCAGGTGCCGATCGTGTCGACGATCCACCTCGCCGCGACCAGAGAGCTGCTACTCTCTTCCGCTGTTCATTCTGGCCTCTTCGCAATGAATGTCATAAAATCACCTGTCGCAATTAATGGTTTTTGATTTGGCTCCAGCAGCTGGCAGATATCGCCGAGAGTTCCGCAGAGAGCGTCGAAAGTTTTGGCCGCCTTCTTCCGCAGCCGCGCCTTGAGTTTTGAGCAGACCTGTCTTGATCGGGTTGAGATCGGGCGAGCATGGCGGCAGGATCAGGAGCCAGTGCCCTTTGGCCAACCAGTGGGCGGCGCGTACCTTGCCGACAATCTGGGGTTCCGAACCCGACAGTTGGTTTTCAACCCGACAGTGGCCCGCCTCAGAGCAGGCTACCGCCCTTCGGAGCAGGCAGAAGCTAATCGAGGTTCGCGGGTTCCGGTTTGAATGTGCAGGTCGCTGCGCGCCTGATCTTTCGGTCTGGCGGCACATGACAAAAACCCTCATTTTGGCCGACGATACCCGGTCAGGAGCGGGTATCGCAGTCGAGAAGCGACCCGAGCACGTCCACAAGATGTGCCGAGTTTGCAAGGTGTGTCATTGTTTCTGTCAACGTTCGAGCGACAGCGCACGACGAAACGTCTGGCATACGCCTCGTCTGGCACGCGCCTCGCATATGTTGCAGTTGCTGCTGGAGATCAGGCGATCGAGTGGGCCTTGCAATTTTCCGATTTTGATGCGCCTAAAGTCTCGTGTACAAATCAGGCTGGCGTGAATGGCCTGCCTAAGTTGCGACTTATTACAAAGGAATGGATATGGCGACTGGAACGGTGAAGTGGTTCAACAGCACGAAGGGTTTTGGTTTTATTCAGCCTGACAACGGCGGTCAGGATGTCTTTGTCCACATTTCCGCTGTTGAACGAGCGGGCCTGTCGACCCTTAATGAGGGCCAGAAGATCAACTACGAGGTGGAACAGGATCGCCGCACGGGAAAGTCCTCTGCAGGCAGCCTCAGCAAGGCTGGCTAACGGTCCGGGAAAGCCTTGGCAAGGTTCGTCATCGCCGGAACGCATTGACGGCTCGAAACCCGGGCCGGAGCATGCAAGTTAATGCCGCGGCAGGGATTGCTGGAGCCATCATGAATTACTCTGGAAATGAGGCTCTTGGACGGGAAAGGCGGGGCTCATCCCCGCCCTTTGATTCCGCGCAGATTGGGCCAACGGCTGCTGCGCGTCCGAACGACTGTTGATACGGATTTAGGCTGCGACCTTCTTGCGGGTCCGTTTCGCCGGCGCCGTGGCTGGGGCTTCCGGCTCTTTCGGTTTGCGGCCGAGTCCCATGGTCTTGGCCAAGGCGGAGCGCGCAGCGGCGTAATTCGGCGCCACCATGGGATAATCCGACGGCAGACCCCATTTGGCGCGATATTCGTCTGGGGTCAGACCATAGTGCGTCGCCAGATGGCGCTTTAGCGATTTGAATTTCTTGCCGTCTTCAAGGCTAATGATGTAGTCCGGTTCGATCGACTTTTTGATCGGGACAGCAGGTTTTTTTACAGGCACAGGCTCTTCTGCCGGTATGAGTCCAGCCGTGCCGTTTAGAGCCCCGTGCACTTGGGCGATCAGGGCAGGAAGCTCCCCCGCCGGGACGGGGTTGTTGGAGACGTAGGCTGATACAACATCGGCAGTGAGCTCGATGAGGATGTCGGTCTTGTGGGGTTCTTCTGTCATAAACTTCTCCGGGCAGCTTGAAACACAGTTGGGCGAAGTGTCGCTTCATAGTGGCGGTTGCCGCTGAAAGCAAATGGATCGACGGGTGCGCTGCTCCTCCACCATTGAAGTCTCGGCGACGCATCCCGTCATCGTCCATCGCTAAAGGCAGCGTATTGAATTATGGGAGCGGTCGCGCCCGCCCCACCATAGCGATACAGCAAGACAATCAAAAAAGCCGGTCTTTGCTTGGCCCCAAATCTTTTCTCCTTTCGTGAACGCTGAGCTGCCAAGCTGCTACAGTTCACCTCGCGGGGCAACCGTGCACAACACAGGAGTCGCCCGAGCGATACATTCTTCACTTGCCGCTTATCAGCGCTGGTGATTGCACTTTGCAGCCTGCCTCCGGACCCGCAGCGCTCACGCTGTTGGTTTTGCGCCTGCAGGCGTCGGAAGTCGGATCGCCGCAGCTAATTTCCTCAGGCGGACGAATTCAACAAATCGATTGTTTGGATCGAAGGCATCCACACCATCGATGCCTCTAGAATAGGATCCAGCTACAATCACCGTGCTGTAATGGCAGGGACGGCCAGCACAAGCGCGACACGATCCGGCGGGTCCATCGCTGCGTTACGTATTCATGGCTACTGCATCGGGCGCTCGGTCGACCGCCTTAAGCCAGGTCGCCGCATTGCGAGACGGTGACCGGCGAGGGAGAGGGCGCTCTGGCAACGAAGCGAGGCGGGTGGCCTTGCGGGTGGCCGCGTGATGTCATCCGGCTCTCCTGCCGATCTCTGCCGGCCAGATCTGGAGCAACTGTTTTGCATAGATATGGCTCTCTTCAGGGGGCCATCTATGATGGGAGCCGAGCGCGTGTTCGAGCCGGGGAACAGGCTGCGCATGCACTGTGCCCACCTATTGCGATCGTGCTAACCTTGGTTGTTTGGACTTGCCGTTAAAGGCAAGCGACAGATTGAAGTTATGCTGCACCATCTGATTGCCTGGCTCGTTTTCGAGAGCTCGCCGATACAGGGCCTGTGCCGCGTCATGCCGCCCCTCAATGTCCAAAATCACGCCCTTCGCATTCAATGCACGTACGTTTCCTGGGGCTGCAACCAAGACGCTGTCGAGCACCTCAACCGCTTCGTGCGGGCGCTTCTGGCCCACCAAGGCATTTGTAAGTCGTATCGCCGCATCAACATTGTCCGGGTGCTGCTTCACCTCATCCCGCAAAGCCCGCTCTTGAACATCCTGACCAACTTCGCGCAAAATGCGTTCGCGCATAGCCGGATCGATTTGATCGGCGCTGAGCAACTCGGGGGAAGATGTCTCCTGCACGGAAAGAGCCGGCTTTTGCCAGCTGGCGCAACCGCCCAAAGGCAGAATGGCGAGTACGGCAAAAAGAAGTGAGTTCCGGCGCAGAAACATAGGCGATGGAGAAACTGTATTACTATTCATGTTATCTCTCAGTTATCGGGGAGGCGCGTGGCGTTCAGTTAGGAAAGGTGGGACTACTCTAACAATCCGCTGTTCGATCCGTGCGGGAGTGTGACGGATCCTGCGGGGCGAATTGTAAAGTCGGAGGCGAGGTCTTGATAAGACAGCACGGCGAGATCAACCCCGTTTCGCGTCAGAAAGCCGCGGACGAAACGTCGGACATCCATCGACGTCAACAGAATAGGGCGGGTTTGACCCGGTTCTGCGTTCGAAAGGACCTGACGTATCTGTGATAGCATCGCTTCGCTTTGCCGATCCTCCAGTGCGAGATAGGGGCCTGCATCCGAATCTCGAACCGCGCCACGCATCACATCCTCGCTCTCGCGCTCGACGACCAGGGCGGACACGATGCCCTCCGTGTTGGCATGGCGGTGGCAGATCTGTCGCTTCAAACCAGAACGGACATATTCCGTCAGCAGGGCAACGTTCTGCTCACGCTCGCTCCATTCGGCCAATGCCTCCAACACGAGACGGGTGTGGCGGATTGGGATACCTTCCTCCAGGAGGCGGCGCAGAACATCGGCAATCCGAGGAATCGGCGTCGTGCGTAGCACCTCTTTCACAAGCTCAGAATATTCCTGCTCCATTCGGCCCAGGAAATGTCGGGTCTCTTGGATGCCCACCAATCGCGGTGCGTAGCGGGTCAACGCTGCATGGACGCGCAAGGCGAGGAGTTCGCCGGGAGCCCTATGCTCCGTGCCGGCGCCCGTAAGGGCCTTTGCAGGGGTATGTTCAACCGGGAGTGTGTCCGTTTTCGGCTCACGTCTAAGGGGGACACCGCTCGAGTCGACGTGCGCTACATCGGCTCGGAGCGCCATCTGGTTTGGATCTAAGGCGTCCTGTTCGACTGGCACGCCCTCGACATCAATTCGGAATTGCGATTCAGGCAGCTGCTCGTCAACCAAGACAGGGATGCGAGGAACGATAATGCCCAGATCGGCTGTGACCAGGAGCGAAACGCGCCCAATATGTTTTTGCAATTCGGCTTGATCGACCGCCTGCATAAGATCTGGCGCTAGAAAAAATGCGATCGGGAATTCCTTCGCAGGCGCGGCTTGCTTAGGCTCCGCTGCAGTTCCACCTTTCGCATCGGCAGTGCCGGCGCCCAGCACATCAGCCTTGACAATGCTTACCGCAGCGAACACTGCGGCCAGCATCAGAAAGACGGGGAGGGGAAACCCAGGAACGAACCCCATTACAACCAGGACGCCGGCCGCCAGTCGCAAGGCTCGAGTGCTGGCCGTGAGCTGACTGACCATTTCTGTACCGAGGTTGATCCTCGCCGTCCCAGTCACACGGGTGACGATGGTCGCCGCAGTAATGGAGAGCAGAAGGGCCGGAATCTGCGATATCAATGCATCGCCTATCGTCAGCAGAGTGTAGTGATGCAGTACCTCGCCGAAGGACATGCCCTTGGAGAGCAGGCCGATCGAAATTCCACCCAGCATGTTGATGCAGATAACCACCAGCCCGGCGATGGAATCGCCCTTCACAAATTTCATCGCGCCGTCCATCGCGCCATAGAGTTGGCTTTCCTTCTCCAATTCGGCGCGCCGCCGGCGGGATTCGTTGGCATCGATGTGGCCGTTGCGTAGCTCTGCGTCGACCGCCATTTGCTTGCCCGGCAGAGCATCCAGCGTGAAACGCGCCGCCACTTCTGCCACCCGTTCGGCACCCTTCGCGAGGACCATGAATTGCACCATGGTGACGACCAGAAATATGACGAAACCCACCACGATATTGCCTGAAATGACGAAATCGCCAAAAGTATGAATAATGCTGCCGGCCTCCCCCTCGGCCAGAATCAGTCGCGTCGTTGCGACCGTGAGCGCGAGACGGAATACAGTGGAAATCAAAATAACGCCGGGCAAAGAGGAAAAATCAAGTGGAGTACTGACATACAGGGCAACCATCATCAGCAGTATGGCCAACCCCATATTGAATCCTATCAGGGCGTCGACCACCACGACCGGGATAGGCATGACCATCATCGCGACAGCCAGAAGCAGCATCAACGCAACCATTAAATCCGGGCTGGCCGGCGCACGCTTGATGAAGTCACGCAGGACGTTGGCCATCGAGACACCTTTGCAATCGGTTGAGACTTACTCTGCTGTTACGCCATGAAACGTGGCTTTCGAACTCCGAAGGCGCCTCAGCCTTGGCCAGCGCGTGACCCTGCATGAGAGCCACAAGCAGGCGCGAAATGGCTGGGCAGCAAATGTTTCCAACGCAGCCAGCTTGTCAGCACCGAGCGCGGCAGGATGTTTGGCTGGCCATAGAGTGCTGCTTGATGGGGCCTGCGAGCTTTCAATATTGGAGAGCAGCAATGCGGCCATTCCTGCTCAGCAGCACACGGCTGTCCTCAATACGTTCGACCACCCATCCATCAGCCAAAATGGCGCCGACAAAATACTTCTCGCTGTCGATGACAATATATGGTTGGACCCCATGCCACACAGCTTCGACCGCGATTGCGGATGGCGCCTTCTCCTCTTTGATGAGCACTCCGTTCACCAGTGTTAGAGTACCCTTGGTGCGACGATCGAACGATTGCTGAAGCTTCTGCCAGCTGATGACCGATTCAGACGTGACGGTGCCTTCGGCGGTCACAACACCCTTTGCCGACCCAATCTTGACGTCGAGAAGACCCGCTCGATCGACTTCCTCCTGCAGCTCTTGGGCCGCTGCCTCCGTAAGTTCATTGTCAGCGCGGTGACTGATCGTTCTGGACGCGACTTCAGCCCGAAGTGAATTGGGGCTCGATCCACTTGCATTGCCAAGATAGGAGATCGTGCCTGAAAGCGCGCCGATCCCGAGTGAGCTGATTATGACCATGGCGAGCACACCGATCGGTAGGCGCGGTATGCCGGTCGAACCAGGCGGCTCTGCATCCTGCACGGACAAAGCAATGGACATCTCGCCTACGAGCAGGACGACAGGAAGGGGCACAACAACGGACTGGCCTGCGGCCATATTCCGGTTGCCCTCGATACTGATTCCGGGTGCAAGCGCCTCCAGTTCGATCGACTTGCCAAGAAGAGTTACACGAAGGTGATGCGGTGCCAGTCCCTGCTCGACAAAGACCAAATCGGCATCGAAGCCGCTGCCGATTAAACACTTTTGAAGATCCGTCTTGCCGGTCAGACCGCAATAGTGCCCCGAACGCACTTCGAAACGGAGGGAAACGGCGTCATCCACAGAGCATCTCTCAAACAGGATAGAAGCCGCATGGCAATTGCCATGCGGCTCATTTCGGGACTACGTCGCGTCAATAAGGAGACGCGCTAAGGGGCAGCCTAAAACCCGCCTCCGACATTACGAAACGCGTTCGTCGGCGGCCTTCTTGATGGTCTGGAGATTGGTCGTTAGAGTGCGCAACTGGACACTCCTTTTCGTCGCCTCCAAGCTAACATTGGTTAGTTCCTGCACTTGCGCCTGAAAAGCAGTAGCATCAGCTCCGCTTGTATTGCCGGGAGTGCCACTGTTAGTTTTATCGGTATTGCCGGCGCTACTGGTATTGGTATTGCCTGATTTTTTATTATTATCAACTGCAGCCATGATCATTCCTTTTTCTGTTGGAGTTGTGCCGTCAATAACGGCCTGTATGACCTCACGCCGGATTTTCCCGCGTCAGGCATCTTCTGTGTCATCCAAAGCTTCATCGGCCTCAGCCATCGCATCGTTCGCGAATTGGAACGCGAACGATCGCAGGATACTTTGGAAGGCTTCACTTTGTGCTGCAGACTGTGAGTTGTCTTGAAGTTGATCATTTGAAACGGTCCGGTTATCCGCCCGATCGTTCCCGCCAGCTGCCTTGCCATCATTCCCACCAGCTGGCTTGCCATCATTGCCATCAGCCGGCTTGCCATCACCAGAATGCTCGGATTTCGAATCCCCATGGCCCTTTCGGATCAAGGAAGTCCCGAGGTTGCCAACTCCACTCCCAATTGCTGCTATCATCAGGTACTCCGGCATTTGCCATTGGCGGCGACGTGTTAAAGGTTAACCTCGATCAAGCTAAGGGCGGGAGCTTTCGAGAACCTGACGGCTTTTGACAAAAACCGGCCAGCGCAAAAACGTATGCTCTGCAGGATGTTGCTCTCGCATCGAACAGTCGACCACGATCTCGGCTGTTCGGCCAATCCCGCCGTCCACGCATGCCGCGACCGAATGGCAGCCGCAGCAGCTGGTTTGCATCTCGATGCTGTGGTGTCGAACAGGAGACACGGTCCACGTGCTGCATGACCGCAATGACCGTATTCTTGCTGGCTCCACGGGCGCACGCAACGAGCAGGAACTCGGTCTTTGCATCACCATTCTCTCGCCTGCACATCACGGCCCGGCGCGGTGAGCTCATTGGCCTCGAGAAGGTCGGCGACCGTACGAACATGGGATGGTCTGCCGGCTTTGGGAGGCCGGTGCGGATCCTCTTCTCACCATATCGAAAGCTTGAAGCGGTCGGATTTTCTTGCCCTGTTCGTGAGAACTCCCATCGTCAGCTAATCGTCAGCCAAGCGGTCTATCTAGGCCGGCCGTGCCTGACCTTCGGATCCAAAGGTCCCGTCTCGACACTTTTTGTAACTATAGATCGAAATGGTTTCCCGCGCGATACGCAACGCACACGCTTCTCTGAAGCAAATGTGTGACTTTGTCGGTGGCGAACGAGAGGAGTGACGCATCAATAAAATCGTCAGGCACGTGTCTAGGAAGGGGAGCTAGCCGAGTTGGTCTGATTTCATTCGCTGTTCCTGGAAATCGGCGGACTGAAGCGCTGATAATCTCAGGACATCGATGGCAACGTTGCGAAAGTCCTGTGAGCTCGGGCCAATCTTGGCCTGCTACTGAGAAGCACTTTGGCGGGAACATTACGCCGTCGCGGGTCTGGCTGACCGTGACGTTAACCGAAAGATGCCGCTGGTCTCGTCAGCCGCCAGCACAATAGCAGCACATTCTCGCCTACTACGGAGACGCAATATGAAGGGCATTGGCCGACCACGGAAATCGCAGGCTGAAACTGGAGCCAGCCGCGCGGGGCGGGCGAGCAGTTCCCTTTCGCAATCAAGTCTTGCTGCGGGAGAAGGTGGACAGTCATTCGATTCCGTTGTGGAGCAGATGCGCTCTGGGGACGCCGATAGGAGGCCCTCCTCCCTTCCAGTTGCGCGCGGTCCAGGCGATGCCCGCGAAAGTCTGCCAGGCGCCTCGATTGGCGAAGATCAAATCCTGAACACACCGCGACGTGGAGCCGCTGCGCCACCACGCGGAACCGTAGCGCCACGTGGCGCAGCCGCAAGGCGGCGCGGTTCTCCCTCCATGTCTGAGGGCGAAGCCATGGCGCCGGTCGGTAGCCAACTATCAACCGCGCAGGTGGAAGGCACCAGCTCATCGTCAAATGAAGATATCAGTCCGACACAGCTCAGAATGAACAGTCTTGTTCAACAACTGACTGATTGCGAGGCTGCGGCCAGGAAAACCGACGTCCCCGAGGAGGCGGTGGAGCTGATCAGTCGGGTCGTCGATGCAGCCTCAGCAATTCTGGAGTACCGCGCTAGCCTGCCTGCGGCTGAGGCGCAGACAATTATGCCAGACGACAAGGTGCGTAGATGTTGCCAGATCGTGTGCGACGCCGCGAATGAAGTAGACCAACTTGGCCTGTCGACGATCACGAAATTGGACAAAAAGACCAAGAAAGCGGCAGGTATGGTCGATAAACTCTACTCCTACTCCCAGGCGGACCGGCAGGAGCTGTTGATTTTAAATGTGGAGAACCACCATACGGCGGCAATTAAGTGGTGGGAAAAAAAGGCATGGCGCTCCGAACGGCAGCGATCCGCCTGCGCTGCCACCGCTAGCCTATCCAGTGGAACGCCCGTGATGCGGGAAGCCGAGCGGTGCGCACTGCGGCTGCGTGCCGGCTCGGTACTGAGTGTCAGGATCTGGCTGGTCCGTGAGCGGATCGGTCTTGCGCGGGCCAAGATTGAACTGCGGGCGAGCAGGTTCGAGCCAGATTTGAAGGAACTCCTCGTCGGTCGAAATGGAGTGGTGCAGCTGATGGCAAGCGCCGCTCAAGAAGCTCTTCGCGCCCTCTCTTTGGCGAAGGGCATAATGGATGATGGCAAAACACTCAACGCTCATGATTGCGCGGTTGTAGAAAAAATCATGGAGCGGCTTTCGGATTTTGGATTGGCGTTGCACGAGGTGCATACCAAGCTAAGCCATACCTACCCAGATGCCGGCCTCCCATTGAAACTGTTCGAACGGATCGTGGACGATGCATGGATCACTGCGCACGATGCCATGCACTTGTTGAACCTGCAGTCTCCGCCGTCAGCCATCATGGCGCCACAGGCCCAGGCGGGCGCTGCGATGCCGGCCAGGGCAGGCGCTGCGATACCGGCTGACACTGCTGGTACGGCTGCAGTGTCAGAAGGCACTACAGCGCGAAGGAAAGGGAAGTCAAAGCATAAGTCGGCAGCTCGCGCCGGGACTTCTGCCGCCGGGCAGCCATCAACACCAGTCGCTGCGAACGCCGGCACAGTGCCAGCAGCCAAGGTTCTCGCGCGCTCGGATCAAGTTGCGAGTACACAGGTGAGAGCGCAAGAGGTGGCTGCGAGTTCGTCGGGGGCAGGCTCGACAATCGGGGGCGCCGCGTTGTCAATGGAGGTATTGACGGAGCGGCTCAAACGATTGGACGAACTTTTGCAGTTCGATCTGGCCGGTCAGCAAAGCGTCGTCTCCCAAGTGCGCCAGATGAAGCCTGAGGAGGCCGGTAAGGTCGTGGACGATGTGGCCCAGTACCTGCGAGCCCAGGCCATTGAGATGCAAACCTGTCTCGCCGGGTTGCAGGGGCGTAATGTACGCCTGCTACTCACCTCCACCCAGCTACCCAAAGTGCACGAACGCACAGACCAGCTCAAAGGGTTGCTGAACATGGTGCTGGGACAGGCCAACGCATTGAATGAAGGAAAAGCCGGCATTACGACTGATTGCATGAAGACCTACGCATTTCCGGCGCAAAAATACCTGGAACATTTGTGCAATGCCGACGAATTGATGCCGCCGGAGGCACCGGTCGCGCTGCGTGGCGAGCCAGGAAAGCTGTTTGAGATGAAGCTGCAGCCCAAGATGCTGGTCAATGGTGCGATGCCGAGCCCGATGTGGGTGCACATCCACACGAGTCGCCCCGTCATGGCCAGAAACTTGGAAGGGCTGGCTGATTCCGAATTCACCGCTTGCCACGTTAAATCCAACGAACAGCGCGGCTACAATCGAGAGCGAGAGGAAGCCGATGCTAGGTCCGGTCGCGAGAAGGTCATAATTCATCGCGGCAAACTCACCCCCGCTTTCTGTAAGTCCTTGTTGACCTCAGGGCTTGGCCGCCAACCACGCCATTCGCGTGCCGAGCTCCCGTCGGCGCAGGCTGCATGACAGGGCACTCAGAATGCGGCCGGCCACGCTGTGAGTCAGCGAGCATTTCTCCTGGCCAAACCGCGAATGCCGCTGCGCGAGTTGCGGTCCGGCGATTGGAGTCGATCGGCTACCGTCAGGGCCGATTTGCGATGTCGCGTTACCGGCTGTTGACGTGGCGGCGTATCTTGCCTCCCATCCAACTTATCGCCGAGATCGCGCCGCCAAGATCGAGGCGGAAGGTCTTCCTGCGAGCGCGGAGCAGGCATAGCCGATCCGATCGGGATCGGCGCATCGCAACGACCCAACGGTGTGGTGGAGAAAATTGGATTCGGGAGAGCTCGGTTCCAAGAGGCGGAGTTCCGGCCCGAATACAATCCGCTCGCAAGCACCCACGATGCGCATCCGCAGTTTATTGTCTGGGAGATGGGCTGGATTGCTCGGCGGCGCTGGCGCTAAGGCGGGGCTGTCGCCGGACAATTAGCATTCACTGCCAACAGCCTTGCAACCGTCACCAGTTGCAAGGCTCGGCGGCGGGTCGACAAATCACATGAAATCGTCGTCGGACCCGCTATCGCTGCTGTCGCTATCCTCGGTTTTGTGGAGATAGAGTGGAGGTTTGCCTGCACGCTGCCACTCACCGGCACTGTTCTTCGTCCATTTGTCGGGATGCTGCGTAGGGTCAAGCACCAGGTCGCCATGATCCACTTCAACAAACCCCATCGTCTGCGCGCGCGCTTGTGCTTCCGGATTAGCCGCACGCCAATTCAGCAACGGTCGGTCGCCGTCTATCCGAAGTTGATGCTCCAGCAGAATATCGCCCGCATTTTCGACGAGCGGATGGGCGACTTGAAGATCCACTATGGAAGTGACCTCAGTTCGACCAGGAAATTGTTCCCGCCAACTTTCCGATTCGAACTCGTTCATGCTGAATCCGCCTTCCATTCTCAGCAGTCCGGCACTCCGGTCTCCCAATTGGTAACTGAAATATCGCGCGTGCTCCGTATCTCGACGGATGCCATATTGCTGAGCAACGTCCGCGGTGCGCCTGGCTCGTGACGATACGAACTCCGAATACTCTTGAGGATTGTCGGCGATGTGCGTGATTTCATCACCATGAAATTGCCTCACCTGTCTCCTGAAGGAAGTCCTGTTGATCTCCACCACAGGAGGTCGGGAATTGAGGGAGTATGCTTGGGGAGCCGCCGATGATGAGGCGCCGCTACCTTCCGATCCGGATAAGTGCATTCGGGCAAATGTGTCCGCGAACCCTTCGCTTCCTGCATCCGATTGCTCGCCGGCATTATGCGCGCGGTAACTATCGGATGAGCCACCAATTCGACCATACATGACGATTCGTACTCCTATGTTTCGCAACCGAGCTCAAGTTAGCACGGCTGTTCAACATAGGGCGCTTAGTTGACGACTAGCTGACGAGGGCATTCCAACGGCTGCACCAATCAAATCCGCACTGCCGGCCTCAAAACCTCGGACTGCGCCACGCACCGGCCAGCAGAGGCTGCAAGGTCATGCCCGGAGGACTTGCCGTAGTTGCTGGGTGGCAGATCCGAGGGGAGTGATTGCCCCAGGCCCGCGGTTGCGCGGTTGGCCTGACAGAGACACTGGGGCACGGATGGTCAGCCGACATTTGCCACTAGCATGGAGCCAGGTCAGTTTTGAACTGGGCAGTCGTGGACTTCCAATGACTAGGCCAAGCCTGCGGCAAAGAATGCTTTCGCGACAGGCTGGAAATATTGCATAGGAACCGCGTGGCCGAGTTTTGTAGTGCCTATCAGCTGACGCGCTAAGACATGGTCATGGACGATCGTCAGGCGTAGTGCCCGCGCCTCGCTCAACACATGTGAAACGCGCTCACCTTCGGCACGGCAAACTAAGAACGGCACCCCGGTTTCACCGCGAACGTAACGCAGACCGATCAGGACCGCCCTTCCTGTTAAGACCAGCGTGGCGCGATGCACGCCAAGCGCAGGCTCGTCGGCCGCCTCCTCGCGGATGCGACGCTGTTCACCTTTCAACTCTGGCGCTCCTTGCTGATCCTTCGACTCGCGCGTCACTTCGGTATTGGTCATGCGCATTTCGCGCAGATACAACGCGCGCTGGAGCAGAAGATCGATCAGTCCGCCGACCAGCAGTGCGCCGGCGCCAATTCCCATCAGCAATTTTGTCTCCATAAAGATGAGGCCAACACAGCCCATGCCGCAGATCGGCAGAGGGACCATTGTCTTCCACATCCCGAGAAGGACAATGGAAAAGGTTGCGCTGAGAACCAATACCTTGAACATGGTCTTGCAGACTTCGACCATGGAACGAGCAGACCCCAAGCGCTTCAGCCCTTCAAAGGGGTCAATTTTCTTAAAGCTGAGCTTCATCGGCTCCAGAGAGAAGACAAATCCACCATTGGCTAGCAGGCTGGCCAAAATCACCGCGGCGACAAGGGTTCCAAGCAGCGGGCCAACAGCCGCGACTGTGAGTTGGACGAGCACAACCAATGCCTGCGGCACCGCGGTATCGAAAGGTAGGCTCTGCAACTTGGTGGCTAATAGGAGCGCTTCCCGGCATTTGTCCTCGATCACGCTGCCTCTTAGCCAAAGGTAGCCGAGCCCAGCGCAAGTCCCGACCGCGCGGACGAAATCGGAGCTACGTGGCAGCTGTCCTTTTTTGCGCGCTTCACTTAACTTCTTCGGGCTGGCGGCGTGTGTCTTCTCTTCACTTGTGTCGCTCATGGCAGCAATTTGTCGAACCACTCCAGCACGCCGTTGGCACGTGTGACCTCCAGTTTCATGCTCTCCACCAGATAGGCAGCGTAGGTGACCATGAGAACTGGAAAGACAATGTTCTTGATTGCCGGAGACAGTTGGCTCGCCTTAAATTGCGGGGCAAAGCGACGCAGCAGCATCATCGATATATCAATCAGTATCAGGAAGAACACGACAGGCCCCGATACCAATAATGCCGTGCGCATTATGCTGTCGAGAAGCCCCAACAACTCCATTGCTCCTGGCCCGCTCAGTGTCGGGTGAAACTGATACACCGGCCAGATCAAGTAGCTGCGGTACAGGACACTGATCAAAGTTTCCAGGCCTCCTGATCCGACGAATATGGCAATCGCAGTGATCCCCAGAAAAACGCCCATCGCGGAAGCCTGACTGTTCGTCGCGGGATCGGCCGAAGCGGTCGGGCTGCTGATGCCGCGTTGGTTGTCGATAAGCTCCCCGGCAGCCTGAAGGCCCCAAAGCGGAATGCCAAGAAAAGTGCCAAGGAGTACACCGACAAAAACTTCCTTGAATCCGAGCAGGGTTAGCTGGATCAGGCGCGTATCAGGATCCAGCGCCGGCAATCCGCCGCTGACGTGTGCCAGGCATGGTAGTGCGAAGCCAACAGCCAAACAGCCCCGGATCAGCCCACTGATCTGCGAGCGTGTGAATACGGGAAAGATCAGCATGATGCCCATCGCGCGGGCTGCCCCAAGACCTGCCGCAACGACGAGTTCGAAAGCCGTCTGGATCAGAATTTGAATATCGGCCGATGGCGCGTCCATGGGGCGGACTAGTAGCTAAGTGTCATTGCGGGAAACTCGGTGAAGATCTGATCGGCTAGCTCTATGAGCGGGGCGCTTAGCACAGGAGCAAACAGCCCAATCACCGCGACAACGACCAGAAGCTTCACGGTGAGCGGCAAGCTTTCATCCTGGATCTGCGTCGCCGCCTGGAGGATGCCGATGACGAGGCCGACAACCACTGATGCAATGAGCGGCGGTAGAATCCAGATCATGAAAACCACCAGTGATTGGCTCATAAGAGTAATGATGCTGGATTCAGTGATGATCAGCCTCCCGGTAACGTATAACTCAGCACAAGCCCATGCATCAATTTTGACCAACCATCAATGGCAACAAACAAGAAGATCTTGAACGGGACAGATATAACAGTTGGTGAGACCATCGACATACCCATTGCCATCAAGATAGTTGTCACTATCAGATCTATAACAATAAAAGGCAGATAAAGTAGAAATCCTATCTCAAATCCGCGCTTCAATTCTGATAGCAAGAAAGATGGTACAAGTATTGCAAAGTCATCAGGCGTGGCTGCAGCGTGCATTTCCTCTGGCCAGACCTTTTCTGTCGAAGATAGGAAAAATCGCCGCTGCTCTTCATTTGTGAATTTCTTGAGATGCTCGCGCAAGGGCTCACTTCCGGCTTTAGCGGCGCTTACCCAGTCGTCGAATGTCTGATAGTGGAGCTTGGGATCCGACATGCGGTCATAGGTCTGCTCAGCAACGGGCGCACTAACGAACATAGTGAGGATCATCGCCGCGGCGTACAGCACCACATTGGGTGGTATGGTCTGGGTCCCGAGCGCATTGCGGACGAGGAAAAGAACAATTGATACCTTTACAAAGGCCGTTGTCGTGGCAACTGCTAAAACCAGCAGACCGAGTCCGGCGGTAACCGCAAGAAGCGCCAGGATTGTCGGCTGAGCTTCACTCATTGCATGCAAACCCGCCACGGAGCCTGATGCCCAGCTCTTCTCCGATGCGGACAATGTCGCCACGCCCGATACGCTGACCATTGGCCACTATGTCGACCGGGCCGTCGATCGGCCATCCAAGTTCAAAAATATGCCCTTCGCCGGCACTTCTTAATTCCCCAAGAGAAATAGGCCAGCGGCCGCATTCAAAGACAAGCACGATCTCGACATCGTCGAGATCCTTAGTAAGCTCCAGTTGCGATCCGGGTTGTGTCATATGCGCACTCTCCAAAGGACACGGTCGCGGGCGGAAAGGCCCCCGCAAGATTAATTCATCGCCGTCAAGATCCGCCTCGGCGCACAACTGGCCGACAGCTAGGGTGATCTGGCCGCGGCCGAACGGCGCAATATCGGGCAACAATGCATCACCGACACATGCGCTTCGAAGAAGCGCCGCAGGAAGGCGAAGCGTGCCGACCTCTCCTGCAACAATGAGCGGGAGCTCTGGAGGCAGCCCGCCCAGCTGCCGCGGCAACTGGGCAAGCAGTTCGCCTAGCGCGCGAAACGCAGGCGGTACTAAGCCGTCAAGTGGCGTGAACAGGAATAGACGGCCCTTGCCCTTGACCGCGCCGAAAATGATGTCGAGTTCAAGATGAGGAGCCAGCATCGTGGCTTCGCATACCCGCACGAGTTGCACGTTCAGACGCGTCGTCTCCTCCAGTCGAGTGACAAGCGGCTCCAGAGCGAGTTCGAGAATTAGCGAAGCAGTTGGCTCGGAAGGGAAGGCCAAGCCGTTCTGCACTGTCGTGATGAACTCCTCTACGAGCGGGCGCGACAGTGACAAGATGACCGTTTCGGCTCCCACTCTCCAGACGCAGTCAAGCATCGGAATGGCAGCAGGTTCCTGCTGCCAGACAAGCCCTGCCGTTCGCACCGATAGCGGCACCTCGTTGATCCGGCTTTGAAACGGCGTGCGCGGCGCTGCTGTATCATTGAGCCACGAGACAACCGTGTGGGACAGTTTCAGAACTGGTTCGAACATGGCGGGTGTGACCGCAGCGCCTATCAAAGACTGCACGGTCGTGTCATTCGGACGACCTCTTGCGACCGTCGGATCCGGTTGCGCGGCATTTAGGCAAGCGACCCCCTCGCATATTTCAGCAGTATCTCATCGTCGGCCTCGATCTCGGCTGCGGCCTCCGAATGAGTCTCGACGGCGCGCCGCACGTCGTCCTCGATTTGTTGCCATTTGTCCCTTGCCGCCGAACATATGACCCATAGCTCCCTCGTCCTGGACGCCGCCATCTCAGCCTCCTCTTGAGCGATTTGGGTATCATCAAGCATCTGCCGTCTGGAATTGATCTCAGCGGCAAGTTGTTCAGTGTGAAGGCGGTGACGGTCGAGCGCTGCGCTAGACAAGTTGTCGAGTGACATCAGATGCTGATAGAGCGCTGCTTCTTTTCTTGAACAATGTTGCTGTATCATTGCAAGCTCCCTAGAGGCATTTTGTACGGCTGAGGCGGCCACATCGCGCTGGGCTTCCTTCTTGGACAGCTCGCCAAGGGCACGACGCTCTTGCATTTCCTTCAGAAGCCGTATACTCGAAGACTGAATCCAGTTTACGCGGTCAGACGCGACATCCATGCGACCGTCTCCTCGAAATCTGACGCGTCATCTTCGCTCTGGCGCAGAAACTCCCTCAGTTCGTCGATTGACGCGACAGCCCGGTCAGTCAGGGGATCTCCACCTGGCTTGTATTCGCCAACATTGATCAAGAACTCGGTCTCGGCATAGCGCGACAGGAGCTCGCGGAAAATGGATGCTGCCTTGCGATGTGTCCCCGAAACGACTGCATCCATGACGCGGCTGCGACTCTGCAGCACATCAATAGCGGGGAAATGCGATCGCGCCGCAATAGCGCGTGAGAGGATGACATGGCCATCGAGAATACCACGCGATTCCTCGGCGATTGGATCACCCGTGCCATCACCCTCTACAAGCACCGTATAGAAGGCCGTGATTGAGCCCCGCTCACCCATGCCGGCGCGCTCGAGCAGGCCTGGCAGCATGCCAAAAACGGAAGGAGGAAAGCCCCGTCGCGTCGGCGGCTCACCCGCAGCAAGGCCTATTTCGCGCATAGCGCGGCAGAAGCGCGTCAGCGAATCCAGCATGAGAGCAACGCGTAGGCCTTGATCGCGGAAATATTCCGCGAGCGCAGTCGCCATTGGAGCGCATTGCGCACGCTCTACCGCCGAGCGGTCGGATGTTTCAACCACGACGACCGTACGGAGAAGGCCCTCTTCACCAAGATTCCTTTCGATGAATTCACGAACTTCCCGTCCACGTTCGCCTATGAGCGCCACTATGACGACGTCAGCGGCGGCACCCTTTACGATCTGTGACAACAGCGTCGACTTGCCACCACCTGGCTCGCCATAAATCCCGATCCGCTGGCCCTCGCCGCACGTTAGCAGACCATCGAGGACACGGACCCCAAGCGGGAATGGCCGCTCAATCATGCGCCTCGTCATCGGATTGGGGGCTCTGCCATGCAGGGGCCGAGTTTCGACGGTCTTGATTTCGCCTTTGCCGTCCAATGGGCGGCAACGACTGTCGATCACGCGACCGAGCAAATCGCCGCCGACGGGCACCTCACGCATTCGGCCAGTGGCCACGACCTCTGCGCGGCTGGATAGGCCCACCAAGTCCCCGATCGGTGTCAGCAATACACCATCACCCGACAGGCCGATCACCTCGGCCTCGAGCGACAGCCCGGTTCGCGGGTCCTCTAGGAGGCAAAGTTCCCCAATACGAGTGTCTGGCAAGACGGCATGAACCAGTGTGCCGATAGCCCGCGTGATCCGACCGCGCACCGCACGCGTGTCAATTCGCTTGGCCGCAGCCCTCAAAGACGAGATTGCTGGAACGAGAGCTCGAGTGTCGGCGTCAGCGTTATGTTCTGGGACGGGCTTTCTCATAGCTCGCCTTTCTCACAGAGCGTCCCGAAACCAAGGCGCAGCGCGCGCATCTGGGCGTCAAGTCCAAGGTCAACATTGCCGTACTCGCTCCACAGCACGCAGCGTTGCGGCGACAATGTCGGGTCGGGCTCGATCCGCACCCTTGGTCGACCATCCTGGCCGTCGCATCGAGCAAACTCTCGTGCAAGCATGTCGACTTGCATGGGAGAAACATGAAGGCAAACGTCGGCGCCGCTGTATTGACACTCTATGGCGTGACGAACAGCCCTCACCAATAGCTCGCCCGGATCGAAAGCGCCGATAAGATCGCTCAATATTTCCATCACGAGCTGCGGCAATTCCTGCTCCAGAGCCGCCTTTCGTCGCGCGATTTCGGAGATTGTCTCCGCAATCAACCCTGCCATCTCCTCGGTGCCTGCATTCGAGCCCTCCATGTGGCCGCGCGCCCACGCCCGCTGGTAAACCGCGCGTGCCCAGTTTCGAACGCGCTGCCGATGCCGTTCTGCCGCGGCAAGGGCTTGCGCGGCGCTGTGCCAGGTTTCGAGCTCGCTCGCGGGTATCAGTGGTCCGACTGGACGCATCTGCGGCGCTATTGGCCCCTCGGAAAGTTCGACTGTCATTTCACCGGGGTCTCTGTCTCAAAATGAGCTACTACAAGTGAAAGCAATTGGCCGGCGGCGGTCCAATGCTCAGGTGCTGGAGTCTCCGCGGCAGTCCCCTCGGGCAATCGAAGAAGCACGCGGTTACGCTCGGTCGCTGAACTGTCCTGGAGCCAAGCTCCAAGACATGCGTGTCCATCGTATTCGATTTGCTGAGCGAGTTTTTCTGGGTCCGAGATCAGTCTTTTGTCAACAGCATGCAGCAGGTGTCGGATTCCGAATGCGTGTGCATCCACGCCGATGCGTTTAACAAGGATGGCAAGCTCAGGCTGAGAGACAAACGCGACCAGCGAACGGGCATGCCAGATACTACCAGCAAGAAGGGCCGCTCGATATGGATCATGCCCGCGTAGAAGGTCCGGCCTGCAGCCGATGTGGTTCAGATCCACGTCATCGTTGCCCAGCAATTCTGCCAGCCTTGGATGCAGTCTGGAACACTTCTGCAACTTCACTAACGTTTCGGCCGATAACGCTGGATCAAGACGCGCCGCAAGACGGGTTGGATGGGCCGAAGCCGCAAGCTCGCTCGCGCCCGGAAAGTGCGGACCATCAGGTCGGGCGGTCTGTATAGGCATTGGCAATGAGATGTCACCCACGTCCAATTGCAGGCATTCTTTTGCGAATGGCCTCGACAGCAGAAGCATCCCGGCGCCCCTCGACCTTGGAAACGCCGGTTGATTGCTTGCGCCGACGCGTAACAACGCCGATCAAGAGATAACAGGCCACGGCGAATACGGCTGCGGCAAAACCTGTTACGGTCGCCAGAAGTGGCGCAGGAAGAGGTAGTGATGCTTGTGGCAAAACAGCAGTCGGATCGGGCCGTTGCTCGTGTGCGGACCGTTCTACCGGCACCAAAACCACTTCCACCTTATCGTAGGACAGGCCTTCGATGCTGTCGGCTACAAGCATCTTTATCTTTGGCAGCAGAGCCGCGACATTTGTTTTTGCGTCGTGCCTGATAAACACCGAGGCCGAGGATGGCGTGGCACCGGCTCGCACAAGGTCGTTATGCGGCAGCACGACGTGAACACGTACAGAAAAAACGCCATCGATATCGCTGATCGTCCGCGACAACTCTTCGCTCAGGGCATACACGTAACGGGCACGCTCTTCGGTCGGCGAGGCAATCAGGCCTGATCCTTGGAATATCTCACCGAGGTTCTTGAAGGATTGGCGCGGCAGCCCCTTGGCGTTCAGAAGGTTGATTGAGAAGGCGAGCAGCTTTTCGTCAACCTGGATCGTGCTGGTTCCATCCTTGGCGACCACCCGGATCGCGGCGACCCCGTTGTCTTCAAGAAGTGCGAGCATTTCATTTGCCTCACGCTCTTGCAATTGCGTGTAGAGGTCGGCTTTGCAAGCAGTGAGGGCGACGAGAACTGGCAGCATGACAAGCCTAACCGACCGCCACCCTGACAGGCCACGCATGATTTCGCCCTCGGCCAAGCCAATCATGCGCGCGGTTCAGCCTTCCTTCAAAAGTTTATTCACGGATGATGTGACGCCGCTGACGCCTTTGGAGATAAGCGCCACCTGGGTGACGCCGTTGTAAACATCCCGAAGACCAGCCATCATCGTTTCGAAGTCTTGCCCTTGTTGGGGAATGCCCGAGATTCCGGTTCCCGCCTCACCTGGAACGGGAAGCTTCTGCGCCGGTCCCGGTAGAGCGCCCTTCGAAAGGGCTATGTCATGGTCGAGCGCGGGGAAGGAAACAGTGTTGTGTGGATATAGGGAGGAAATCGTCTGCAACACGCGATCGCCCATGCCGCTCGTCGGCGCAGCCGCGCGCTGAACATCCATCGCCGCAGCAACTGGCGCCGCACTCGCTGGCCCCGCGGCGGCATCGTTTTTCAGCGAGTCGGCTGCATGCCCTAAGGCGCGCTCAAACTGGGCCTGCTCGACAATCGACGGTGATCCGACCCTGGGGAGGCCAGCCGTTAGAGTGGCAGAGATCGACGTGACAGGCATCATCATGTAAGGACTCGGTTGCTCTCTCTGACCGGGCGAGCCCCGCCCATTCATCACCCGGTGTCGGCGCAACACTCCTAGGGGGGCAAGCTGACAACAAGCTGACTAACGGCGGCGTCATTTCGACAATCTAAAATCTCTTCGGCAATTTAGTCACTTGTGATGATTTCAGCGTTTGGTTTATCAGTGCGACATGCCGAGAACGCTTATCCAACCCGTCACCCTGCATGTTTTGAGACTTCTTTGTGCCGGGTTTTTTCTGTCCACCGGGATTCACCCGGCGCATGCAGTCCCGCTGTCCCTTCCGGCCACACCCTATAGATACACGGTTCTGGATCAGGAGCTCGCTGCAGCGTTGCAGGAATTCGGCAACAACCTGAATATCAGGGTCAACATCAGTCCTGCGGTGAAGGGGCGAATTCGCGGACGTATGCCTGATTTGCCACCGCGCGCGTTCCTCGACCGCTTGACGAACCTTTACGGTCTACAATGGTACTATGACGGCCTTGTGCTCTATGTGTCTGCTGCACAAGAATCGCAAACTCGAATGCTTTTGATGACGTCGATTCGCTTCGATGCGTTCAAGGGGGCTCTCGACAAGCTTGATATCTCCGACGAGCGCTATGTGGTCAAACCCGTGCCAGGCAATGGCCTCGTCTTCGTTTCCGGTCCACCGCGCTTCGTCGCACTCGTGGAGCAGACCTTTAACGGCTTGGTGGCGCAGGCGCAGGCGCAGACTCACATAGCGGCAACGCCAAAGGAATCAGTGCTGATCTTGTTTCGCGGCTCCTCCACTACGGTCGTTCGCGACGGACGACCGGATGCTTCTTATTCTTCTGACATCCCACAACAGGATAGCGTTGGCGGGAAGCCTGAGCTGGGCAAGAAATGAACATTGAGGATTTCCCGCAGCTCTGAAGAACATGACTGCGGCTACCCCTTTGTGAACTCTTCGCAAACTCGTCAGTTTCTCGAAAGCTAATCCGCTCATGATGAGTCCCGGCAGCTCTCGCGGTGACTCCGGCCATTGTGTTGGACCGAACCTTGGAGCCGGCCCGGAACACAGCAATTGAAGGCAGGGCAGGCGCATTCGTGACCTGCCGACGCTTGGAATTGTCGAATTTTGTGAAACGCAAGGGATCTTCTGTCGGGGTCTCTTGTGGGGATTTCAACGTCACGTCTGAGGATGCATAATGTCGGCCAGTAATCTTTCAACTTTCTACCGCTCAAATTCGCTACAGTCCGCAAGGGGTTGGCCGGGCCTGAAAGTTTCCCATTTTGCGACCCAGCATCAGCAAAGTGCATCGTGCTTCGAAGCGATGCTGTCCACTTGTGTGCTGGCAGACAAGCCCGGCTCTTTCGCGCAAGGGGATCTGCCAGCGTCGAATCTTGATTCGACAATGGATAAATTGCGGCAGGACCCTTTGGGCCATCTGGCACCGGATGTCTTGACATTGAATGGCTTGGAGCAACACCCACTGGATCTGCTGCCGCCAAATATGAGGGCGGCTCTCAAGGAGGACCAATCGCAACGCTCCAAGGCGACTGAAGCCCAACATCTGCTCGGCGTCACTCCGAAGATCGAGCCGGCTCCCAGGCCGAGCCCCGGAATCACGTGGAACGGTGGGTCGCTGACCACGGCTGAGTTGCAGATTGTTGCGGTACTCAACCGTCACAAGGACCAATGCCCGCTTACTTGGAAGTCGTTGACCGACAAAGCCAATGATCCCTCTACGCCACCGGATCTGAAAGCGGCGATCCAGGGACTGCAGCAGGATTCGGGACTTTTTTATGCGATTGGCTCGCAGGGCGACGGCCGCTGTGGAGGCAAGATCAACGCCAAGGACTTGGCCGGATTTTCAAACCACCACCCACAAGTTGCTGCATTTCAGGAAGCCCAAGCGCGAAGCTACGAGCAGAACTACATACCATCCGACGGCAGCGGAGGTTTGCAGCCTTCGGTCATGACCTTGAGCGATGCCTTGCGGGAGTTTTACCGGTACTCCGAAAATCTGTCCAAGGACCTGAGTCTGGATGAGTTCAAGAAAATGGTCGGCGGCGAATCGAAAAACGGCAAATTTCCGCCCCAGGTCATTGCGGCGGCGCAATATTTCCTCGATCACCCCGATGCTTGGAACCAGTTGTGCGGTGGCTCGAAAGGGAAGATGCACAAAGAGGATTTCCTGCAAGTCGCCTCATCGTCGATGAGCCTCACGCAAACTGAGCTGAATACGGTCGAGATGATCAAGGACCATCAGGACACGTTCTTTGGAAGCGGTGTTCTGACTCGCGACAAACTGGCGAAAATGAAAGACGACAAGAGCCTTGATCCGAAAGTGCGGGAAGCAGCCTCTCAGCTCCTTTCAGATCCTCTTTTGTTTGGCCTCCTGAACAATTCGATCACGGGCTATAAGACCCATCATAAATTCTTCGACTTTGGCGGCGGGCATACGGTTGATTCCGGCAATATCAGCAAAAAAGACTTTGCCCATTTTTGCACAAACATGTCGTCTGCGAACCGCAACGTTCAGCAGCCAATCACCCACGGCGCCCAAACCGCAGAAGAGCAGAATGCCGTCGCGGACATGAAGATGGGCCTGATGGACCAGCCTGACATTAAGTCAGCCAAAAAGAACGGCGGGGCCGTCATGCACGTCGTCGACTCCGTGCTCAAAATCGAGACGAAAGTGCTCGACTTGGCGGCAACGGCGGTGGGACTGCTCAGCTTCATTCCGGGCCTCGGACAAGTAGCCGATCTTGCCTCGATGGTTCTCGAGGCTGAGTCGCAAGCAGCCAATCTCCTGCGTACGGCCATTAACGGAGGCGATATGAAGCGAGCGCTGGAGGAAGCTGGCCTCAATATGGCCGCGCAGGCGATCGGCCTTATCGCAGGCCCCGAGGTCAAGCTGGCCATTCGAAATGGGCTCGTAAAGCACCTGATGGAAGAGGCCTTGGCGGCAGGCATTGATCTTTCGGTCTCGACGGCGCAGGACTACGCAGAAGGCTATGTGAATAACCTCAAAGCGCGCCTTGCAGGCGGCCCTGAGCAAAGCCTAGGCCTTCCGAGCATGCCATCATTCCAGAGTGTGGCAAGCAATGTGCCCTTCGTCGGCATTGCCTTATCCTAGCCGTCGCCTTGCGCGGAAGCTTTGGCTCGCGCGCTGACATAAGGGTCATTGTGGCACAAGCAGGGGTTCATCCGCATCAACGCAAGCGGTGTTCCTGACGCCATCTGGATCGGACTGTGAGGGGGATGTCCGAAGTCTGTGAAGACTTCGGTATATGACGACTTCAGAGTTACGCTGAGCCCAGCCATCTCGAGCCGGTGCGCCGGGTCGAGGTTTTCACGGGCGCCGGCCGGTAGCGGGAATGGTCTCCGGAAGGCACGGCGCGGATGGTGGCGGAGCGGCGCAGCCGAAGGAACGGCTGTCGCGCGCCCAGGGCGGCCTCCCGAACAGCAGACGATGATCTCCTGCCTTGGGCCTATATCCTCGTGCCACGCTCAAGGCAGTCGGCTGAAAACAGCGCTGATTTAAAACAGCATTATCCTGCACTGCACCCTCGATCCTTGCGCTCACCGATCGCTCGTCGACACGCACGCGGTCAAGTCGTTATCGGCGCTATGCCGATGGGCTTCGAGAGCAAGGTGGACGCTGAGCGGTGCGTCAGCCTCAGGGCGCGGCTGGCCAGCTTTGGGTCTCACGCTCTATGACGGCAACACCCGGCTGATCCACTTGGCCTGTTCGCGGGCTCCCGGCAGCGGCGCGGAAGCCACGGTCCGCCTTCCTCGGCTTCAGGCCAAAGATACCGCAGCATGCTCCAGAGCTATGTCTGCCGCCTTCGCCCCATCGTCGCTGGTCATGTGGAAAGGACAAGCAGGCTACGCACCCTATAATCCCGTCGGGCAGGATTCGACAGTCGACGGCGAGACATTCGCCAAACCTCCCCCTTGATTCTCAGCAACGTTAAAAAAAATTCACATAATGTTCGTGAGTGTAGTCTCCTGTCAGGTGGTACATTAGCCCCAATATCTGGCGTCTTAGTCGTAGAAAGGACTGTGATCTATCTTCCATTAGCATCCATACCAGCGGATTTACAGCAAATGACGAGAGAGGTCTCATGCGGATTGATGGGGATAGAAGGGCTAGCGGCTTGCTGCATCCCGTCCGGGTTGATGCTAACCAATGTTGACACTGGTAAATCGCCTAAGGACGGCAGCGCATCTTGATCGCCTTCGAATCCTGGGCCTTTGCGCGCATGCGGATCTAACCGTCGGCGAGCTGGCCGATATTACCGGTCTGCCTCGCGAGCAGGTTCGACGCCACGTTCGGCGGCTGGTCAGAGCCAACTTTCTTTGCTGCAACGAACAACGTCCGCAGTCTTCGTACCATATGCAAGCAGGAGGCAAGGATGGCGAGCTGGCTCAATTGGTGGTCGATCTCCTGCCCCACGATGATGGCCATCATAAAAGAGACCTACAACGCCTGGAAGCAATACAAGACGCGCGGTTGAAGGGACCGCCTGCTTGATCGTGAAATAGATCAGTCCAAATGGAGCGCGACTACCATGGATAACTCCGCCGGCGGCGCCATCGCGCAGCCCGACACTTACGGGCGGCCTCACTTAGCCGCCGTCGACTCCCGCGTTCACGAACTGCTTCTAAGACAGGAGCGTCAGGAGCGGACAACTCTCAAACTGATCGCCTCCGAGAACTTTGCCTCCTCGGCGGTGTTGGAAGCGACCGGGTCGATTTTCACCAACAAGTATGCCGAGGGATACCCCGGTGCGCGCTACTACGCCGGAAACGAGATCGTCGATGAGCTTGAGACCCTCGCGATCGAGCGCCTGAAAGCGCTATTTGGCAGTGAACATGCCAACGTCCAGCCTTATTCAGGCTCGCCAGCCAACCAGGCTGTCTATCGCGCGCTTTTGAGCCCCCGTGACAAAGTCATGGGCTTGCCTTTACCCGAAGGCGGCCATCTGACTCACGGTTGGTCCGTCAATTTTTCCGGCAGCGATTATCAGCGCGTCCCGTACAGGCTGCACGAAAAGACACAGCAAATTGACTATGACCACTTGCGCGAGACCGCCAAGCGGGAACGCCCGAAGCTAATTTGGGTCGGCGGAACTGCTTATCCGCGTATTTTTGACTACGCGGCAATGGCCGAAATTGCTTCGGAGGTGAACTCGTATCTGGTGGCTGACATCGCCCACATCTGCGGCCTGGTTGTCGCAGGAGTGCATCCGAACCCCGTGTCCCATTGCGATGTGGTCACCAGCACCTCTCACAAGTCGATCCGCGGTCCCCGGGGTGGCTTCATTTTATCAAGGAATGAAGACCGTTATCAGCCCCTCCATCATCCGAAGAGCAAACACAATCTGGCCAAACGTATAGACCGCGCCGTGTTCCCTCTTCTGCAAGGCGGACCGCATATGAATACTATCGCCGCGCTTGCCGTCGCTTTGCAGGAAGCAGCGAACTCGTCCTTTCGTGTCTACGGTCAGCAGATCGTCCACAACGCCAAGGCTCTGGCCCAGGCACTTCTGGAGCGAGGTTATGAACTCGTCACCGGGGGCACTGACAATCACATGCTGATCCTTGATCTTCGGGACCGGTCGCTGTCAGGCAAAGCCTATGCGGAGCGCTTATCGCGTGCAGGCATCATTGCGAATTTCAATATGGTCCCGGGCGACCGGCGGCATCCGGCGCTGACAAGCGGCATCCGCTTAGGGACACCAGCGGTGACGTCCATGGGCATGCGCGAAACGGAGATGGTGCAGATCGCCGCTTTCATCGACTCGGTCTGCCGCCAGCCCGATGACCAGGAAGTTCATGCGAGCGTACGAAGAGACGTTGCCGACTTCTGCACTGCGTTCGATGTTCCCGGCATCCCCGACCGATAAGCCACCCCAATCCAGAAACTCCTCACTAACTCCAGCACTTGAAGCGAGGGCATTTTTATGACCAGGCAGTTCGTGTTCTCTTCCGAATCCGTCGGCGCGGGACACCCCGATAAGATGGCAGACAACATCTCCGATGCCATTCTCGATGCGGTCCTGCGCACCGATCCGAAGGCGCGCGTCGCCTGTGAAGTGTTGGTGAAGACGGGGATGGTCGTTGTGGCTGGCGAGATCACCAGCCATGCCCACATCGATTACAGCCAAGTCGCCCGCGATACGATACTCGATATTGGCTACGACGATGATGCGATTGGCTTTGATGGTCGACGTTGCGCCGTCGTTCTGGCCCTCACCGAGCAGTCGCCCGACATAAGCCAGGGCGTTGATGAAGGACGAGGGCAGGATCTCGGGCAAGGGGCAGGGGATCAGGGCATCATGTTTGGATTCGCATGCAACGAGACGGATACATTGATGCCCCTGCCGATCCAACTCGCTCACCATTTGACGAAAAGACAGGCCGAGGTCCGGAAAGCGGGACAGCTTGGCTGGCTGCGTCCGGACGTGAAATCTCAAGTGTCGGTACGCTACGAAGGGCTCCGCCCGGTGGCGCTGGATACCATAGTCCTGTCAACGCAGCATGACGAAGCGGTCTCACAAGCCACGGTCCGCGAAGGCGTCATTGAGGAGATCATAAAACCGGTCCTGCCGGCCCACCTGGATACTTCGGGGATCAGATTTCTGGTCAACCCAACAGGGCGGTTCGTGGTCGGTGGGCCTGCCGGCGACTGCGGCCTCACAGGACGGAAGATCATCGTCGATTCCTACGGTGGGACCGGGCGTCACGGCGGCGGTGCCTTTTCGGGCAAGGACCCATCCAAGGTTGACCGCTCGGCGGCCTATGCCGCCCGGTATGTCGCGAAGAACATCGTTGCCAGCGGCCTTGCGGAGGTCTGCGAGGTTCAGCTTGCCTACGCGATCGGCGTGGCCAGTCCGGTTTCTGTCATGGTCAATACCTTCGGAACCGCAAGGATCGAGGAAAAAAGGATCGAGCGCCTTGTTCTCGAGGTTTTCAATCTCCGACCGAAAGGCATCATCAAGATGCTTGATCTCTTACGGCCGATATACCGCAAGACGGCGACATACGGACACTTCGGGCGTGAAGAGCCTGAGTTCACTTGGGAGAAGACGGACAAAGCTGACGATTTGCTGCGTGAAGCCGGACCGGCAGCTGCGTGAGGGCGGCTGGATCAAGCGCATGCGGCAACCCATTTCAACTCGCGAGACCACGCCCGGCCGGCGTGGCAAGAAGCCGGCTCGGGTTTTGGCGGAGATTTTGATGCCGGATTATGACGTGCTTTGCATCGGCAATGCCATTGTCGACATCATCGCCCAGTGCGACGAGGAATTCCTCGAGACCAACGGCATCATCAAGGGCGCGATGAACCTCATCGACACACAGCGCGCCGAACTGCTCTACAGCCGCATGGGGCCGGCGATCGAGGCGTCCGGCGGCAGCGCCGGCAACACGGCGGCCGGCGTCGCCAGCTTCGGCGGCCGCGCGGCCTTCTTCGGCAAGGTCTCCAACGATGCGCTGGGCGAAATCTACGCCCACGACATCCATGCGCAGGGCGTCGCCTTCGGCACCACGCCGCTCAAGGGTGAGCCGCCGACGGCGCGCTCGATGATCTTCGTCACGCCCGACGGCGAGCGCTCGATGAACACCTATCTCGGCGCCTGCGTCGAGCTTGGCCCTGAGGATGTCGAAGCCGACAAGGCGTCCGGCGCCAAGGTCACCTATTTCGAAGGCTATCTGTGGGACCCGCCGCGCGCCAAGGAGGCAATCCGCCAGACGGCGAAGCTGGCGCACGCGGCAGGCCGAGAAGTGTCGATGACGCTGTCGGATTCGTTCTGCGTCGACCGCTACCGCGACGAATTCCTCGACCTGGTGCGCTCGGGCACGGTCGACATCGTCTTTGCCAACAGCCACGAGATCAAGTCGCTCTACCAGACATCGTCGTTCGACGAGGCGCTGGCCCAGATCCGCAAGGATTGCCGGATCGCCGCCGTCACCCGCTCGGAAAAAGGCTCGGTGATCGTGCGCGGCGACGAGACCGTGGTGATCAAGGCGACCGCCATCAAGGAACTGGTCGACACGACGGGCGCCGGCGATCTCTATGCCGCCGGCTTCCTGCATGGCTACACGCAAGGCCGCGACCTGCAGACTTGCGGCGACCTTGGCTCACTGGCAGCCGGATTGGTGATCCAGCAGATCGGCCCCAGGCCCCGTCAGAATTTGCGCCGCGAGGCTGAGCAGGCGGGGCTGACCATTCCGGACGTTCAAACGAGTTAGTGGCCTACCTTCCCGTTGTGCAGGCTATCTCGCCAGAAGCGCAATCACGGAATAGGGAAATCCTGATGTCGAACATGATGAAGGCGCTTGTGAAGGCCAAGGCCGAACCGGGCATCTGGATGGAAGAGGTGCCGGTGCCGGAAATCGGCCCCAACGACGTGCTGATCAAGATCAAGAAGACGGCGATCTGCGGCACCGACGTGCACATCTACAATTGGGACCAGTGGGCGCAGAAGACGGTGCCGGTGCCGATGGTGACGGGCCATGAATTCGTCGGCACCGTTGCCGATTTCGGCGCAGCGGTCACCGAATACAAGGTCGGCCAGCGTGTATCGGGCGAAGGCCACATCGTCTGCGGCCATTGCCGCAACTGTCGCGCCGGGCGAGGGCATCTGTGCCGCAACACGCTCGGCGTCGGCGTCAACCGTCCAGGCGCCTTCGGCGAGTATCTGGCGATCCCGCAGCACAATGTCGTGCCGATCCCCGACGATGTGCCCGATGAGATTGCCGCGATCTTCGATCCCTTGGGCAATGCCGTCCACACCGCATTGTCCTTCGATCTGGTCGGCGAGGACGTGCTGGTGACTGGCGCCGGGCCGATCGGCATCATGGGCGCGCTCGTCGCCCAATGCGTCGGCGCGCGCAAAGTGGTCATCACCGACATCAACCCGCTGCGGCTGGCGCTAGCCAAGAAACTCGGCGTCCAGCATGTCGTCGACGCCTCGAAGGAGAAGCTGCGCGACGTCATGCCGGTGCTCGGCATGACCGAGGGGTTCGACGTCGGCCTCGAAATGTCAGGCGCCACCCCCGCTTTCCGCGACATGATCGACACCATGAACAATGGCGGCAAGATCGCCATTCTGGGCATCGCGCCGACCGGCTTCGAGATCGACTGGAACAAGGTCATCTTCAAGATGCTGCATCTCAAAGGCATCTACGGCCGCGAGATGTTCGAAACCTGGTACAAGATGATCGCGCTTGTGCAGGGTCCGCTGGATGTCTCCGGCCTGATCACCCACCGCATCGGCATCGACGATTTTCAGATCGGTTTCGATGCGATGAAGAGCGGCAGTTCCGGCAAGGTGGTGATGGACTGGTAGGGATTGCCTTGGCCGCTATTCAGGAAAAGCTGACGACAGCACCTCTGGTCCGCCGGACATTTTCCAACTAGGGGAACATGGCTGGGTGGAGAGCTATGGCTCCGCTACGTGCGCTCGCTAATCATATACGGCGACGTATCGCGGCCCACCCGGTGACGGTCGATGGGGCAATTCGCTTCAGTCGATGACGGAAACCCGGTGAACCGATGCTGAGGCCCCGACGCGATCGTCTATTTCCTATGATCTGCGATTGAGGTCGAGGTGTTGCCGCTTTCAGCGGGTAAGATGCGATAGACGACTTCCGGTACCCTTCCGGTCAGCGAAAAGGAAGGCAACGAGCCGCATTGCCTCAAGCAAAATGTTACCAATAGTGTCCTGTTCCAAAGGGGATGGACAGGTCGTGCCATTCCGGTTCGGGGGAAGGATGGCGCGGCTCAGCATGGCGACACGGTGAAGCGGCGATCGTGGAGCTTTATTGCGGCGTTGACAAGCGGCGCATTCTGGATGAGTTCGAGGCGGTAACCGGCTATTATTCGCAAGCGCGCGATCCGTCTTATGAACCGTCGTGAGCAGAGGCCGTCTGCGGGCAAGAGCCGCAGCCGCTGTTACGGCAGCGATGTCCGCGACGCGCTCATCGTGTTGTGGGAGGATTCGGAGCGGCTGGGTCCGCATCGACGCTCGCGGCGGCCAGCGCCGCCGGGCAGGAATGAGTTCGCAGTTCGCCGCTCGGTGCCAGCCCGCACCTTCGGCGATTGGAAAGATCCGCCGCCCGGCTTTGTTGAGCGCATTCGGGCACGTCTTCGTCAGGGAGCTTCGTGCAGACGATGGTGCTGACCGGATTGCCGCCGGCTGGACCGATTGCATTCCGCTCCGCACGCGCGACAGCGGCAATGTGATCATGGCGATCAAGCAGGCCCGCTCCCGGTTTCGCTGACCCTGTGCTGCTGTTTGCCGGCATCCGCCCGCACAGGAAGAGCTTGTAAAAGCGGTCGGTGCGGAAATCGAGGAGCCGTTGGTCGTCGATCTTCAGCCTGAACGCGGTCGTTTGCTGGTGCCGCAAATCGGCTGTTGCATGTACATCCCTGTCAGACGTCAGTTTTCCTCGCCTATTTTGGTGTCGAGCGCGAAGTGCTCCAACCAGATTGCAAGGCTTTTTGGAAATGAGAGCGGCTTTGCGCAGGGCGCTCCGTTGTTGAGCATTCAAGCTACCAAGCCAATGACGCGCAGGTTCCACCAGGCTCGCCAGCCTTGAAGGACAGCGAAAAAAGCAGAGCACGACAGACACAACAGTGCATCAGGACGCCGCAGTCGTTGAAGATGGTGCGCTGCATCCATACCGTGGATGCATTCGATCCAAATAATCGATTTGTTCAATCAGTTTCTCGAAAGCTAACCCTACCCTCTGTGGGAATCGGGCTCTGAGCCGCGACGCTGCCTTGCGAGCGCAGGGGCTGCACGTAGGAGAGATGATGCAACGAGAAATCGCACGCGGGTTGCTGGCCTCGTGGGTTCGCCGACCGGCGTATTTGAGCCCGTCAGTTGGTCCTCACCCGCGCCTATTGCCACCGAGCGACTTGCATGTCCCTCCGACTCGGACCAGTTCCGAGAGCTGCGACGAGTTGCGCGCCGTGTGCTCCGATCAGATGGCCGCCGGTGACGCGTTCGATGGGCCGTCCCTCTTCGAGAGGAGATGAAATGCGAACGCTGCTCGTGGATCATCATGCGGATCTTGCGCGCGCCATGCGACTTGCGCTCGGGGATGGCGGCTTCGTCGTTGATGTCGTTGGTACTCTGGAACTGGCTTCGAGTGCATTTTCTTGCGCCAGCTATGAAATTCTCCTGCTGGAATTGGCTCTGCCAGATGGCGATGGCTTGGGTTGGCTGAGGCAGTTGAGGACCCACGGGCATTCAGTTCCTGCCGTCATTATGAGCAGCCTTAACGATCTCGATAAGCGAATTGCGATCTTCAACGGTGGTGCGGACGACTTTCTGCTCAAACCCATCTCTACCGATGAGCTTATTGCCAGAATGAGAGCCATTCTGCGCCGGGCGACACAGATGACCGACCTGAGGCTCGTATTTGGCAATCTCGACTTTGATCCGGTCGCCCGCCAGGTTTTCGTTGATGGGCACCCAATGATGATCGCACGTCGCGAACTCTGTATTCTAGAGCACCTGCTTAACCGGGCAGGCCGCATCGTGCCCCGTGCGCAATTGGAAGATCACCTCTATTCATTCAACGACGACGTGTCTGCCAACGCGCTTGAAGTCGGAATTTATCGTTTACGGGGACATCTGACCAGATCAGGTGCAACGCCACGGATCAAGACCATCCGAGGCATTGGTTACATCCTAGAATTGACTGACGCCTCGTCCGCATAGTTTGTCGAATCGAAAGAAGATCTATTTTGCTGATCCTTCAACATCCTTGCGCTGCGCTCAATTGGCGGGCGATCGCCAACAAGGTTACAAGACCTGCAGTGCCCCGTTACCTGGGCCATCTCCTCTGCGCGCTTATTGTGACTTTCCCACTTGGTGTCGCGGCGCAAAACAAGCAGGACAAAGGCCCGCCGCATGCGGCTTCGAATAGCATCAACGCCACGCTGACCCTTTCCTCTTCGCTCGGGGAGACCGTTCATCTGCCCGGGCCAGCCACGACCATCTTTGTTGCTGACCCCACGATCGCGGATTTTCAGGCGCCATCGAGCAAAACAATCTTCGTCTTTGGCAAGAAATCGGGGCGGACCAGCCTATTCGCCTTGGATGGCAATGGCGAGCCTCTCGCCGAATTGCGTATCGTTGTCACGCAACCGATCGGGGATTTACGCGCCATGTTGCGGGAGCAGGTCGGCGACTATCCCATCCGCGTCAACTATACGCCGCGCGGCGCAATCCTTAGCGGGACGGCGCCCGACGCAGAGGTCGCCGACACCGCAAAAAGAGTCACTGAGCAATATCTGGGCGACGGAGCGCAAGTCGTCAACAACATCAAGGTCGCTGGATCCCTGCAAGTTAACCTCAGCGTGCGCGTAGCCGAAGTCTCACGCAGCGCCATGAAGTCACTCGGCGTCAACTTGTCCGCCTTCGGTCAAATCGGCAATTTCAAAGTGGGCGTTCTAAGCGGAAGCGCTGCAAGCGCTGGGTCTGGTTCAACCCAGGGTGGCGGTACAGCAGAAATCGGATTCGACAACGGTGCCGTCAACGTCAGCGCGGTTCTCGACGCGCTCGCCAAGGAGCATATAGCTTCCGTCCTGGCTGAGCCGAACCTCACCGCTATGTCGGGTGAAAAGGCCAGCTTTCTCGCGGGCGGCGAATTTCCCATTCCTGTCCTGCAGGAAAACAGGCAGGTATCGGTTGAATTCCGTCACTTCGGCGTCAGTCTGGAATTTGTGCCGACAGTTCTCAGCAACAATCAAATCAACATTCACGTAACGCCCGAAGTCAGTGAACTGTCGACGCAAGGTGCCGTGCAAATCAACGGAATTTCCGTGCCGGCAGTTTCCACGCGCCGAGCCGATACGGTCGTCGAACTCGCCAGCGGCCAGAGCTTCGCAATCGGCGGTCTAATCAGGCGGAACGTCAACAATGATGTCAGGGCCTTTCCCTGGCTCGGAGAACTGGCGATCCTGGGACCGCTTTTTCGCTCGACCTCGTTTCAAAAAGAGGAGTCAGAACTGGTCATTCTAGTTACGCCTTACATTGTAAGACCAGGCTCCAACCCAAACCAGATGAGCGCACCGACCGAGCGGGCGGCACCGGCTTTGAACGGAGGGGGCGCTCCGACGAATTCCGTGACAAGTCCCCCGCGAGACCGCGCTGCTATCCGTGCGGGCGCGCCAAGCGCCCAAGGCGGTCTCGGCTTCATCATCGAATAGTGTCATCCAAAGATGTTGCGTTTTATAATCCTCTTTGTCGCTCTGGCACCAAGCGTAAGTGGCTGCACAAGCACTACGCCAGTTGATGTCGAACCATCGGCACCAATGCTTGTCCGAGAGGAGACCACCGTCCTGACGTTGCAAAGCCTGCGCGCTTCCGAACGGCAGCGTTTGCGTGTTTTCCTAGACAAGGCCAGTCGCGGCCGGTTTGATGCCATCCACCTCCTCATCAGCGGTTCGCCCCAGCTCAGCGCAGGGGTAGCCCATCAGGCCAGGCAGTTGGCAATCGAAGAAGACAACATTCAATTGCGCGATCAACACGACGCCGGCTCAGTGCGAATTGAGGCGATTGTCTATCACGCCCGTCCGCCGGTCTGTCCCTCATATGGTGCCTTACCCAATGAAGAATCCTTCAAACAGCCGCTTGGTTGTTCGACAGGACATAACCTGGCCGTGATGGTCAACGATCCGCGCGATCTGCTCGACAATCAGGCCGTCAAGGCCGGCGATGGCGATCGTGCTTCTGTACCAGTTGCAACTTACAGAACATTCGGGACGGATAAAGGTGGCTGATACCGCCCTTATCTCGGCAGCACTCCTACCGGAGATTGAAAGCTTCCAATCGCGTCCTGATCTAAAATAAAAGGAACCGCTGGATGCAATATAGGCGCTATATCGAGGGCCTTAGGGCCGTTGCTGTACTTCCGGTCGTACTCTTTCATTTCGGAATTTCGGCGATCCCGGGTGGCTTTAGCGGGGTCGATATCTTCCTCGTCATCTCCGGCTACCTAACCAGCGGAAGCCTCCTGGATGACCTTGAACGCGGCCAATTTTCCATCGTCAACTTCTACTGGCGCCGTGCCCGGCGCATTCTGCCGGCGCTCGTCTTTGTGATGCTTCTCACCTGCATTGCGGCATTGTTCATTCTTCTGCCACCGGATCTGCGCGGATTCAGTCTTAGCATCATAGCTACCTCGACCTTCTGGTCGAACGTTTTCTTCTGGAAAACGTCAAGTTACTTCTCTATCGATGCCGCGCTTCTACCACTGTTGCACACCTGGCCGCTTTCCGTAGCGGAGCAGTACCACATCTTCGCACCAATCCTGATGTTCCTAATCTATCGCTACATCGGGAAGCGCTGGCTGACGACACTTCTTCCGATAATTCTCTGCAGCTTCGTAGTGGCGGTGATGGCGACATCGCTGGCACCCACCGCCGGATTCTATCTGCTGCCGACCCGAATCTGGGAACTCATGTTGGGCGCCCTGCTCATGCTCAAATGCCCCTCGCCGCTGGGCAACCGATTCCTGATGGAGTCGGTGGGGGTGGCCGGATTTGGCCTTCTCGCCATCGGGTTCTTCGCGATTTCGGCGAGTGATCCGTTCCCAGGCTACAACGCCTTGTATCCATGCATCGGAACGGCCCTTCTGATCTATGTTGGCCAAAATACCCCCTCGACGGTCGCCACCCGCATGCTCGAAGTCCGGCCGCTGGTCTGGATTGGGCTCATCTCGTATTCGTTGTATCTTGTTCACTGGCCTCTCAATGCGTTCGCGCACTATCTTTCGTTCCAAAAACTCGATCCGTTGATGACCGGTGCGATGTTGGTGGCAAGCCTCGCATTGGCTGCATTCTCCTGGAAGTTTGTAGAGCAGCCGTTTCGACAGAAGAGGGCCTTCACCTCCCCGGGGCCTATCTTCGCCTTTTCAGCGCTCGCGATCGTTGTCCTTTGTGCCGGCGGAGCGGCGGGGGCGCTCGGCAACGGCTTTCCGCAACGGTTTCCGGACTATGTCCAGCGGCGCATTTCCGTCGGGGACTGGAGGAATGGCATCTGTTTCAACGAGGGCACCAGCCGGATCGAAAGCTGGAATATGGAGGATTGCACGCGCACCAGCGGTTTTCCAACAACGGTTTTTTTGTGGGGCGACTCCTTCGCCGCGCACTATGTTTCCGGCTTGGGTGCTAACATAAATCGATTGCAGGCGAACATCGTTGAATATACGTACGCCAGCTGCGCGCCGATACTCTATTACTACCCTTACGATCGTCTTGATTGTGTCCGGTTCAATCGCAAGGCCTTGGACGTCATCTTGGAAGCGGACATCAAGACGGTTATCCTCAGCGGTAGATGGAGTGACTATGAGGTCAGAGGTTTCGACGGTCTTCAGCAAACAATCGCTACGCTTCGTGCCCTGGGCGTGCGCGTGTTTGTCATCGGCCAGTCTCCGCAGTTCCCAACTGACGTCCGGAGAATTGCGTTCTTCGCCAAGCGCCAAAATCTGGACGATACATCCTGGCCGATCGCGATGGACCCCGACATCAACGAACGTGTGCGCTCATTTACCAAAGGCGCCACATTCATCGATCCGCTGAAATTCCTGTGCAGCGCAGGACGCTGCGCCTATTCCGATAGAGGAGAGTTTTTATATTTCGACTATGGTCATTTCTCTTCAGCCGGCGCCACACTGGCAATCTCGAAATACTGGCCGGCTTTTGGCAAAGACAATGCTCTTCCTAAGACGAAGTAGCGGCTCAGCGGCTGACAAGCACCAGTGCGGGTCCCAGTGATAGCTCCTGCTTCCGCAGCAGCCGCGACGATGGAGCTGTTCAGGTTTAAGGCCCCCCGATAGTGACCTAGGATGGGTGCTGCCACGCGGCTCGGACTCAGCGTGCATTATCACGTAAATGTTGAGAGAATGAATGGCGCCGCGAAGGGCAATTCCAGCCGTCCAAAGCGACAGGCGTGTCGCGGCCTCGACATTGCAGTGGCGCTTACCTAACACGGCCTCACACTGCCCTCTAAACGGCCCCGAATTTGAACTGACGGCCCCTGGCCGGTTCATCGGGCAGGTCAAGGGCTAGGTGTAGTACACAGGGCTCATAACTTTCAGTTTCTAGTTGGTACGATGGGCCGTGGACGGTCGATGCAGACTTCAAGATGGCGAACGAAGCTCTCCATGCGTGCGTTGTCGAGGCAAGTGCCTTTGCCATGCTCGCGACTGGAGAGATTTCAAAATGAGCCTTGTAAGCGGAGAATGCCGCCGACGCTGTTCGGCTTGCTCGTGCCCTTGACGGCGGTAGGCTCGGCAGGGCCGAGGCCAGAGTTGCCGTAGTGGTCGTAATCGACCTCGGCTGTGACCGTGAAGCCGGGAACGACCATGTAGGCGACGTTTGCAGCCACACCAGAATCCTCGAGCTGATCACCCGAGACCTGAAGGTTGAACGAAGTTTTCTCGTCAAACTCGTAGGTGGCGCCCGCCCAGAAAGCCCACTGGCCGTTCCAGATTTTGTACGAGCCGCGCCCATGATTGGCAATTGCGCCGTTTGAGTCCTCGTTGAGACTGGCATTGGAACCGTAGCCGAAGAGTCCAAACAGCGACAGCTGGTTTGTGACAGCGACGTCGACGCGGATCTTGCCGGCAAAAGCTTCGTAATTGCTGTCATAAGCCGCGACGCCGGTGATCGAACCCCAGCCTTGCGTGTATTTCAAGCCGGCGACAACGTGCGGAATATAGCTGTCGATAGTACCGGCTGAGCCCGATCCTTGTTCGAGCGAAATCACAGTCGAAATGCCGTTGCCGGCGTCGAAGTGGTACTGAGCCACGTTGGTGTCGAAGCCGGCCGACGGAACGAGCATACTATCGAGAACGTTGCCAGCGTAGCTTACAAACGTATCGAAGGCCGACCCCTCCTTGCCAACTCGCAGGCCTCCCAGCTCGACCCAGGCAGAAGCCAGTGCGAGGCCGCTGTTGAAATCATAGTTCTGAGGACTGTCATGCGAGTTAGCGCTGTTGCCAAAATTCACCTGGGTTTCGGTATAGGTCGTCAACGCGCCGAGCTCGGTCTGCTGGCCGGTCCAAGTTTTGAACGTGAAGCGTGTGCTGTTTCGCCAAGTGCCTTGGTCCTCGCCAGTTCTCACGTCCGAGGTTCTTGCGCTGTCATACGATCGGACGTCACCCAGGCCGATATCGTAACGGACATAGCCGCCGATGCGCAGGCAGGTCTCGGTGTTGGGAATATAGGAATATCCCGAGCCGAGGACGTCGCAGATCTTGATGTACTCGGCCGGTTCCCGCTCGGCGCCAGCTGCTCGACCGACGGAAATGGTCATCAGAGCAGTTAAGCCGAGAAGAGGACTCTTGATGTACATGTCTAGATCTCCATGAAGGAATAAAAAGGATAGAGGCGAAAGAGCAAGCTTTTCCTCTAAATTTTGTGCGTGTTGTCTCCAATATGTGGACGCCAAAGCGCTTGACACGAGAGGTGAGCCAGCGTAAAAGCCACATGTACTTATAATAGTGTTTTCTGCTAGGAGATTCATTATCGTTTACATGTGAAACACTCCGGTCGGACCGCTGCAGCTCTCCGAATAGAGCAGCAAGCGACATGCCAACCTGAAGCGTAGATGCGGCCGACACCAAAATCGGGCCGACGCGCCTTCGTCTCGCTGGAATCACTTTTTTTGAGGGTCACTGCGAAAAGAAATGTGCGACACGGTTCGCCATGTTCGATATGTGACAGTCTCGTTTAACAGCGACGGCTTCCCGTCTGACCGCAACGGAGGCCGCGCCATCCGCTACCGAGAAGGATCACTGCGCGTACGCTCCGCAAGGGCTGCGCCAGGAACAGAGGGCGTGCACGTCCGAGGCGTCGCATGGTGGCCGCAGCACCTTTTCGCCGCTGTAAGTTCGCCGTGCAGGTACATTGCGCGGCCGGAAGCGAGAGGGAGCGCACCCTGAAACGGCTGCCTACGGCTCGCCTCGAGTAATTGGCGATGAACAGTATTCTCGAGAACTTAGTCTCGACGGAAGAGCAACGAAAGGAAGCCGCTTGGACGAGCACGATCCGAAGGAAGAACCGATCGAGACCATTTTCCGCAACGGCACAATCACTGCCGTGGGTATCCTGCTTGCCTTTTCCCTCGGCTTCCTCACTCATTGGGCCGCGAACCCCTTGCCATGGCAACTCTACGATCTGTTCGCCGTAGTGCCGATCCTGCTCGGCATCGCACTGCAGATGAGAGCGCTGTCCATGCTGCTCGACATGAGTTCCTTGCGGCGCCCCATCTACGAACGCGCCAATCGCATTTTCATGGTCGGCCTCATCCAGACCGCGTGTGGCGTCGGCATGGCCATCTTGGTCGATCTTTTCGGGATATCGGTAGGGGGCACGCTGCCCGGCGCTTGACGACAAGCCACACCGCCGCTCTTCGCTCGAAGCGACGTCAAGCCGGGGAACCTTGTGCACCCCCTAGCGGCGTCCTCCTTTCATCAAATGAGCCGACGTCAGCTTTAGAGCGTCTCGGTGGCTAAAGCCGGTATGGTTTTTCGGCCGGCAGGGAAGGCCGCTGGCTGGACCTGGATGGCGTCTGAACGAGGCTTGACAGGTCCGTTGCGTCGGACATGAATTTCGCATTGCAAAGTTCTTCCGCAGACGCCTCAAGCACACTGCACTGGCGTCACGTACTCAGACGTTGAATGCGGCACCGCACCATCACCTCAGGCGCAACCATGGCACGCGCGCTCCCCGGCGTGGTTGACCCCATCCTGTCCAAACGAGACTGCGACATAAGCGGGACGCACTGACTTAGGTCAGAGACCAGGACGAGCGCGCAACGAAAGAATGATGGATCAGCGACGTGGGATGACAGCTCCTTGCACACCTCAATCCTGACAAAGTACCGGGACCCCCGGCCGCCTTGGTATACCATCTATCCGACTGTGCCAGACTTCTCTGCGGCAGTTGGTGCTGACGATTATGAGGAATGGCTGGGGGGCCTCCCGGCCGACGAATCGGTGTCGCTCTATCTCCACATTCCGTTTTGCCGATCCATGTGCTGGTATTGCGGCTTCCCTACCGCGGTCATCCGTCGCAACGGCCCGATCCTTAATTATTTAGCGGTGCTGCGTCAGGAGATCAGTTTGGTGTCGGAGCAAGTGCGGCAAGGGCTGCCGGTGAGCGATGTGCATTTCGGCGGCGGAACGCCTCACCTTATCGGGCCAGCCGAGCACTTGGCGCTGATGGAGCCGCCACTTCGCTTTCAGCAAAACTGCTGCGATCGCCGTGGAGATCGATCCCCGAACGTTCACACCGGAAATGGCCGAAGCCCTGGCAGCTAACGGTGTCAACCGCGCGAGCATCGGCGTGCAGAGCTTTGATCAATCGGATCCAGAGTAAGGTGCAGACGGCCGCTGCAGTCCAAAATCTCCGCCGGCATGGCGTTGGCCATATCAACTTCGACCTCATCTTCGGTCTCCCGAAACAGACTGTGCAGTCCTGCATCCAGACCGCGATGGCTGCGGTCGCCATGCGCCCCAACCGGCTTGCGGTGTTCGGATACGCGCATATTCCTTCCGTGATAAAGAATCAGCGCCTAATCGAGCAGGCAGGTCTACCGACGGCGATCTTCGCGCCGAACAGGCTGCAGCTGTCGCCGAGACACTGGTTGGCGCTGGCTACCGGGAGATCGGGCTCGATCATTTCGCTCCGCCGGACGACGAACTTGCGCTAGCGCAGAAGACCGGGCGCCTACGGCGTAATTCGCTGGGATACTCGGCCGATACTTGCAAAACGTGATCGGCTTCGGCGCGTCGGCTATTGGCCGAGTCCGCGAGGGGTATGTTCAGAACGAAGTAACACGGGATTCTTACGCCCGGCACATCGCAAGTGGACGTCTGGCGACATCAAAGGGTCACCGTCTGACCGACGATGACCGGGTGCGCGCAGCGATCATCGAGCGACTGATGTGCGATTTGGAGGCCGACGTGCCGACCATCTGTGCCGCCCACGAAATCGAACCAGCTCGTTTTCTCGATTCAGTTGAGAGTTTGGTGACGCTGGCTGAGGAGGGGATCCTGGACGTCGAAAACGGCTTCATCCGCGTGCGGCCGGAGCACCGCTTTGTTGTTCGCGCCGTTGCTGCTGCATTCGATGCTTTTCTCGCGAATCGATGAGTTGAGGCCACGACGCCGAAAGGCATCAGACCTTGTTTGGCGCTCGTCGGCATGGGCTCTCGCAGAAGACTCCGCAAGCGTATGCAGGGGACTTCCACTTGACGCCGCGTTCACCATCATCTCGCCTGGGTGCGCGCGAAAGCGCACAACCCGGAGCACGCTGCTCTCGGTGTGAGGCTGTGCTCTGCAAAGCACCGGTGATCCACCCTGTCCCTGGACAGCAGCTTGATGGCGTCATCTTGGAGGACGAGAAAAGATTGTCGAGGTACGGGTACGAATTGCCTCGGTCGTCCGTTCAATCGAAAGCACTGTCTGCGGAGGCACCTCTCCTTCATGCAGTGACAGGAGATGCTGGGCGACTTCCTTATCTGCTGCGGTGAGTCGATGATTTAGGCGGAGAAAGTCCATCCAGGTGGGGGTGCGGAATGTCTCCGTCCAAAGTGACGGTGTTTGCAGATTTCGCTGGAGCGTCCAGTTTCGTGCACCGGCACGGCTCTGGACGTGTCGCCGCGTGCGCATGGAGCCCAGAAAGGCCTCGATATTTTCCTCCGATATCAAATACTCGACCTTGGCCACGATAGGGCCACTTCTGGGTTTCAGATCGAGAGCCACGTCCGGCGGATGAAAAACTGAACTTTCTTGATCGGTTTCTTCCCAGGGACGGACCGGCAACACGATCCCCGCTGCTGCAACCAGCAACAGAGCGCCTGCGGCGCCCTCCAATGCTGAGGTCAAGGAATAGTTTTGCGCGACAGAACCCCAGATCCAGCTGCCAGCAGCCATACCGCCTGCGCTCAAGGCGTAGTAAATGGAGAGCGTGCGGCCTACAACCCACCTTGGGCTTGCCAACTGCACCGACACGTCAATGCCCGTCCAGGTGATAAGCCAACCCGCTCCGCCGAGCGCCAGCGAAATGGCCGCCACAGGAACCGACGATGTAAGGGCAAGGGAGAGGCAACAGACTGCACAAGCCACAGAGGCGAAGGCCACCAGCCTGTTTTGAGACGTGACCTTCCTCAAGAAGCCGTTGCCCATGCCCGCGATGAAAGCACCCATGCCGAAGCCGGCCAATAAGATACCGTAGACAATTGGCCCACTCTTCAACTGATCCCGGACGACGAGGGGGAGCAACGCCAGAATGGAGATGCTTGCCAATCCGAAAAGAGCGGCTCGGGCGGTCGCTGCCCTGATCTCCAAAGACATCGCCGTAAAGCGCACTCCGTCATGAATTGCCGTCGTCATTCTCTCACGAGGGAGAGGCGAAGAGCGGACCTCCCATTTGGTGCGCCATATCGCGCTTATGGGCGCCAGATCACTCACCGCAGCCAAGGCGAAAGCGGCCAGCGGCCCAAAGACGGCCAGGATCACGCCCCCCAAGGCCGGACCAACGCTGCGCACAATGTTGTATCCGACGGACATAAGCGTCACTGCGGCCGGAATGTCGCGTTTGTGAAGGATATCGCCGACCGAAGCGTGCCAAGCCGGATCATTCAAGGCAAAGCCGCAGCCGGCCAGGAAACCTAACCCGAGAATCAGCCAAGGACTGACAAATCCCAGACCCACAGAAATCATCAGCGTCGTCGACGCCGATGCTATCAGGCAGTGTCCCGCAAACATCACCCACCGGCGGCTGAAGTTGTCGGCAATGGCTCCGGCGAAAACTGAGAGGAAGAACACCGGCAATGTGGATGCGGCCTGGACGAGTGCCACCATGAGGTCGGACGCTGAAATCGTTGCCATAAGCCAACTGATGGCGACCGTTTGCACTAGCCAACCGAGGCTGGAAATCTGGGTGGCCGCCCAAATTGAGCGAAACACCTTGTTTCGAAATGGGGCGAGCGTCTTTGAAACGGGCGGTTGAGGATTTTCGCTCTGCATGAGGTATTGCTGGCCTTCGATGAGCGCTGCGATTTGAGCAAGCGGGTCGATACTTAGACATCGCGGAGCACCGCACGGAACCCAGCTCTATGGAGCTTGCCGGCGACTATTTACGTATTGAGCCATTCTCATAGTCTCATTCATGAGCAGTCCTGTGCGCAAGCATTGCTTTGCTAAATTCCCACCACAAGCGCGCCGCCGCTGAGACCCGCACCCGCTGCCGCCAAGAGGACTTTCTCGCCAGGCCGAAACGGCTGCGCCCGATGGGCCAGCGACAATGAGAGCGGGATCGTCGCGGCGGAAGAGTTGCCATATTCGGCGATCGTCTTGACGATCGAGTGATCAGCGATGCCGAGGTTCCTGCCGACCGCGTCGAAAATGCGCGCATTGGCCTGATGCGGCACGAAACGATCGAGGTCTTGCGGCCTCAGTCGGGCAGCAGTGAGCGCATCTCTCGAGCAGGCGGTCATCATCTCCACGGCCTTGCTGAATACTTCACGGCCGTCAGTGATCGTCATCCGTGTCTGCGCGAGGTCGAGGTCGGCATGGAACGGAGTGTTGCTTCCCCCGGCGGGAATCTGGATTAGCCCGTAGCGCGAGCCGTCGGAATCCACCGAAGCGCCGAGAATGCCTCGATCCGGGTCATCGCAAGGACTGATCACCATGGCGCCGGCGGCATCGGCAAACAGCACGGCGCTGGCGCGCTCGGCCAAATTGATGCGGTGGCTGAGGATGTTGGCGGCGATGACAAGGCTCGCTTTGCCGTGCAGGCGGGTGAACCCGTCGGCGAACATCAGCGCATAGATGAAGCCGGCGCAGGCGCCGGTCAGGTCGATCGCTCCGGCGCGGCCTAGCCCCAGCCGATGTGCGACCAGCGGCGCGCTTGGCGGCAGAAGGTGATCGGGCGTCGACGTGGCGAGCAAGAGTAGACCGACGTCGCCGCGGTCGATACCGGCATTGGTCAGCGCCATGTCGCCGGCAGAGGCGGCAAGGCCCGACAGCGTGTCTTCGTCTGTTGCCCAGAAGCGCGAGCGAATTCCGGTGCGCCGCTCGATCCAGCCGGGCTCAAGCCCGAGCCGGTCTTCGATTTCCGGGTTCTCGACCTTGCGCGCCGGCGCATGATGGCCGAAGCCGAGAACGCGCGACGATAGGTTCATGGCCGCGAGCCGAAGCGTTCGCCGGCCTCCTCTATCGCGTCATAGAGCCCGCCCAATTCGTCGCTGGTGATGCAATAGGGCGGTAGAAGATAGAGGACATTGCCGAGCGGGCGCACAAGTAGCCCCCGCTCAAGGAAAAAAGCGCGCAGTTTTGGCCCGATCTCGGCCAGATAACCGGCTGAGCCGGTGCGTAGGTCGAGTGCCGCGATGGTGCCGGTTGTCCGGCAGTCGGTGAAATATGGATTGACCCGGAAGCGTTGCAGCCCGGCGGCCTGCCTCGCGCTCAAGACCGCGATCCGCTCGGCCACCGGCTCGTCACGCCAGATCTCGACATTGGCAAGTGCTGCCGCGCAGGCGATCGGATTGGCGGTGTAGGAGCTCGAATGGAAAAACGTCTTCTTGCGATCCTCCGAAAAGTGAGCGTGGAAGATGGCATCGGTGGCGATCGTGGCGGCCAGCGGGATGGTACCACCGGTCAGACCTTTCGAGGTGCACAAGATGTCGGGCGAGACGGACGCCTGTTCGCAGGCAAACATGGTTCCGGTGCGCCCCCAGCCGGTCATCACTTCATCGGCGATCAGCAGCGTGCCGGAGGCTTCGGCGATCCTCTTCAATTCGGCAAGAACCCAGGCCGGATACATCAGCATGCCGCCGGCGCCAAGCACCAGCGGCTCGACGATCAGCGCGGCTGCGCGCCGGTCGCGGCTAACGGCCTCGAACCGATCCAGCGTTTCCTGCTCGCGCCCGGCGGCCGGGAAGGGGATGGCGTCGACCTCGAACAGCAAAGGATCATAGGCGGCGTTGAAGACGCCGCGGGCGCCGACGCTCATCGCCCCGATCGTGTCGCCATGATAGCTGTGCTCCATGACGGCGATGCGCGAACGCGGCGCGCCGATGTTGCGGAAATAGCCGAGCGCCATCTTCAGCGCGACTTCGACTGAGGTGGAGCCACTGTCGGAATAGAACACCCGGTCGAGGCCGGCGGGTGCGATGCCGATAAGCGCCTCGGCCAGCCGTTCGGCCGGCTCGTGGGTGAAGCCCGCGAAGATGATCTGGTCGAGGCTCGACGCGGTCGTCTCGATGGCCTTCATGATGCGGGGGTGGCGATGGCCATGGGTGACGACCCACCAGGAAGAAATCGCATCGAGGATGCGGAAGCCGTCGGCCTCGTGGAGATAGGCGCCTTCAGTCAGCACGATTTCAGGGACCGAGGGCTCTAGCGCGTGCTGCGTGAACGGATGCCAGACTCGAGACTCCGCCATCAGTCGCCTCCGGCAATCATGGCCAGGTCGAAGCCGGAAATCATTGCATCTCTCAACGTTTCACCCGTCAGCGGACCGAGGTGCGGCAGCCTGCCCAGCTGCGGCACGCCGCCGAATTCCACGATTGTCCTTTGTGTATCGGCCACCTCTTCGCCAATGAAGGCAATGCCGATGAGCGGGATGGAGCGGGCTCTCAGGGCCTCGATCGACAACAGCGTATGATTGATGGTGCCAAGCGCGGTGCGGGCGCACAGTATGACCGGCAGCCGCCATTGTTCGAATATGTCAATGAACCTTGTCTGTCGATTGAGCGGCACCATCAGCCCGCCGGCGCCTTCGATGACGAGCGGTGTCGGCAGGACCGGAAATGAAAGATCGTCGGCCTCGATCGCGACGCCGTCGATTTCGGCTGATCGATGCGGCGACAGCGGCATCGTCAGTCGATAGACTTCGGGCAGCACGCGTCCGTCGGGCAAGCCGGAAAGCCGGGCGACGACCTCGCTGTCGGTCTCCTCGTTGAGGCCCGATTGCACCGGCTTCCAGTAGAAGCCGTCGAGCAGCCCGGCAAGTCCGGCCGAAAACACTGTCTTGCCAATTCCAGTGTCTGTTCCGGTGACGACGATGCGTTTGGTCATGCTGTGGCCAACACTCCGACGAGAGCCTCGACCATGGCGGAAATGTCGGCTTCGTCGACGTTGAGAGTCAGCGAAATGCGCAGGCGCGACGTACCCTCAGGCACTGTCGGCGGGCGAATGCCGCGTATGTCGAAGCCGCGTGCCTGCAGTCCTGCCGCCACCGCCATGGTGCGGCTGTTATCGCCGATCACAAGCGGCTGGATCTGCGAACCGCTGGGCATCACGCCGCAGCGTTCGGCCAATTGCCGGCTCGCGAAAGCGACACGCTCGTGCAACTGAGCACGACGCATAGGCTCGTCAGACAGAATAGTCAGCGCCTCACGTGCCGCGACTGCCATCAGCGGCGATGGTGCGGTCGCATAGATGAATGGCCGGCACCGGTTGATAAGATAGTCGCACAGTGTTCGCGGTCCGGTAACGAGCGCGCCGGATGCGCCAAGCGCCTTGCCGCATGTGTGGAGCGTGACGATGTTGTCGCGGCCTTCATACGCGGCGGCCAGTCCCCGGCCGTCCGGTCCCCAGACGCCGGTGGCATGCGCTTCATCGACGACGATGAATGCCTGGTACCGATCAGCCAGCGCGACCAGGCTCTCCATCGGCGCACGGTCGCCATCCATGCTGTAAAGGCTTTCGAAGGCGATCCACACCCGCCCCATGCCGCCTTCGGCGCGCCAGCGGGTGATTGCGTCCTCGACAGCGTCGACGTCGTTGTGCGCGGCCAGCTTGAACTCAGCGCGCCCGGCCTGGGCACCCTCATGCATGCTGGCATGAGCGAGCTCGTCGAGGACCAGCAGGTCGCCTTTCTGCGGCAGGGCCGTCAGCAGAGCGAAGTTGGCGATATAGCCGCTGCCGAAGAACAGTGCACGCTCGGCTCCGAAAAATGCCGCTGCGTCCGCCTCCAGTTGCTCATGTTCCGGTGCATTGCCGCGCAACAGCCGCGATCCGGTGGCGCCCACTGGCGTGCCCCGCGCAATCGCCGTCGAAACCGCATCGCCCAGTCTTTTGGAGGCGGCAAGTCCGATATAGTCGTTCGACGAGAAGTCGAGCCCGGCGCGCGGTGCGAGCGTCCGCAACCGGTCCTTGCGCCCCAGTCCCCGCAAGGTTGCGTCATAGCGGGCAAGAATTGCCTCCTTCATTGCGTGGCGAGTTCCATAGGCTCAATGCCGAGGCGCCGGAACAGAAGGGTATCCTTGTCCTCGCCGGGATTTCCCGCCGTCAGCAGCGTGTCGCCGACAAAGATCGAATTGGCCCCGGCAAAGAAGCACAGCGCCTGCGTTTCGTCGCTCATCGCCGTCCTGCCGGCGGACAGCCTTACATAGGATTTCGGCATCATCACCCGCGCGAGCGCAACGATGCGGACGAAATCGATCGGATCGATGGCGTCGGCCGCGGCAAGCGGCGTGCCTTCGATGGGAATAAGCATGTTGATCGGCACGCTTTCCGGCGGCTCGGGCAGGTTCGCGAGCGTGACCAGCATGTCGATGCGATCGGTCTTTTCTTCTCCCATCCCGACAATGCCGCCGCAGCAGACTTTCATCCCAACCGCGCGCACGTGCCCAAGCGTTTCCAGCCGGTCGGCAAAAGTCCTGGTTGAAATAACCTCGCCATAGTAGCGCTCAGAGGTATCGATGTTGTGGTTATAGTAGTCGAGACCGGCCTGCTTCAGGCGAGCAGCTTGCTCAAGATCGAGCATGCCGAGCGTCATGCAGGTCTCCATGCCGAGGGCCTTGACGCCCTCAATCATGGCGACCACAACCTCCATGTCGCGCTCCTTGGGACTTCGCCACGCCGCGCCCATGCAATAGCGCGTTGCGCCGCCATCACGCGCCATGGCCGCTTCGTCGATGACATGCTTGACGTCCACCAGCTTCGACGCCTTCACACCGGTTTCGTAATGCGCAGACTGGCTGCAATAGCCGCAATCTTCGGGGCACCCGCCGGTCTTGATGCTAAGGAGCCGCGACAGCTGCACTCGGTTTCGATCGAAGTTCTGGCGGTGGATCGTCTGAGCTAGGAACAGCAGATCGTTGAATGGCATGCCGTAGATGGCCTCGGCCTCTTTGCGGTTCCATCGCGGAGGCGTTCCATCGACCGATTGCATGGTCTGGTTCACGTCGAACTCCGAGTTCATTCCAATCGTCATCGTCAAACCTTTGTTTGCTAGTCCGGTACGCCTTCTTGGCTTTGGGGCGCACTCGCTAAAGGCGAGCTGCGGCACGTCTTTCCAGCACCTCCTACGCCTGCCGAGCTGATGTTGCTCCTCACGCCGTAATCCTCAGTTCAAGTGCTTGCAGATGTTCTGGTGGTCCGGCATGTCCAGGCCGATGTCGAGGATCGGGGCGCTGTGCGTCAGCCAACCCATGGAGATGAGATCGACACCGGTCGCCGCAATCGCCGCCGCCGTTTTCGGCATCACCCGACCGGACGCCTCGGTGATCGTACGGCCATCCACTATAGAAACCGCGCGGGCAAGATCCTCGACCGACATATTGTCGAGCAGCACCGCGTCAACACCAATCGCGAGCGCTGCATCGAGCTGCTTCAGCGTGTCGACCTCGACCTCGACCTTCACCATATGCCCTGCTGCGGCGCGCGCCCGCTCTATTGCTGTGCGGATATCGCCGGCGATCGCGATGTGGTTGTCCTTTATGAGCACGCCGTCATCGAGGCCGAACCGGTGATTGGCACCGCCGCCGACGCGCACGGCGTATTTCTCCAATGCCCGCAGCCCGGGCGTCGTCTTTCGCGTCGATACAATCCTCGCCTTGTGACCGCGCACGGCCTCAACCATGGCCGCTGTGGCAGTGGCAATGCCGCTCAGCCGGCATAAGAAATTGAGGGCCGTGCGTTCGGCCGTGAGCAGGCCTCGTGCGGGTCCGGACAATCTTGCAATGGTTTCCCCGGCCCCAACCTCGCTGCCATCAGGGCGCCAGATCTGGATGTTGATCGCCGGTTCCACGAGAAGGAAGGCATACGAGACCAGATCGAGCCCGGCAACGACGCCCGCCTGCCTCGCTTTGAGCACCAACGTGGCAGTGCAATCATACGGGATAACCGCATCGGTGGTCAGGTCGCCGGATCTGCCCAGGTCTTCGAGGAGCGCAACGCGCACAATCGGTTCGATCAGGGTCGCGGGGAGGGGGGAGAATGAAGTCATATCAAGTGCTCCGTATGGTAGCCCGGCAATCGAGTGCGGCCGCGGCCCGCATTGCGCTGTGCAGTGTCAGCCGTGATGGGCGCACGTTGGCATCGTGGAGCGGGAAATCGGACCGACAGTGCGCGCCTCGACTCTCTTCCCGCCTCAGGGCCGCCGCGGCGATCATCAGTGAGACCAAAGCCGGACCAGAGGCAGCGACACTATTGGCTGCGATCGGCAGCAGGGTCGCCACCGCTTCGCGCATTGCCTCGCCGTCGCGGATGATACCCAGGGCGGCGGAGACAATCGGGCGGACCACGGAAGCGTCTGGTCGTGGAGGGACGAATGTGGAGCATCTGCGCGGTCGCCGGGTATACGACGTGCCGGCAACGCTTTCGGCAACCCAGCTCGCGGTGACCGCCGCTTCGGTGAGCGAGTTGCTGGCCAGGCGGTTGGCGCCGTGCAGGCCGGTACAGGCCACCTCACCGCAGGCCCACAATCCCTCGATGGAGCTGCGGCCGGCGCTGTCTACGGCGACGCCGCCCATGTGATAATGTGCCGCCGGGCGCACCGGGATCAGGTCGGTCGCGGGGTCGATTCCTGCGCTCCGGCACAATTCGGCGATGCCTGGAAAACGCTTGCCAAATCTCGGGCCGAGACTTTGCCGTGCGTCCAGGAATACGCGGCGTCCAACGGCAAGCTGGTGCCAAATGGCGCGCGCTACGACGTCGCGAGGCGCAAGTTCACCGCCAGGTGTGTCGGCGAGGAAGCGCTCTCCTCGCTCATCGATGAGCACCGCGCCTTCGCCACGCACGGCTTCGCTCACCAGCGGCATCGGCCGGCGCGGACCGTCGAGCGCAGTTGGATGGAACTGTATGAATTCCAAGTCGGCGAGTTCCGCCCCCGCCCATGCGGCGAGCGCCAGCCCGTGACCCCATGAGCCAGCGGGGTTTGTCGTGTCGCAAAACAGCCCGCCGACGCCGCCGGTCGCCAGCACCGCGCGACGCGTGGGCAGAGCGAGCGCGCCGGCTCGTCCTGCTGCGACCACGGCGATGACCGACCCGTCCTGCACGACCAGCCGGCGGACCTCCACATTTTCGATAATGGTGATCGAGGCTGTACGCCGAACCGCGGCGACGAGCGCGCGCACCAACTCGCGACCGGTGGCGTCGCCGGCTGCATGCACAATTCGCCGTCGCGAGTGTGCCGCCTCGAGCCCAAGTCGCAACGCGCGGTCAGGGTGCTGGTCGAAGTCGACGCCGAACCTTTGGATCGTCCTAATCGCTTCGGGTGCAGCTCGTACCACTCGCCGCACCGTGGCCTCATCGCAGAGTCCGTCGCCGGCAGCTATCGTGTCGCAAAGGTGAAAATCTGGGCCGTCGTCGCCCCCGAGACTTGCCGCAAGACCGCCCTGGGCAAGTTCACTGCAGGCTCCGGTTCCAAGCGGCGCGTTGGTCAAAAGCACGACCGGTTCCGGCGCCAGATGAAGCGCCGTCATCAGGCCGGCAATGCCGCCGCCGATGACGACCGGCGCCCCGGCGATGTCGCGAACCTCCAGACTCATAGGGAAAGCATGCGCTCGACCGCGCGGCGGGCGGGGCCGGCAATTTCGGGATCAATCCGGACCTCATGCCGGTTCTGCTCGAGTGCGGCGCGAATGTTGGCCAGGTTGATGCGCTTCATGTGCGGGCACAGATTGCATGGGCGAACGAACTCGACGTCGGGATGCGCGACCGCGACGTTGTCGCTCATCGAACATTCGGTCAGAAGGACGACACGCGTCGGTTTCTCACGCTCGACATAATCCGACATCGCCGCGGTCGAGCCGGAGAACTCCGCCTCCGCGACAACGTCTGGTGGGCATTCTGGATGGGCCAGCACGATGACGCCTGGATGGGCATCGCGCAGTTCCCGGATGTCTGCTGCGGTGAAGCGCTCATGCACCTCGCAATGGCCTTTCCAGGCGATGATCTCGACGTCTGTATCGGCTGCCACGTTCCTCGCCAGATATTCGTCCGGGAGCATCAGCACACGCGCCACGCCAAGCGATTCCACCACCGCCTTGGCGTTGCCGGACGTGCAGCAGATGTCGGACTCCGCTTTTACGGCGGCGGAAGTGTTGACGTAAGTAACAACGGGGACCCCCGGATACCGCAGCCGCATTAGCCGCACGTCGTTTGCCGTGATCGATTCGGCCAGCGAGCAGCCGGCGCGGAGATCCGGGATGAGCACGGTCTTGTTCGGATTGAGCAGTTTTGCCGTCTCGGCCATGAAATGAACGCCGGCAACCACGATGATGTCGGCGTCGACCGTCACCGCCTTGTGGGCCAACGCCAGGCTGTCGCCGACGATGTCTGCCACGCAATGAAAAATTTCGGGCGTCTGGTAATTGTGCGCCAGCACCACCGCATTGCGCTCACGCTTCAGCGCTAAGATGGCTTCAATATCGCCGGCGAACGCGAGCCATTCAACGGGTGGGATCACCCGCCGGACACGCTCATACAGGGACGCAGCCATAGGTAACGCCCCAGTCATTGGCGCCTCGATTATATTCGGTTTGACAATAAGGGAATATATCTACCTTGACTATAAGTATGTCAAGCCCGCGCCAGCGGTAATTTTGTCCCGGCGATAGCCCTGTCGTCGAGGACGGCATGCCGGAAGCGATAAAGCTTCGCCGGTCGGCCGCCCGTGTCGAGGGAGGTCTCCCCGGTCTCCTCAACAAGTTCCTGCTGCTCGACCAATCTCCGGAAGTTCGGCTTGTTGATCAGCCTGCCAGCCAAAGCTTCCACGGTTCGCTGCAGTTGCAGCAGCGTGAAGGAAGGCCGCATAAGCTCGAACACGACCGGCCGGTATTTGATCTTCGAACGCAGCCGCGCGATCCCGGTTGCCAGAATACGACGGTGGTCAGCGACCATTGGTTTGCCAGCCGCGGCCGCAATCGCGTCCCTGCCGCCACCGGCCTCCTCAATCAGACCAGCTTCATAGAGCAACTCGTAGCGTTGGAGCGTGAGTTCCTCGTTCCAATGGCGGTCGTCGAAGCCGAAGGCTATCGCAGCGCGCTGCCGGCGCTCGCGTTGAGTGGTCGGCTCGCTGGCGCCGCCGGCCCACTCAATCAGGCGGGGCCGCAATCTATCGAGCAGCACAGGCGGCGTGCCGAAGCGGTGGTCCTCCCAGGGAAAATATTCGTACCAACTTTGCCAGCCGCACGCGGCCGAGTTCGTTGCCTGTTCCTTCCTGGTCAATGCGAGATAGCTGATTGAGATGACGCGCTGGTGGCGCTCAGTGCCGATGCGATCGCGATCGGCGAAGGTGTAGAGTTGCTCGATGTATCCAAGTGCATGGCCGGTCTGCTGCTCCACCCACCCCCTCAAACCCGACTGCAGTGATCGATGCTCAAGGGCAAAAGGTCCAGAAGGGAGGGTGTCCGCATGACCGACTGTGAGGACACAGGGCTCACTGTCGTTTACGGCGACCACGACGGCAGTCAGGTCCACTTTGGCTTCGTCAGCTTTGACGGCGGCTTTGCCTTTCTTGGTTCTTCTTGTCTGAGGATCCATGTTTGCGAAAGCGGGTTGGCCCAACGGAGCGCCTTAATCGATTGAATGTAACCTTGGAAGCCAGCACGTCAACACCAGAGTACTCAAGCGCTGTTTTTAGCTCTTCGCAGTCGCACAAAAATATGCCAAACGCGACACCCGCTGTTGGTAACGTAAGGGAAGGGGCCTCGGTTGAGCGCGGCTGGTGAGATAAAAGGGATGACTCCTCCAGATATTCGATCGCGAAAAGGCCAGACGCCACTTGTATGCTTGACGGCCTACACCACGCCGGTCGCGAGGCTGCTCGATCGCCACTGCGACATCGTTCTTGTCGGCGACAGCGTCGGCATGGTGCTGCACGGCCTGTCGTCGACGCTGGGGGTCACGCTCGACATGATGATCATGCACGGACAGGCCGTTCGCCGCGGCCTTGAACACGCGCTGATGGTCGTCGACCTGCCCTTCGGTTCCTACGAGGAAAGCCCAGAGCACGCTTTCGGCAACGCTGCGCGCGTGATGGGTGAGACCGGTTGTTCAGCGGTAAAGATCGAGGGCGGCGAGACCATCTCGGAAACCATCCGCTTCCTTACCGCGCGCGGCGTACCTGTCATGGCCCATGTGGGCCTGACGCCGCAGGCGGTAAACACGTTTGGAGGCTATCGTGTGCAGGGCCGGGGAGCCGATGCAGAGCGGATCAGGCGCGACGCCAGGGCGGTAACCGAAGCGGGCGCCTTCTCCTTGGTGCTGGAAAAGATACCGGAGCAGCTTGCACGGCAGATAACCGCCGATATCGACATACCCACAATCGGCATCGGTGCCTCGCCAGCTTGCGACGGCCAGATTCTGGTGAGCCACGATATGCTCGGGCTCTTCACCTCATTTCGGCCGAAGTTCGTCAAACGCTATGCCGAGCTCGGTGAGCAGGCTGAGGCGGCAATCGCCGCTTACGCCACCGATGTGCGGAACCGGCACTTTCCGGCGGTCGAACATCTCTATGTCAACGCCTTGAAGGCCGGTGACTTCACATGAGCGTGCCGATCGCTCGAACCGTGAGCGAGCTGCGCGGCGTCGTTGCGCAATGGCGTCGCTCGGGTGCCACGATCGGTATTGTGCCGACCATGGGAGCCTTGCACGACGGGCATCTGAGCCTCGTGCGGAAGGCGCTCGAAAGGGCCGAGCGGGTGATCGTGACGCTGTTCGTAAACCCCAAGCAGTTCAACAGCCCCGCCGACCTGATTGCCTACCCTCGGACGGAAAGCGACGATGCTGCCAAGCTCGCTCTGCTGGGCACGCATCTGCTCTATGTGCCGGACACAGAGGAAATGTACCAGGTGGGCTTCGCCACGGCCGTTTCAGTGTCCGGCATCAGCGAATGCCTTTGCGGCGCATTCCGGCCCGGCCATTTCAATGGCGTGGCGACGGTCGTGGCCAAGCTCTTCCTGCAGGCCGGCGCTGACTTCGCCTTTTTTGGCGAAAAGGATTTTCAGCAACTTCAGCTTGTCAGGCGCTTGGTCCGGGATCTCGACATTCCGATCACTATTGTGCCCTGTCCGACAGTCCGCGAAGCCGATGGTCTTGCGCTATCGTCGCGTAACGTGCGGCTCTCCCCAGCCCAACGCGCCATTGCCCCAAAACTAGCATCGGTCCTGCTCGATACGGCCGAGCGGCTTGCACGCGGCTCCCCCATCCTGCCTACGCTTGATGAAGCGCGTGCAGCAATTCTGGCTGCCGGCTATCGCGAGCTCGAATACCTGGAGCTGCGCGGAGAAACAGACCTGCAATCGTTAGCAAGCCTTGACCGACCGGCACGCTTGCTTGCTGCGGCTTGGCTTGGCGACACGCGGCTCATCGATAACGTCGCAATATCACCCATCGGTAGTTGGTCAGGTGGGCGGAGCTCTCTCCAATCGGAAGCAGCACAGCAATTGCGGTGATGACGGCGGCGCGTCGTATGCCCTGCAGGGACAGGCCATCATTTAGAACCACGTCTCCGTCGGCTTCCAGCAACCTCCGCGAGGTACGCTAAGCGCAGATGCATCGCGTATTTGAAACCTTGGTCGAGCAACTCTCTGCAAGCGTCGATGCCGTCGATCTCCATGAGGCAATGGCGTCCGCCGCAGCCGGGTTCGACTTTCCGCTCTTCGCTTATTTCACCTACCCATCCGCTTCCGGCGACAGGCCGCGATTGATCTCGAATTATCCATCATCATGGACATCACATTACCTGCAACAGCGCTACCACAGCGTGGATCCCGTGATCCTGCGGGGACTGCGGGGCTGGGATACCTTCGACTGGGGTGTGGACCGCGATCACCGTTATTTGCCGACCTCTCAGCAGGAAGTCCTGGAAAAAGCAGCTGAGTTCGGCATTCGCGGCGGACTGACCATGTCGATGCATGATCATCGCGGCCGGTTCGCCGCACTGACCTTCGCCTCCAACGAGGCGCATCCGCCATTTCTGAGGTCGCTGACGCGCTACGAAAAAGCAATGCAACTGGTTGCGATCAACGTTCATATCCATGCCCGGCGCAGGCTCGCCGAAGATTGCGTGGTAGATGGCATAACGCTCACCCGGCGGGAGTTCGAGTGCCTGAAATGGGCGGCGTGCGGCAAGTCGGCCTGGGATATCAGCCAGATTCTCGGTGTCTCGAAACGCACCGTGACCTTCCATCAGGAAAACGCCAAGGCGAAGCTTGGCGTGCGAACCATCAACCAGGCCGTAGTGCGGATGGCTGCTCGGGCGAGATCCTGATCCTCTCCAAGTCTAGCTGTAAAGGTCTACAGGCTGCATTCATGACGGCTTTGCCCTTCGATTGCGTGGACACATCCCGCACGGAGACGACAATGATGCAGCTGATAACACCCGACTGCTACGCCGAGTTTGCGAGCGAACTCAAGGAAATGCACGGACTTAGGTATCGGGTTTTCAAGAAGCGGCTCGATTGGGAAGTGCAGACCGAAGGCGAAATGGAAACGGACCCGTTTGACAGCCTGAACCCCGTCTACCTGCTTCTCAAGGGGTCCGATTGGCGAACTTGCGGCTGCGTCCGCCTTTTGCCGACCACCGGACCGACAATGTTGCGCGATACGTTTCCGACGCTGCTGGATGAGATGGTGGTCCCTGCGAGTGCCGATATCTGGGAGAGTAGTCGTTTCGCGCTCGATCTCCCTGCGACAGCGCCGAAGGCAGCTGGCGGCCTGGCCCAAGCAACCTACGAGCTCTTCGCGGGGATCATCGAATTCGGCTTGGCCAACAATCTCTCCGGGATCGTAACGGTGACAGATACGCGCATCGAAAGGATCCTTCGTCTCGCCACCTGGCCGTTGTCACGTATCGGACAGCCCAAGCAGGTCGGCAACACCGAGGCAGTCGCCGGCTTCCTCGATATTTCCTACGCCAGTCTCTTGCGCATCCGCTGGAGGGGACGCCTCAACGGGCCGGTGTTGTGGCAACCAGTTCTCATCCAATCGGCATAGCGCCTGCGGATGCTCAGCCGTGACTTGAGTTAAGTCTGCTCACGGCCGCCACCGCCGCCGTGAGGGTGAGCGGACCCGCCCCCACGAGCTTTCGACTGTTCCGGTCGATTGGCTCGCGCGGCCGGACTTTGGATTTCCGTAGGCGCAACCCGCAGTCCAGCGTGAGCACGCCAAAATGGCGCCCCTCCGCTTCGTCCAAAGAAGCCAACGTGGCTTCTGAGGTCGTCTTAGAATATTGGACCGGCCGCCGTGAGCGATCGCAACCTCAAACCTTTGCCGGTATGCCGGTTTGGCCGGACCGTCGGCCAGTCGGAGCAGTCCCCTGATAAGGACCCGAGCTGACGCGCGGTCCAACAGCGCCCGAGCCTATGCTTTGTGCATTACCGTTCGGTTGGCCATGTCGTCCAAGACCGCATGAAGAAGGCTTCCAACCTCCTGCGCAGCGAGCTCTGGCGCAATTCCTACATCGGACAATTGAATGAGCATTTTCTTGGCAGCACAGCGCCAGAACGCACTCGCCGCCTCGCCGTTCTTGGTCTCGAGGGCCTGGGCGATACTTTCGACCAATATACGTCGCCGATGCAGCGGAAATACGCAAATGTTTGATTCATGCATCAATCACCTCACAGATTCAGTTCCACAAAGAAAAACACCGGCGTCTTCAAAAGAGCCCCGCTAGCGCGGTGACGGTTCGCGGCGACATGACGAGTTCCACTTCCCCATCGACAAGCTATTGGGAGATGAGCCGCCGGACCGCATATCCGGGACCGCACATAAGGTGAACCACCATTGCTCATCCGGCTGCATTTTCCTGGGCCGTTCGACGAGGCGTTCCAGCCGAATTGACGTCCAATGACTTGATCTCTGAAAGGGCAGGGCGGTACGAATCACCCGATTGTTCCGCTGCTTACATTCCTGCGAGCTTGTGTATGAACGATTAAAGCGTGCCCGAGCCGTTCTTGGTGGCCGCCGCAGAAGGGAATCATGTCATCCGCTGCCTATCGTAGGCGGCGCGACTTCTAGCATGACTGCACTGCCCCGACAGGGCTTTGCAATCGCGCGTTTCGAAGCCTATGCTTTGGCATCGGCCGGCATTTACTTCGGTGCAGCCGACAGTAAGACGTACGCGCTCTTGCCCCGTTGGAAGAGAGCCTTGCCCGATCCCTCTTTCGCGACCAGGTGCTGAAGCCCTCACCCCGCAGGACTTCGCGCTTTTGCGACCATCGCTGCATCACGTCGAACCGGGCATCAAGGACCAGTTGGAGGTCGCGCATCAGCCGATCAAGAACGTATATTTTCCCGAGAGGGGCATCGCGTCGGTGGTCGCCACCATGACCGGCGGGCGGCAAGGTGAAGTCGGCATTGTCGGCTATGACGGGATGAAAGGAATTGCCGTCATTCTCGGAAAGGAAAGCACTACCTGGCGCCTGCCGGTTGAAAACCTTCGCCCTGCGATTAGCCCGTCGCTTCGCACCTCAGTGCTGGATTATGCCCACGCGTTCCTCGTCCAATCATGCCGGACGGCACTGGTCAATGGCCACTCCAAGATCGAAGAACGGCTGGCCCGCTGGCAGCTGATGGTCCACGACCGTGCGGAAGGAGATAAGATCCTCCCGACGCATGAATTTCTGGCGACCATGCTCGCGCCCACCGCCCGGGGTCACCACGGCCCTGCAAATGCTTGAGTATCGAGGACTGGTGCACGCCAAGCGCGGCGAGATCACGATCATCGACCGTGCCGGATTGATAAAGCTCACACATGGCGCTTATGACAAGGAGGAGCAGCGTTATTTCGGCCTGGCCGCTGCCTGAAGCATGTCGGTTGAAACGGGTTCAGCCGACGTCTCCTTGCCCCTCACCAGGTCGCCCAAAAGCATCAGCGGTTTTGAACGAATCGCAGCTATTGTCCGCAATCGGACATAGGCTTGAAGGCGGTCGAATTCGTGCCATAAGTCGGGTTGGTCAGGGTTCAGGGAGGAATTCGTCATGACCAATTCGTTTCACACCGTCACCGTCGAAAAAGCCGCAGAAGCCTATGTCCTTTCCAGGGGAAGGGTCCGCTTTCTCTCCATGGCGCAGGCGATCCGCGCCATCCGAACACTAATGCCGGCATGCAAGGCCACCGACCGCGAGTTGGAGGAACTGTTGGCGGCCGCTTCCTTCGTTCATGGCGTGCCCGTCGCCTTCGACACAAAAACAGCCGATGGTGTAGAACCACGGCTGCATTCCTAAGAGGGCATGCCGCGCCATGCAGACTGTCAGAGGGCATTCGTCAGATGGTAGTCCGCTAACTTAACTGCAGAGTCTAAAGGACGTGTTCCAGCATTGCGAACTCACCGATCGCTTTGTTGCCAAAGCTGCCAGCAAGCGATCGCCTCATCCAGCCGTTTGCACCATCTCATCACAGACATCATCGCGATGCTACCTGTCCAGCATATGTCCAGCATTTCGCAAGGCGGCCAGAAGGAGCCTCGCATAGCCTGTGACATCGATCTGGGCCTGCATCGAAAGGGGCATGCTGGTCCAGTTCTCCAACGGTGCAATGAAAGGTGAGAAGGTGCCATTGACTAGGCAACAACAGCTAACAAGGCCCTCTCGGTCCAATGCCACCACACCGATCTTGTCGCCTGGATATCCAATGGCTGCGACTCGCTGGACCTCCAGGTCACCGTCCACCCGCACGTCAAAAAGAAGGCTACCACGGCTCCTCGTGGCTATCTCAGCCGCCTTCTCATCAAAGCTTGAAGAGAGCAAGCGGACGCTTTCCACCGCCATCTGGAAAATCACCAAATCCAGTTCATTCACGGCCATATGGGCATTTCCGCGCAACGGGTGGTGATTGCAATGACACATACTGCTTGTTCACAGATGTCGGTCACGAACGATCATTCGTCGGGTTCCGGTTCCGACCAACGGTGTCGCCACCTGATCGTGCTGCGGTTCGAACCTTCCGAACGCGAGCCGAGCGCGCTATGAGGTTGGAGTCTAGGTCTCGGACCCTGCCTCGCGGCCTTCTCATCTTTGGCAGACCCGTTGCAACGCCGCCGCGATGGCGCAAACGCCAGATGACGCTGATCCATCGCTTGATCGTGAACTGAGCTTCTGAACACCATTGGGACAGCAGGGTGGAAGGGCTTGACCAACGCTGCCCCCGTTTTCCAAGAGGACCCGTCCTCGATTGAATCTTTCGAGCCCCGTGCGGCGCGCAGCCAAATGATGACGATCTGGACTCAGCTCGCAGACCGCAAGGCAAAGAGGGAACCTTCCAGGCAGCCAAGCTGCTCGACGCAAAGAGCGGCCTTTGGAGTTCCCAAGAATCGACCCTTCCATAGTTGCGACAGGCAACCACTGCACGAGTGTGGGAGAGCGAATCGCAAGCATTGCGTGAGGTCCTGCGCGTTTTCCCCTCTTTGCTATTTGGCACATCGTTTGCGCCGAAGTGGGCGCAGCGTTCGACCGGAGCACTGCATGGGAGAGGGAGGAGCCCCACCCCGATCCGGTCAAGGAGAGAGACGGTGTTGGTTCCAAGAGTTCCCCGCGCGATCGCAGCGCCCCGCAAGCGCCATTTTGCCCGGACCTACGTGCAGGTACTTGCCGCCATAATCCTGGGTGCCGCAATCGGCTATTTCCATTTGGAGACCGGCCACAGCCTGAAGCCGCTCGGCGATGCCTTCGTCGATGTCGTCAAGATAATCACCGTACCTGTCATCTTCCTGACAATGGCGACCGGCATTGCCGGCATGAGCGATCTGCAGAAGGTCGGCCGAGTTGCCGCCAAGGCGATGGTCTATTTTCTCACCTTTTCGACGCTCGCTTTTGTTGTCGGGCTGATTGTCGCGAATATCGTTCAGCCTGGCGCCGGCCTCAACATCGATCCGGCCTCGCTCGATGTCCAAGCCGTTAAGGGCTATGTGGCCACGGCTCACGAGCAGTCCGTGACCAGCTTCCTGATGAACATCATCCCGTCAACGATTGCCAATGCCTTCGCGGAAGGCGACATCCTGCAAGTCTTGTTCCTCTCGGTCCTGTTCGGCGCGGTCTGCCGCTACAACGGCCGCTCGCTCTTCTCTCTCGTCCGATACATCAAGGACGAGCTGCTGCTCGCAATGTCCTCCTCAGAGGCCGCGCTGGCCTCGCTCATGGAGAAGATGGAAAGGGCCGGCGCCACGCATTCGGTCGTGGGTCTCATTCCATTCAATCTGGACGGCACGAATATGATGCTCGCCGCCCTTTTCATCGCCCAAGCGACGAAAACTGATCTCCCGATCGGCTGCCGGATCCTCATGCTGTTTGTCGCATTGTTCCCTTCGAACGGAACAACCCGCATTACCGGTGCAGGCCTCGTCACAATGGCTGCAACGCTCTTTCTTGTTCCGGCCGCACCGGTCACCTCCGTGGGGCTTATTCTTGGCGTCGATCAGCTTATGTCCGAATGCCACGCGCTGACGGTTTTTCTCCGCAGCGTAGCGGCAACGCTGGCTGTCACCCGGTCCGGGGCGAGCGGGATAAACGACGATTCGGGGAGCGCCTCACTAGCGGACCGTTCAGCGCTCCGGCGGTGGACGGTCAAGTCGCCCGGCGTGGTGAACACAATTCCCCGTGCGAACGACGCTCAGCTATTGGGGTGGACCCGATGGCGCAAAGCCGTATTTGAGAAACCGCCAGATCGCACCGGCACCTGTGCGCCTGTAGCAACTGCGGGGCACGATCAAAACTGACCCATTTTACACCAAAAAGGCGGCCGTTGCTGCCACGCCGTCCATGGATTGGAGACTCATGTCTAAGCCGACTGCCATCACTGTCGCAGCTCTTCTTTTACTCCTCGCCTTGCTGGCGAGCCAATATAGCGCGAACCTGCACCGGCAGGCGTGGTCGACCGACAGGCAAAAGTGGAGCGGCGCATTCGACAACGATCTCCTTCGCCAATCGCCGGCAACCCGCAAGGCGATGCCGTTCTGGTCATATTCAATGACTACCACAACTGTCCGCATTGCAGACTGGCTGATATCAACTACCAAAAAGCCTTCAAGCATGAACCCAATCTGAAGCTTGTGATCAAACAGTTCCCGGTCCTGGGACCGGATTCCCAATTCCCAGCCTTCGCCGCACTCGCCTCGAGAAAACAGGGAAAGTTCGACGAATTCCACCGCGCCCTTATGATTTCCCCCAGTTGAAGGGTCACTCTCAAGATCGCAGCGCGTGTAGGCCTTGACGTTGAGCAGCTCAAGCGGGAATGCAAGATCCGGCCATCGCAGATGAAATGCGCGGTCCGCGCACTCGCGAAAGGTCTGCACTTAGACGGTACGCCCGCGTTGGTGGTCGGCGATATAGTGGTCGCCGACCTTGTGGACATGGCCAGCTTGCAACGCTTGCATCGCCGATGCGCGCTCAAAGCGTGCTGGCTCTCGTGCGGGGCAGCATCTGTAGACCGGCCACGCTGTTGTTGCCGGAGCGTGCCGTTTGTGGCAGCTGGCTTTGCTGTCGCTCCTCGTAATCTTGTTGCGGTCATCCAGCTGCCGTGGGCGCCAACAACAATCCTGAGCGCCCGCGCCTGAAGTCGCTGGCCGGGTGCTCGTGAACCGAGCCCGCTTTTCTTCGGCAAGCTCAGGCGGTCTTGGCCCTGCGGCATCGCCCCCTGGCGCGGGGCAGCCTTCGGCTGCTGACGGTCGCCGGCCTGTCGGCCGGCGTCTTTCTATTGTGGCCTTCCCCCTGGCGCAGGGTGGGCAGCACTCCCTTCTAGGCCCGCCGCGGCGTCCCGCAACCCTTCGCTTGTCGCTTTCGGGTCCTCCACTCCGTTCCGGTCCTGCTGATGCAGTCCGCCTCCGACGGCGGGCCTTTCCGGTCGCTTTTGCCGCCCACCCCGCTTCCGGGGAGGGCGCGCGATTGTAGAGCGGAGGACATCACGATGCGTGCAAACAACAAACGTTGCGGCAGCCGACAGGCTGGCGCAGACAGTGGCGGGCGCACCGGCGCCAGCCTTTATCAGGAAATCACCGACCGCATCATTGCCGAACTGGAGCGCGGCACCGTGCCATGGGTCAAGCCGTGGGGCAGGGCAAGGACAGGCCTCGGCCTGCCGCGGAATGCGGCCACCCAGCGCCGATATTCCGGCATCAATATCCTGATCCTGTGGGGCGCGGTCATCGAGCGCGGTTTCCCCAGCCAGAACTGGCTCACCTTCCGGCAGGCGCTTTCGCTTGGCGGCAATGTCAGGAAGGGCGAGCACGGCACCACCATCGTTCACGCTGACCGCTTTGTTCCCAAGAACGAAAAGCAACGCGCCGACACCGATGGCGACGAACCGCAGGCGGTGCCCTTCCTGAAGCGCTTCACCGTCTTCAATGTCGCGCAGTGCGATAATCTGCCCGAACATCTTTACGCCGCCGGCGAGCCTCTGCCTGAGCGCGAGATGGTCCCGCAGGCCGAGGCGCTCATTCATGCAACCGGCGCTGATTTTCGCATCGGCGGCGAGCGCGCCTTCTACATGCCCGGCAGCGACACCATACAGGTGCCGCCGCAGCCGGCTTTCTTCCACCAGATCGACTATTACCGGACCTGCTTTCACGAGCTTGGCCACTGGACCGGCCACCCGAGGCGACTCGCGCGCGACCTGTCCGGCTCCTTCGGGTCCAACACCTATGCGCGCGAGGAACTGGTCGCCGAAATCGCATCAGCCTTCATCTGCAGCAGTCTCGGCATCGAGCCGAGCGTGCGCCATGCCGACTACATCGGCTCATGGCTGACGGTTTTGCGCGAGGACAACCGCGCCATCTTCCGCGCCGCAAGCCATGCCTCGAAAGCCGCCGATTTCCTGCTTGGCCGCAATGTCGATGTCGAAGGCGAGGCACATGCCGAAACCGCCTATGGGAGCGCGCAATCCTCACACGCGACCGCCTTGCGCCTCTGATGACGCAAAGCCGCGCGCAACCAACTCGACAGTTCTTTTGAGGTTGCCCTAACGCCGATGGCCGGCGTTGGCGTCGATCGTTCATCGGACCGAGGTTCGCAAAAAAAGAGGGCGGCATTGATGCCGCCCTCTCGTTGCGAAAGCTGCCAGAGCTGGATTAGAAATCCATGCCGCCCATGCCGCCCATGCCGCCGCCGCCCATGCCGCCAGGCATGCCGCCGCCAGCCGACTCCTTCTTCGGAGCCTCCGCGATCATGGCTTCGGTGGTGACCAGCAGGCCGGCGACCGAGGCCGCGTCCTGAAGAGCCGTACGGACAACCTTGACCGGATCGACGATACCCATGGCGATCATGTCGCCATACTCGCCGGTCTGGGCGTTGTAGCCGAAGGTCGCGCCCTTGTTCTCAAGGATCTTGCCGGCAACGATCGATGCTTCCGCACCGGCGTTGGCCGCGATCTGGCGGGCCGGAGCCTGCAGCGCACGACGCACGATGTTGATGCCGGCGGCCTGGTCGGCATTGACGCCGGTGGCCTTGATGTTGGCCGAAGCGCGCAGCAGCGCGACGCCACCACCAGCAACGATGCCTTCTTCGACGGCCGCGCGGGTCGCGTTGAGGGCGTCATCGACGCGGTCCTTCTTTTCCTTGACTTCGACTTCCGTCGCACCGCCGACGCGGATCACCGCAACGCCGCCGGCGAGCTTCGCCAGACGTTCCTGCAGCTTCTCCTTGTCGTAGTCCGAAGTGGTCTCTTCGATCTGCTGCTTGATCTGGGCAACGCGGCCCTGGATCTCGGCCTTCTTGCCGGCGCCGTCGACGATGGTGGTGTTCTCCTTGGAGATCGACACCTTCTTGGCGCGGCCGAGCATGTTGAGGCCGACGTTCTCGAGCTTGATGCCGAGGTCTTCCGAGATGACCTGGCCACCGGTGAGGATGGCGATGTCTTCCAGCATGGCCTTGCGGCGATCACCGAAGCCCGGCGCCTTGACGGCGGCGATCTTCAGGCCGCCACGCAGCTTGTTGACGACCAGCGTGGCCAGAGCCTCGCCTTCGACGTCTTCCGAGATGATGAGCAGCGGCTTCGAGGTCTGCACGACGGCTTCGAGAACCGGCAGCATGGCCTGGAGGTTGGACAGCTTCTTCTCGTGCAGGAGGATGTAGACGTCCTCGAGCTCGGCAACCATCTTGTCGGCGTTGGTGACGAAGTAGGGCGAGAGGTAGCCGCGGTCGAACTGCATGCCTTCGACGACTTCGAGTTCGGTCTCGGCGGTCTTGGCTTCCTCAACCGTGATGACGCCTTCGTTGCCGACCTTCTGCATCGCTTCGGCGATCATCTTGCCGACCGAAGCATCGCCGTTGCCGGCGATGGTGCCGACCTGGGCAACCTCTTCGGAGGTCTTGATCTTCTTGGCGTTCTTGATCAGGGTCGCAACGACGTCGGTTACCGCGAGGTCGATGCCGCGCTTCAGGTCCATCGGGTTCATGCCGGCGGCAACGGCCTTGTGGCCTTCCTGGACGATCGACTGCGCCAGAACGGTCGCGGTCGTGGTGCCGTCGCCAGCGATGTCGTTGGTCTTCGAAGCAACTTCGCGGACCATCTGCGCGCCCATGTTTTCGAACTTGTCCTCAAGCTCGATTTCCTTGGCGACGGTGACGCCGTCCTTGGTGATGCGCGGGGCGCCGAACGACTTGTCGATGACCACGTTGCGGCCCTTGGGGCCGAGCGTGACCTTCACCGCGTCAGCGAGGATGTTGACACCGCGCAGCATGCGCTCGCGGGCATCGCGGGAGAATTTTACGTCTTTGGCAGCCATTTTTAGCTCCTGGCAGGGGCTTCAATCGAGCCCGGGAATTCAGTTGACGAAAGGGCCTGATATGAGCCGATGATGCCCATGATGTCGGATTCCTTCATGATCAGAAGGTCTTCGCCATTGAGCTTGACTTCCGTGCCCGACCACTTGCTGAACAGGATGCGGTCGCCGGCCTTGACGTCCAGCGGGACCAGCTTGCCAGCTTCGTCACGAGCGCCGAAGCCGACAGCGATGATCTCGCCTTCCTGCGGCTTTTCCTTTGCCGTGTCGGGGATGATGATCCCGCCAGCGGTCTTGGATTCGGATTCGACCCGGCGAACGACCACGCGGTCATGCAGCGGGCGGAACTTCGACTTTGCCATTTTCGGATTTTTCCCTGGTGCGCTGTTGAGGGGTTTTTGTTAGCACTCGCGATGGACGAGTGCTAACGCGATAGTGAGGTAGGCTGTAAGCGGGCACTCGTCAAGACGGACGAGGGCAGGCGAGGAGCTCTGGCCCCCTCCCCGGTGGAACCCAACGCATACGCGGCATCCGCGTTGATGGCTGCGAGCCCCACATTTCCATTGAATTCGGCGTCATGACGCCAACTTGCTCGCGCCGCTTCCAAGTCGTCAGTCGTGCTGCCGTCAGCACGAACATAGGGCTGCGCTTCACTTCCCGTCGAAGCCGCGGCAAGCAGCGTCGCCGTCAGCACGCTCCTTTGCAGATGCTTGCCAAAGGTGGACAGTGAGCGCACCTGCGCCGGGCTGTTGGTGCGAACGTAAGACGTCATTGACAACTCCTTTTTGCAAGTCGAGCCCCTTCTCCACCTTCGGCCGCCGTCGACGCGAAGAAGTCCGCATCGCGTTGAAGACGAGCTGCGAAAAAGAGAAAGATGTGTTTGATGGCTGCGGCCCCAACGGTGCCTTCAGATTTGAGATCACTTCCGCCGCGAGCGGCTGAAGCTCCTCGCAACGTCAAATCGAATCTGCTGCCAAGCCTCCAGGAAAGGAGAGCATTGCTCATCTCGCGCTTGTGCATGCAGTCAACCTTCGATCCGTGTTGCCACATCAAGAGCAAATGCCGTGCCAAAGCTCACTGGGAAGTGAACGCATGGCTCTCCCTGAAAACCTCACAAATCCAGCATGGTCAATTGTGCGGAACCCGACATGCGTCTTCTGCCACTGTCAGCTTTCGGACAGGCATGACGCGTTTCGCGCCGACCACCGGTCGATCGGTTTTGGGGCCGGTCTGTTCGCCTCATAAGAGCGCGTTACATTGCGTAGCGGTTTCCCGAGCGCCGCCACATGACACTGGACCTGCAGGTAGCACCGGCTTCTCATCCAGCCTTACTTTGGCCCCCTCGCGTATCAAATTCCCGCTGGCGAGCCCTGCTTTCATAGATCGCACCATGCCGGATGTCTGCTCTGGCGCCCGACCCGCTGGCACGATCTCGATCCGGCATAAGGGCGCAGCATCTTTGCAGGCCGTTTCATCCCGGCGTCCTGCTTGGCTGACAGACCGCACTTGGCGAGCGGTCTCCATGCTCTCTCCAAGGACCATCCCTGCGGCTGGCTTGTCGACCTATGGGCGGGTCCGGCCGCCCGAAACCCTCGCGCCATCAGCTTTTTTCCCCGCCGCCTGCGGCGGCTTCCTCGCGCCGCTTCGCTCACAAAAAAGCTGCCCGCTCGGGTCCTTCACTGTCGCTGCGGCCCTGTCGGATTCAGGCGGTCCTGACGCGCCCATTACGGTGCGCCATCGCAGGGGATGGTCCCCGGCGAAACCACAAAAGGAGACTTCGAAATGACCGCGATCGGTTACGTCAACAAGCAGGAAAACGGCGCCTACAAGGGCCAGTTCAAGACGCTCAGCGTCCGCGCCGACATCGATATCGTCCCCAACCAGGCCAAGAGCGCCGATAACCATCCCGACTTCCGGGTGCTTACGCAAGGGGTCGAAGTCGGCGCTGGCTGGATCCGCACCGGCGAGACTTCCGGCAAGGATTATGTGAGCCTGTCGATTGCAGCGCCGGAGTTCGGACCGCGCAAGCTCTACGCCAATCTCGGCCGAGCCGCCGGCCAGGACGATCACGACACCTACGCCATCATCTGGAACCCGGCCGACTGACCGGCCGAGATAAGAGCCTCGCGCCGCAGCCCCGGCGCGGGGCTCATTCCCAGGAGTTCCACCCAAACCCCGTCCGCCCTAAAGGGCGGCGAAAACTCTCCCCCGACTCTTCGCCCGTCCCCGAGACGATCTCCCTCGCCCATCCTCGCCCTCGCTTGTCCGAAGCGAAACGAGGATCATCATGGACGACGAAAACGAACGCGCGGCCCGCGCGAAAAAGGGCAGCCCGTTTCTCAGCACAGCCCAAGCCGCCTTCTATATCGGGCTCTCCCAGCGCACGCTCGAAAAGATGCGGCTCAAGGGCGGCGGCCCGAAATTCCGCAAGCACGGCCGCTATGTCCGCTATCACATCGACGAACTCGACCATTGGTCGAAAGGACACCCGCAGCACTCCATCGCCGGCGATGGCAAGGCCGGTTCCGGCCAGGGCGGCACGGGAGGCCGTTCATGAGGCGGCGCCCTTCCATCCATCTGATCGGCAGCCGCCTGAGGCGTGTTCGAGCCCGTAAGACGGTCGCCTTGGCCGCGGCCGGTCTCGGTCTTTTGGGCTTCACGGCGCTGGGAAAGCCCGCCCCTTGGCTGGTCTGGAACGCCTCGGCCAGCGCGCCGATCGGCCTTTACCGCATCGCTGCGGGAGCGCTGGCGCGTGGCGATCTCGTGCTCGTGCGCCCGCCTGAATACGCGGCGTATCTCGCCGCCGAGCGCAGCTATCTGCCTCGCAATGTGCCGCTGGCAAAACGTCTTGCAGCGCTGCCGGACGATAATGTCTGCGCCTTCAATGACGCCATCATCATCGGCGGCGACATCGTCGCGCGCCGGCTCAAAATCGACGCCGAAGGCCGACCTTTGCCATGGTGGAACGGCTGCCGAGCGCTCGGGGATAACGAGGTTTTCCTGCTCGGCAGCGACAAAAACCGCTCCTTCGACAGCCGCTATTTCGGGCCTGTTCCCACTCAAAATGTCATCGGGAGGCTCGTACCACTATGGACCGAGTGACCCTCCTCTTGTTGGGCATGATCGCCATTGCGCCATGCGCCTGTTCCGCCTCGACCGGCGCTGAGCCGGTCGCCATCTCCCAAAGTCCGCAGCTGCGAAAGTGGCAGACGTTGGTATCGGAAGCAAGCCGGCGCTTCCATATTCCCCAAGCCTGGATCTATGCCGTCATGGCTGCCGAAAGCGGCGGCAAGACAATGCGCGGCGGCCGCCCCATCACCTCCCCCGCTGGCGCCATGGGCCTCATGCAGGTGATGCCCGGCACCTATGAAGAGATGCGGGTCGAACACGGCCTTGGGCCTAACCCCCACGATCCGCGCGACAATATCCTGGCCGGCACGGCCTATCTCAGTGCCATGTATGACCGCTTCGGATTTCCTGGCCTGTTTGGCGCCTACAATGCCGGTCCCGAGCGCTACGACGAGCATTTGAAGCGTGGCAAACCGCTGCCAGAAGAGACCGTCGAGTACCTCGACCAACTCAAGGCGGCCGGAGTTTCGGCGGCCGACATCGAGGCGTTCGAAAGCCAATCTGTCGCTCCAAAGGCGCAAATCGCTCCTCTCGGACGGTCGCTGTTCTTCATTCATGACGGTGTTCACTCAGGCGTGCGAAACGGCGATCTCTTCGTGCCGCTCGGCAAGGACGGCGCGCAGCCGAAGGAGCCGGTGCGTTAGCCATGGCGGACGGGGGCGCGTCTGGCGGGGCTGGGCGCGGAAGGCAAGATAAAGGTACCGCCTCCAGGAGGCGGTTAAATCTTTGTCTGCACATCGTTTTTCCGGGAGGCTGCCGCCGGTGCCAAGAGGGTTTGACGTGTAAGTGTCTGATTTTGCTTGATATGTCTGGGAGGCTCGCATTAAGGATGACGAGTTCAGGCCGAAGCTCGGCAAAATCGGGTCGCGCGGCTCGAAGGCCGGCAAACGCTATGCCGGCCAGG
>NZ_SRUN01000199.1:0-315 GCF_004791595.1 Mesorhizobium sp. M8A.F.Ca.ET.202.01.1.1 | reverse complement strand
ACTGGACCTATGATCGTTGCGGAGTTTAGACAAGGTCAGTTTGATCGCCTCACGCCAAATCCTTATTTCCGTACAGGACAGCCAAAAACTGCCGGCATGATATTGCAATACGTCACGACAATCGATTCAGTCGCGCAGGGTTTGAAGAGCGGCGACCTCGATTACGGCAGCGGTCTCACGGCCGCCCAATGGGCCGACCTCTCAAAGGATCCCAACATAAAGGTCGGTGAATCGCGCGTTGAGCAGCGTAATTATTTGGCCTTTAACACTCTCTCGGAGAAGGGGGCAGGCAGCACCAAGGCCCTGCAGGACCCG
>NZ_SRUN01000198.1:0-316 GCF_004791595.1 Mesorhizobium sp. M8A.F.Ca.ET.202.01.1.1 | reverse complement strand
GCACACCTATGCCTCGATCGGCGACGTCAAGCCCGAAGCGCTGTTGCCGGTATGAACCCCGCCGGCAGTCTTGTCAGCCGTGCAGGAACGCCGCGATTTCCTTGAAGACGTCGACGAACATCTCTTCCGTCAGCACGCCGGTATTGGTGTTGTAGCGCGAGCAGTGATAGCTGGAGAACAGTGTGATGCCGCCGGCTTCCTGCCGCCCGCCATGGCGGAAGGGAAGTGCGGCGACACGTCCCCCCAGCGCCCGCACCGTCGACTGATGCGCGATCGAGCCCAGCGTCAGGATGGCGCGCAAATTGGCGAACCTTGC
>NZ_SRUN01000197.1:0-316 GCF_004791595.1 Mesorhizobium sp. M8A.F.Ca.ET.202.01.1.1 | reverse complement strand
ATGGGCAGCAAGCAGTTCTTCCAGCGCGAACGGCCCAGCCTGTGGGAATCGATCGCGCCCGAATCGACGTTCAGCTTCCCCAGCGGCCATGCGATGGGCTCGATGACCCTGGCTGCGACCCTGGTGCTGCTGGCCTGGAACACCCGCTGGCGCTGGCCGGTGCTGCTGCTGGCGCCCGCGTTCAGCCTGCTGGTCAGCGTCTCCCGGGTCTATCTGGGGGTCCATTACCCCTCGGACATCCTGGCCGGATGGTGTGCGGCGCTGGTTTGGGTGGTAGGGTGCTATCTGGTCATGTTCAGTCGCCGGCATCCTTGGC
>NZ_SRUN01000196.1:0-316 GCF_004791595.1 Mesorhizobium sp. M8A.F.Ca.ET.202.01.1.1 | reverse complement strand
TGGTATAGCAGCAACAATTGAAGATAACAACAAATTATGAAATGGATCAAATGAATGCACTAACATAACAATTTATACTCCTCTTTTAATTTTTAAGATACTATTCTGCTTCTCTAATTTCCTCTGCAATATCTTTGTAATCGATATTAGCATTTGTAAATGTTTCATCATGAGCTGGAAAATGTTGTTCAAATGTTTCAAAGTTCTGAATCTCAACTTTAACATCTTCTATTTCAAAGTCTAGCACATGGCCGCCGAAGTTACGATCATCATTCGCAAAGTGAATATGGAATCCTGATGAACCTACACCATGGAA
>NZ_SRUN01000195.1:0-316 GCF_004791595.1 Mesorhizobium sp. M8A.F.Ca.ET.202.01.1.1 | reverse complement strand
GCGACCGCCAAGGACGAGAGCCAGGCCGCAGATCCCGCGAAGGGCGATACGGCGAAACCGCTGGCTGGGGCCGAGCCTGCCAGCCAGGCCGGCTCCGAAGCCCTGCCGCCGGTGGAGGGCGCTGCGTCCGAGCAGCCGGCTGTCGCGGCCGCGGCCAAGCCGGCGGCGGACGTCCAGCCAGCGGCTCCTGCGTCGCCGAGCCCGCCGGCGACGGCACAGGCCACCGCCGAAGCGCCTGCCTCCGCTCCGGCGCAGCCCGAAACGCCGCCAGTGCTGCCCGCGTCGGCGCCGCCAGCCGCAGCAAGCCTTGATCCAC
>NZ_SRUN01000194.1:0-317 GCF_004791595.1 Mesorhizobium sp. M8A.F.Ca.ET.202.01.1.1 | reverse complement strand
GCCGAAGCGATCAACGCAACCGGCGTCCGGGTCTATCGCACTCCCTCGGGCATGGACGTGTCCCGCCAGCTCCTGCCTCTCGCCCTGAAAGGCCTGACCCGGGCGCAGGAACATCTTCTGGTGCTTGGCCGCCAGAACGCGATCGAGCGCGTCGCGGCCTTCCTGGTCGAGATAGAGCAGGATGCCGCCGCCGTTCTCCGCCATCCACTGCACGGTCTCGCGGAGCTGGTCGCCGCAATCGCATTTCAGCGAGCCGAACAGGTCCCCGGTCAGACAGGCCGAGTGCAGACGGACCGGCACGGCGGCCGAAAGATCGG
>NZ_SRUN01000193.1:0-317 GCF_004791595.1 Mesorhizobium sp. M8A.F.Ca.ET.202.01.1.1 | reverse complement strand
CTCTATAATCTGGATAATCATTAACTAATTGTTGTAAATAGTTTAATTTTTTATCTAACTTTTCTTTATTAACAAAATACATCTATGTCACCCCTATCATTCTCATCATACCACACCTTTGCAGTCGAATTCATTTATGGTTATACTGTAAATTAAGACTTTTTAAGTTCATTGAATGATTCGAATGATATAAAACTTTAATATCTCAATGATGAAAGGGTGTTTTTATGATAGATATGTATCTTTATGACGATGATGAATCATCACAGGTGCAATTTGTAGGTTTCGTCGGAGAATTTAGTCGTTATGATTTAATG
>NZ_SRUN01000192.1:0-317 GCF_004791595.1 Mesorhizobium sp. M8A.F.Ca.ET.202.01.1.1 | reverse complement strand
ACCACCGTGACCGCCTCGCCGCGCCGCAACAGCGCCGCCGCCGCGCCCGAACCGACATGGCCGGTGCCACCCAGGATGATGTGCATGGCTTTGTCCTTCCTTGATCGTTGCATGCCCGGTCAATGGGCGAGCGAGCGATGGGTTCAACCGATACTGACAGGTACTGCCGCTCACCCCGCCCGCCTCCCCATCATCCCATAGTGCACCGCCAACAGATCCAGCCCGACCTTCAGCAGCTTCACCACCACATCCCGTCCCTCGCCGCTGCGTTCGGCGATAGCCTTCACCGACTGGCCTTCGAGGCAGGTCTTGCGCAC
>NZ_SRUN01000191.1:0-317 GCF_004791595.1 Mesorhizobium sp. M8A.F.Ca.ET.202.01.1.1 | reverse complement strand
ATCCAGTCGTTGGAGCGCGTGCCGCTGACGTCCATGAAGAAACCCGGATCTGTTTCTTCGTATATCAGCCGGTCGTTCTGCGGACTGTCGCCAAGTGCGTGGAAGAACACTTTTGACGGGCGGTGGTTGTCGTCGAGGCGGGTGTAGAAAAAGCCGTCGTCTCCGGCTTTCCACACGCCGCCGCCACCCGTGTCCGGGATCTGGTCGGTCAGGTCCCTGCCGCTGGCGATGTCGCGCACGCGCAGCGCGAAGAATTCCGAGCCCTTGTCGTCGAAGGCCCAGAGCCGCTTGCCATGGTCGGCCGAATGGTCGACGCC
>NZ_SRUN01000190.1:0-317 GCF_004791595.1 Mesorhizobium sp. M8A.F.Ca.ET.202.01.1.1 | reverse complement strand
CCGGCGTTGGCTTCCTGGGTGCCGGCGTGATCATGAAGGAAGGCATGAACGTGCGCGGCCTGAACACGGCCGCCACCCTGTGGTGCTCGGCGGCCGTTGGCAGCTGCACCGGCGCGGACATGCTGGCCGAGGGCGTGCTGCTGACCGTGCTGATCATCGCCGGCAACACCCTGCTTCGGCCCCTGGTCAATGCGATCAACCGCATCCCGATCAACGAGGCGGCGACCGAGGCCACCTACGAGGTGCGCCTGAGCGTGGACGCCGAAGCGGTGCCGCGGGTGCGCGAGCGCCTGGTCGACGCGCTGGAGGCGGCGCAG
>NZ_SRUN01000018.1:0-133145 GCF_004791595.1 Mesorhizobium sp. M8A.F.Ca.ET.202.01.1.1 | reverse complement strand
GTCGGGCCCCAGCTCATCCACGGTTTAAGCCACCTGAGGGGTGACGGGCTCTCGACCGCCGCCACGGATCAGGCAAGCACCTGGTCCGTGGCACCCTCAACAATGCACGATTCCAAACACACAAGGGGTGTTCCAGGAAACACCAACGCCTCACTCCGCTGGAACACCCCTCATCCGTCGCCTTCGGCGACACCTTCTCCCACAAGGGGAGAAGGAAAAATGCGCGGCTCTGGCAAGACAAACTTTCTTCGGATAGCCTCCGAAAATTCCTTGGCGGAGGATGAACCTTTTTGGACCGATCGGCGACAGAGCAGACAGGGGCCAGGCGGCTCAACCGGCCATGACGGCGGCGGCGGAGACCGATCGCGCGCTTGTCGACCGGGTCGCGAAGGGCGACCGGGCTGCCGTGCGGCTCCTGTTCATGCGTCACCACGCGCGGATTTACCGCTTCGTGGCGCGCCAGACGGGATCGGAAATGATGGCTGACGATATCGCGAACGAGGTGTTCCTCGAACTGTGGCGCCAGGCGCCGGGCTTCGAAGGGCGCTCCGAAGTCTCGACATGGCTGCTCGGCATCGCCCGCTTCAAGGCGCTCTCGCTGCTGCGCAAGAAGAAGGAAGACTGGATCGACGACGAGGCCGCCGCCGCGGTGCCCGACAGCGCCGATACGCCCGAGGTCGTCACCATGAAGGAGGACAAGGCGGCCGCCTTGCGCCGCCTCATCGACGCCCTGCCCGAGGAGCACCGCACGGTGATCGACCTCGCCTATTATCAAGGGCAATCGGTGACCGAGATCGCGCAGGTGCTCGACATCCCGGTCGCGACCGTCAAGACCCGGATGTTCTATGCCCGCAAGAAACTCGGCGAAGCCCTGAAGGCCGCCGGTTACGACAGGGGGTGGCCATGAGCGCCGCTGAAAAGATGTCGCGCCGCGACGAAATGGAAACGTTGCTGCCGTTCTACCTGAACGGTTCGCTCGAAGGTTCGGATCTGGAAGCCATCGAAGAATGGCTGGCCAACGATCCCGCGGCACTTGCCGCGCTTGGCGAGGCGGAAGCCGAGTTCTCCGGCACGGCGGCGGCCAACGAGGCGATCCGTCCACCGGCCGATGCGCTCAGCCGCTTCGCCAAGGCGCTGGACGCGGAGGCAGGGCCGGCTCGGGCGCGGGCAAGCGCGTCCTGGCTGGCGCGGGCCTGGGACCGCTTCATGGCGGTGCCGGTTGGCGTCGCCTGGGCGACGGCCGCGGTCCTGCTGGCCTTGATCGCGGTGCAATCGCTGGTGCAGCCAGGCGGCAAGGGCGGCAATTTCGAGATCGCCGGCACTGAAGACGATCTGGCGAAGATGCCGTTCGCCCTGGTCAAGTTCAAACCGGACGCCAGGATGGCCGATATTGCCGTCTTCCTCGACACCAACAAGCTCAAGATCATCGGTGGTCCGACCGCCGACGGCGTCTTCAGGCTCGCCATTCCGGCGACGACCGCCGCCGACTACGAGAAGGCGCGCGGCCTTATTGCAGCCCAGCCTTTCGCGGAGACCGTGATCGAGGGAAGGAAGCCCGTTGATGGCGGCTAAGGCGGTCATTCGATTTGCGGCAATGCGAGAGCGGTTCACCGTTTCGCGAAAACGATGGACTGCTCTATCTTTTTGTTTTGATGCAATTCCCAAGGGAAAGCGCTTTGCGCTTTTCCCGAGAAAACCGCTACGCACTTTTCTTGGAATTGCTTTGGCGGCGATGGCAATCGTCACCGTGCCTGCGTCGGCGCAGACCAACGCCACCAATCCGGACCGGGCGAAAATCGATTGTAGCGACGAGGCCAATGCGACGGCAGCCGACTGCGTCAAGGACGGCGGCGCCAAGGGCGGGTCGGGTGCGGCAGAGGCCGGCGCCGTTTTTCTGCCCGCCCTGATCGTCGACCTCTTCCCCAACCCGGCCGCTCCCCCGGCACCGGTGCCGACACCACGGCCGGAGCCCGCGGCACCAGTTGCAGGCAACCAGGCCGGCCCGCCGTCGGGCGGAGCGATCGTCTCGCCGACCGATCTCATCGCCGTTCAGCCGCCGCGCGCCGTGACCGGCGAATTCGTGCCCGACGAGGTGCTGGTGACCGTCGATGGCGATGCCGGCGCGGTGCAGCAGATCGCCGCCTCCTTCGGCCTCGAAGTGCGCTCGCAGCGCCAGTCCCGGCTGCTTGGCACGACTTTGGTGCGCTTCGGCATTCCCGACGGCCGCCCGGTCGGCGTCGTGCTGGCGCAGCTTGCCGCCGACGGCCGCACGCAGCGCCGCGAGCCCAACCATATCTATTCGCTGCAGCAAGCGGCCGGCATCGTCAACTATGCCTTCGACCGCATCGCGCTCGACGCCAAACAGGCCAGTGGCGAAAACGTCCGTGTCGCCGTCATCGATACCGGCATCGACGACACCAATCCGGCTCTGGCCGGCGTCATCGCCGTGCAGTTCGATGCGATGCCCGGCGTGCCGGTCGAAAAGCGCGATCACGGCACCTCGGTCGACGGGCTGATTGCCGGCGTCGGCGCGCTGGAAGGCATGGCGCCGGGCGCCAGGATCTACCACGCACGCGCCTTCGAGGGCGGCAAGTCGACCATGGACGTCATCCTGTCGGCGCTCGACTGGGCGGCGGACCAGAATGTCAGCATCATCAATATGAGCTTCGTCGGCCCGAAGAACGACCTGCTCGGTACTGCCTGCCGCAATGCCCGCGCGCTCGGCATGGTGCTGGTCGCGGCGGCCGGCAACAACGGGCCGAAGGCGCCCTATGGCTACCCGGCCGCCTTTGACGGCGTCATTGCGGTAACGGCCACCGACGCCAAGGACGGATTGATGCCGCAGGCCAATCGCGGCGCCTATGTCTTCATCTCGGCGCCGGGGGTCGAGATGGTGGCGCCGAGCGGCGCCGGCTCGGACGTCGTCACGGGCACCTCGTTTGCCGCGGCAATCGTCAGCGGCGCCATCGCCAACCTCATCCACGCCGCCCCCGAGCGCTCGGCCGACGACATCGAGAAGGCACTGGCCGCCACCGCCAGGGATCTTGGCCCGAAGGGCCGCGACAATGATTTCGGCTATGGGCTGCTGGACATCAAGGCCGCACAGACGGCGAAGGAGTAGCCCGTGACGGCTCAGGCCGCGCGTTGCCGGGGCCGGAGCAGGAACCAAGACGCGGCGATGTGCGTGATCATAAGCAGCGGCACATAGATGATCGGGATCGCATAGGTGGCGCCGAATTGTTCCGCGTGTGCGGGAAGGCCGAGCTGCGTGGCATGATAATAGTCGACTAGCAGATCGACCATCCCGAAAAGGTTGAAGGCGACGACGAACGGCCAGAAGAGCCGAGGTATCCGCACCGTGAGCAATGCCAGCATGGCCAGCACCCCTGTTGCGAAGTCGCCGTAGGCGGCGAATGCGGCGAAGCCGGCAGGCAAGTTGGAACCCACGACGCCCGGGAGGATGAAGACGAGCCCGAAGAAGCGGAAGCTGTGCAGGGTGGCGATGGCGCGTTGTGCTGCGACCGGGTCCATTTGCCGGAGCCAGGGCCAGATATACGTGCCGAAGCAAAGCAGCCATGCGACATAGCCCAGAACGAGATGGGTTTGAAATAGGACTTCCGTGGACATCTGACGTCTTTCCGACAGTCGGTTCACACTGCTTCGAACACCGCGGTCAGGATGCCGAGCCGGCCCTGCATGAGATTTCGACCCAGGTTGGTCGTAAGCTCGGCGAAGTCCGGCCCCATCACCACGCCGAGATTTGGCGAAGGCGGCGGCCCCGATGCGCGCAGTTGCGCGAACCAGGCTCTGGCGGCCTCAGTGTCGTCTTGCCATGCGAGCATGCGGAAGCCGGCCGCTTCGATCGCCGCGCGCGTCGCGTCGGCTGTCAGGAGGAAGCTCGTCGCCGGCATTCGTGCCCAGGGGAGCGGGTAGTGCGGTTCACCCTTGCCCAATGCGACGTCGAAGGTGGCAATCCGGCCGCCTGACTTCAACACGCGCCTGGTCTCGTGATAGAGCCGCGCCCGGTTGGAGATGTTCATCGCCACATGCTGCAGCAACACGATGTCGAAACGGCCGTCGTCGAACGGAAGCTCCAGGGCATTGGCAGTCTGGAACGACAGCTGCCCGCTCTGTCCCGTGCGTTCGGTCAGATAGCGTGCGGCTTCCACGAAAGGCGCGCTGAGGTCCACGCCAGTAACCCGGCAGCCATAGGTCGCAGCCAGAAAGCGCGCCGGCCCGCCGATGCCCGAGCCGACGTCCAGGACCGACATATCGGCGGCGACCCCCGCCAATTGGGCAAGCTCGGCGGTGGCAGCAAGCCCACGCGTGTGAAACTGGTCGAGGGTACCCAATTGCTGTGGCGTGAGAAGCTGGTCCGCTGGACCAAGGGCGGCCAGTACGGTCTTCAGCCGCTCAGTCAGGCCGGTCGCGCGATAATGGTCGCGCACCCCATCGAGTTCATTGGTCATTGCAAGATGTCTCCGTGCTTCGACCTACTACCTAAGCCCGCTTCCATAATTCGACTATCCCCTGTAATCACAACGACCTATGAAGCAGAACTACACAGTCCGTCATGGTGCGCTGGAGGGCGTCGAGGCGTTCCTGGCTGTCGCAAGGCACCGCAACTTCCGCCGCGCCGCCGCGGATCTCGGCGTGACGCCGTCCGCCGTGAGCCAGGCGGTGCGGGCACTGGAAGCGCGCTTGGGCACCGCGCTGTTCGTCCGCACGACGCGCAGCGTCGGCTTGACCGAGCCCGGTCAGCGGTTTCTTGACCGCGCCGGCCCTGCCTTCGAAGAACTCGTCTCGGCCGGCGAAGCCGCCCGAGATGTCGGCCAGCGGCCAACCGGACTGCTACGCCTGTCCGTGCCCCGGGCCGTCGTGCCGCTGATCCTGGAGCCGATGATCGCGTCGTTCTGCCGAGCCTATCCCGAGATCGAGCTGGAGATCGCCGCGAGCGACGAGATGGTCGATCTCGCGAACGGCGGGTTCGACGCCGGCATCCGCCTCGGCCAATTCGTCGCGCCTGACATGGTCGCGGTGCGGCTGACGCCGCCGTTCAGCTTCGTCGTCGTCGGCAGCCCGGACTATTTTGAGCACAATGGCTATCCCGCGCATGTCGAGGATCTCCGCCACCACGCCTGCTTGCGCTTGCGCCGCTCGAACGGCGCCATCGCGCCCTGGTCCTTCGTCGACGGCAACGAAACGATCGAGGCGATCGTCTCGGGCCCGCTGATCGCGCATGACTATCCGACGTTGCTGGGGGCCGCGATGCAAGGCGTTGGATTGGCGCAAACGCCTCGACCCGTTGCCGAGGGTCCGATTGCCCAGGGAAAACTAAAGCCCGTTCTAGAGGGCCTCTCGGCGACGACGCCGGGTGTCTTCCTCTATCATCCCGGCAAGCACCAGGTCCTGCCGAAGCTGCGCGCCTTCATCGATCATCTCAAATCCGCGGGCTAGGCAGGCGCGCCAGCCACGGACCCCCGCACCACCAGGTCGACCGGCCAGACCTCGCCGCGGGCGGCCTCCTCCAGCCCCGATATGCGTGCCGCCAGCCGCTCGGCAATGCGTGCGCCGGCCAGCCGGATCGACGAGCGCGTCGTGGACAGCGGCACGGAAAAATTCTCCGGCTTCAGCCAGGGAAAGACGTCGTCATGGGCAATCAGCGAGACGTCGCCGGGAATGCTGAGCCCGAGATCACGCACCGCGCGCACGACGCCGAGCGCCATGATCAGGCTGGAGCAGGCGATTGCCGTCGGCGCGCCGTCCTGTTCGAGCAGGCGCCGGGCAGCGCGATAGCCATTCTCCTCGGTCATGGCGACGGAGCAGACATGGCGATCGCCCAATGTCAGGCCGCTCGCGGCCAGCGCCCGGCGCAGGCCGCGCTCGCGGTGAATGGCGAAGGTTTCCCTGTCATCGCCGTTGATCAGCGCCAGCCGCCGGTGGCCGAGCTGGACGAGCAGCCGGGCCGCCTCGTGGAAAGCGCCTTCATTGTCGATGTCGAGATAGGGATAGTCGAAATCGAAACCCTCGCTGCGGCCATGGACGATGAAAGGAATGCCGAGCGTGTTGACCAGCGCCACGCGCCGGTCGGCGGGCCTGGGCGAAGAGATGTAGACGGCGTCGACCTGCCGGTTGGCGACGATACGCCGGTAGGTCGTCTCCTGATCGTCGGCATCAGCCGGCGATAACACGAGGTCGAGTTCGTGCGAGCGGGCATAGTCGCCCAGGCCGGACAGAAATTCGACGAAGTGCGGGTCGATGTCGACGGCCGCACCCGTCGGCAGCACATAGCCGATCATTCCGGACTTGCCCGTGGCCAGCCGGCGCGCGCTCGGATTGGGGCGATAGCCGTGGCGCTTGGCGGCGTCCATGACGCGCCTGCGGGTTTCCTCGTTGACTTCGGGGTAGCCGTTCAGCGCCCGGCTAACCGTGGTCTGCGAAAGCGCCAGCATATGCGCAAGTTGCTTGAGGTTCACGAGAGGCCTCCCCGACTCAAAGCGCTTTTAGATTGAATCGACCCAACCACCGTCCGCGACGCGGCCATATCGCAGAGACCATAAGCGTGCCGGGGTTGGGTTTGAAACAAGAATTGCTGTTGCATTGCCAAAAAAGTATGTTGCGACGCACTTTTTCGAGCCCTGGCTGCTGGCAATTAAATCGATTAGTCCGCGGGCCCTCTTGACTCCTGATCGATTCAATGGCGAGATCGGCGAAGCCAAAGCGCTTTGGAAGACTCTTCGAAAGGTTGCGGTTCCCTTGCGACTGAGTCACAGTCCTGCGGCGTCGGCGGGCGGAATGGAGGTTCCGTCCGGTGAGTGTGTGACCCACTGGGAGGAATACCGATGAAGAAAATGCTTTTGCTGGGTGTTGCGTCTGCCGCATTCGCCCTGAGCGCGCCCGCGCATGCCGAACTGAAGTTCAAGCCGGGCGAGGACAAGCGCTTCAACTGGGCGAATTACGAAGATCTCAAGAAAGTCGACCTCAAGGGCGAGACTCTGTCGATCTTCGGACCGTGGCGTGGCGAGGACGAGACGCTTGTGCGGTCGGTACTCGATTATTTCTCCGAAGCCACCGGCGCGGAGGTCAAATATTCCTCGTCCGAGAATTACGAGCAGCAGATCGTCATCGACACCCAGGCCGGCAGCCCGCCCAACATCGCCGTGCTGCCGCAGCCGGGCCTCATCCAGGACCTTGCTTCCAAGGGCGTGCTGACCCCGCTGGGCGACGACGTCGCGGCTTGGGTCAAGGAGAATTACGCCGCCGGCGACTCCTGGGCCAAGCTCGGCACCTACAACGGCAAGGACGGCAAGCCGGGCTTCTATGCCTTTCCCTACAAGATCGACGTGAAGGGGCTGGTCTGGTACTCGCCCGACAATTTCGAGGAAGCCGGCTACAAGGTGCCGAAGACGCAGGAAGAACTGGCGGAGCTCGAAAAGAAGATCATCGCCGATGGCGGCAAGCCGTGGTGCATCGGGCTTGGTTCGGGCGGCGCGACGGGCTGGCCGGCGACCGACTGGGTCGAGGACATCATGCTGCGCACGCAGCCGCCCGAAGTCTACGACAAGTGGGTGAAGAACGAGATCCCGTTCACCGATCCGGCGGTGGTCAACGCCATCGACATCTTCGGCAAGATCGCCACCGACGACAAGATGGTGGACGGCGGCGCCAAGGCAGTCGCGGCGACCGACTTCCGCGACAGCCCGAAGGGCCTCTTCACCGTGCCGCCGAAGTGCTACATGCACCATCAGGCATCGTTCATCCCCTCCTTCTTCCCGGAGGGCGTGAAGCTCGGCCAGGATGCGGACTTCTTCCCCTACCCGCCTTACGCCTCCAAGCCGGAACTGGGAACGCCGCTGGAAGTGGCCGGAACGCTGGTGATGATCACCAAGGATTCCAAGGCGTCGCGCGAATTCATCAAATTCCTGCAGATGCCGCTCGCGCATGAATTGTGGATGGCGCAGAAGAGCTTCGTCACCCCCTTCAAGGGAGCCAACAAGGACGCCTATGGCAGCGATGCGCTGAAGAAGCAGGGCGAGATCCTGGTCGGCGCCACGACGGTGCGCTTCGACGGCTCCGACCTGATGCCCGGCAAGGTCGGTGCCGGCTCGTTCTGGACCGGCATGATCGACCTGGTCGGCGGCAAGTCCGCCCAGGACGTCGCCACCGACATCCAGAAGAGCTGGGACGCTATCAAATAGCGGGGCGACCTAACACCTTCCAATCCTCCTGCTGGATCCGGGCCACGGCCCGGATCCGACCGGCGGTGCTCGCCGGAAGCCTTCACGTTTCGATTGTTCCGAATAACTGAAAGTCGGTGCATCCGATCGCCAGCATCGCTGGCCGGTCATGCGCAGGGAGAGGGACCCATGGCGACTCAGATTTTCTCGGCAATATTCGTCATCATCATCGGCGTCGGCGGCTGCGTCGCCTATTTCTGGGGCGCCAACAAACTGCTCGATTTGATCTTCCCCTCGCGCGGGGTGTCCGGGACGGCCGCCGTCAACAATCTGCGCCGGCAGGGATTGGTGCGGCCCTGGCTGTTCGTGGGTCCGGCGCTGATCATCCTGACCATCTACCTGATCTATCCGGTGATCGCGACGCTGTGGCTGTCTTTCTTCGACCGCGGCGGCACGAGTTTCGTCGGGTTCGCCAACTACGAATGGGCGCTGCGCGATCCGGATCTGCGAAACGCGATCATGAACAATATCCTGTGGCTGGCGGTGGTGCCGGCGGCCTGCACCTTCCTCGGCCTGATCATCGCCGTGCTTACCGACAAGATATGGTGGGGCACGATCGCCAAGAGCCTGATCTTCCTGCCGCTGGCCATCTCCTTCGTCGGCGCCAGCGTGATCTGGAAGTTCATCTACGAATATCGTGGCGACGGCCAGATCCAGATCGGCCTGCTCAACGCCATCATCCAGCATTTCGGCGGCCAGCCGCAGGTCTGGATATCGCTGCCGTTATGGAACAACTTCTTCCTGATGATCATCCTGATCTGGATCCAGACCGGTTTCGCCATGGTCATCCTGTCCTCGGCGCTGCGCGGCATCCCCGAAGAAACGCTGGAAGCCGCCGTCATAGACGGCGCCAACCCGTTCCAGATCTTCTGGAAGATCATGGTGCCGCAGATCTGGGGCACTATCGCGGTGGTGTGGACCACCATCACCATCCTGGTGCTGAAGGTGTTCGACATCGTCTTGACCATGACCAACGGCCAATGGAACAGCCAGGTGCTGGCCAATCTGATGTTCGACTGGATGTTCCGCGGCGGCGGCGACTTCGGCCGCGGCGCGACCATTGCCATCATCATCATGATCGCGGTCATTCCGATCATGATCTGGAACATCCGCCAGGCCAACAAAGAGACGGGAGGGCACTGATATGGCCGTGGCGACCGGAAATTCCTTCGCAAGCCGTTTCGGCGTCCATATCGCGGTGCTCGTCTTCGTGGCGATCTGGACCATCCCCACGCTCGGCATCCTCGTCTCGTCGCTGCGCGACAAGGACCAGATCGTCGCCTCGGGCTGGTGGAATTCGTTCGCCAGTTCCAGCCAGACCGAGGCCGGGCGCCTGCCGGCCGCCTCGGCGCAGACCCAGAAGGACGGCAAGTTCGTCCTCGAGGGCAACATTTTCGGCGACGGCGTCAAGCGCAACATCAGCGCCTTCGGCGTCAAGGCAGCAGCACCTACACAATATCCGGCCGGCACATCAGCCGACCTCGGTGACGGCGTGACCCTGCAGGTCAATGCCGACGGCAGGTTCGTCATGGCATCGCCCAAGGCCTTCGAAGGCGATCGCGGCCAGCGCGTCTACTACGCCTCGTCGGCGCCGCCGAAATTCACCACCGACAACTACCAGACCGTGCTGTTCTCCGAAGGCATCGGCCGCTCCTTCATGAATTCGCTGACGGTCACCATCCCGGCGACCGTGATCCCGATCCTGATCGCGGCCTTTGCCGCCTACGCGCTGGCCTGGATGCGGTTTCCCGGACGCGCCTTGCTGATAGCGGTCATCATCGGCCTTCTGGTGGTGCCGCTGCAGATGTCGCTGATCCCGCTGCTCAGGCTCTACAACGGCGTCGGCACTTTCTTCGGCGTGCCGTCCAAGACCTATCTCGGCATCTGGCTGGCGCATACCGGCTTCGGCCTGCCCTTCGCCATCTACCTGTTGCGCAGCTATATCGCCGGCCTGCCGCGCGAGATCATGGAATCGGCGCGCATCGACGGCGCCAGCGATTTCGAGATCTTCGTCAAGATCGTGCTGCCGCTGTCCTTCCCGGTGCTTGCCTCCTTCGCCATTTTCCAATTCCTGTGGGTATGGAACGATCTGCTGGTGGCAATGGTTTTCCTCGGAACGGCGCCCGATCAGATCGTGCTGACGGCCAAGCTCAATGCGCTGCTCGGCTCGCGCGGCGGCAACTGGGAGATCCTGACGACATCGGCCTTCATCACCATCATCGTGCCGCTGATCGTCTTCTTCTCGCTGCAGCGCTATTTCGTCCGCGGGCTGCTGGCCGGCTCGGTGAAAGGAGGTTGAGACAATGCAATCGGCTTTGAAGGCGACTTCGAAACCAGACCCCGCCATCGACCGCGACTGGTGGCGGGGCGCGGTGATCTATCAGATCTATCCACGCAGCTTTCAGGACTCCAATGGCGACGGCATCGGCGACCTCAAAGGCATCATCGGCAGGCTGCCCTACATTGCCGCCCTTGGCGCGGATGCCATCTGGATCTCGCCTTTCTTCAAATCGCCGATGAAGGATTTCGGCTACGACGTCTCGGATTATTGCGACGTCGACCCGATGTTCGGCACGCTGGCGGATTTCGACGCACTGACGGCGGAGGCGCACCGGCTGGGCCTCAAGGTGATGATCGACGAGGTGCTGTCGCATACCGCCGACATCCATCCCTGGTTCAAGGAAAGCCGCTCGAGTCGCGTCAATCCGAAAGCCGACTGGTATGTCTGGGCGGACGCAAGGCCCGACGGTACGCCGCCCAACAACTGGCTGTCGATCTTCGGCGGCTCGGCCTGGCAATGGGACACCAGCCGCCAGCAATACTACCTGCACAATTTCCTGGCCGAGCAGCCCGACCTCAACTTCCACAACGCGGAAGTCCAGGACGCGCTGCTCGACGTCACCCGCTTCTGGCTGGAGCGCGGCGTCGACGGCTTCAGGCTCGATACCATCAATTTCTACTTCCACAGCCAGGGCTTGGAAAACAACCCGCCGCTGCCGCCGGAAGAGCGCAACGACCAGACCGCGCCGGCGGTCAACCCCTACAACTACCAGGACCATATCTACGACAAGAGCCGGCCGGAGAACCTCGCCTTCCTCGAGCGTTTCCGGGCGCTGCTCGACGAGTATCCGGCGACCGCCGCGGTCGGCGAAGTCGGCGATTCGCAGCGCGGGCTGGACGTGGTCGCCGCCTATACAGCGGGCGGCAAGCGCGTGCATATGTGCTATTCCTTCGACTTCCTGGCGCCGGAAAAGATCAGCGCAGCCAAGGTCCGCTCGGTGCTGGAAGCCTTTGGCGAGGTGGCCAGCGACGGCTGGTCGTGCTGGGCGTTTTCCAACCATGACGTGATGCGCCCGGCCTCGCGCTGGGCCGCCGGCGAAACCGACCCGACCGCTTATCTCAAGGTTATCTCGGCATTGCTGATGTCGCTGCGCGGCTCGGTCTGCATCTACCAGGGCGAAGAACTCGGGCTCGGCGAGGCCGACCTGCGCTTCGAGGACCTGCAGGACCCCTACGGCATCCGCTTCTGGCCGGAATTCAAGGGCCGCGACGGCTGCCGCACACCCATGGTGTGGGACGGCAATGCCAGCAATGGCGGCTTCTCCCAGGCAAAGCCCTGGCTGCCGGTGCCGGCCAAGCACCTGTCACAGGCGGTCAACGTGCAGCAAGGTGACGAAACCTCGCTGCTTGAGCATTACCGGCGCTTTCTGGCCTTCCGCCGCGCCCATCCGGCATTGGCCAAGGGCGACATCAGCTTCATCGAAAGCCAGGGCGACACCGTCGCCTTCACCCGCCGGGCGGGCAATGAGGAGATCGTCTGCGTCTTCAATCTGGGCGCTGCGCCAGCGAAGGTTGACCTCGGCAACCGAACCCTGCAACCTTTGGCGGGACACGGATTTTCCGGGCAGGCAAGCACCGGTACGGTCGAACTCGGCGGTTACGGCGCCTGGTTCGGGCGCATAGGCTGAACATCTGAGGAACCACTGGGAGGAAATCAATGGCCGATGTCAATTTGAGACAAGTGAAGAAGTCCTACGGCAATCTCAACATTCTCCACGGCATCGACCTCGACATCAAATCGGGCGAATTCATCGTCTTCGTCGGCCCGTCGGGCTGCGGCAAGTCGACCTTGCTGCGCTCGATCGCCGGGCTTGAGGAAATCACCTCGGGCGAACTCAAGATCGACGGCCAGGTGGTCAACGACGTGCCGCCATCGAAGCGCGGCATCGCCATGGTGTTCCAGTCCTACGCGCTCTATCCGCACATGACAGTCTACGACAACATGGCCTTCTCGATGAAGATCGGCAAGGAAAGCAAGGCCGAGATCGACAAACGGGTGCGGCAGGCCGCCGAAATCCTGCAGCTGACCAAATATCTCGACCGCCTGCCCAAGGCGATGTCGGGCGGCCAGCGTCAGCGTGTCGCCATCGGCCGCGCCATCGTGCGCAATCCAAAAGTGTTCCTGTTCGACGAACCGCTGTCGAACCTTGACGCGGCACTGCGCGTCGCCACGCGTATCGAGATCGCCAAGCTCAAGGAATCGATGCCCAACACGACCATGATCTATGTCACCCACGACCAGGTCGAGGCGATGACGCTGGCCGACCGCATCGTGGTGCTAAAGGATGGCCACATCGAGCAGGTCGGCACGCCCATGGAGCTCTACAAGAACCCCGGCAACCTATTCGTCGCCCAGTTCATCGGCTCGCCGGCCATGAACATCCTGCCGGCCACGGTCGACAAGACGGGCAACCCGACCATCATCAGCCATGTCGGCGGCCGCAAGGCGACGGTGCCGATCGCGACGCCTGCTTCGGCAAAGGGAGCGGCGGTCAGCTTCGGCGTGCGGCCGGAAGATCTCGCGATCGCCAGTGGTGCGGACTATCTGTTCGAGGGGACGGTCGATTATGTCGAGCAGCTCGGCGAGGTTCAGTTGGTCTATATCGACATCGGCCGTGCCGACCTGCCGCTGGTGACCAAGCTGCCGGGCAATGTCGAGGTCAGGCGCGGCTCGACGCTGCAGTTGACCGCCAATGCCGGCGACCTTCATATCTTCGATGCGGATGGACGGTCGTTCGCGCTGCACGAAGCGGAAGCAAAAGCCGCCTGAGGCCAGCCATGTCTCGACAACAAAAAAAGAGAGCAGCGGGCAGGCCCGCCGCTCTCTTTTTATACATCACGACGGCTGGTTAGTTGTTGCCGAAGAGATTGCGGTCTGCGCCGTGAGGGGCGGACTTCTGCACGTCGCCGGACGAGTTGAGCAGCTTGTAGATGGGTGAGTCGCTGTTGCGGACCGAACCCGTATGCGACGTATCGACATTGACGGTCGACGATGCAGTGGGCTGATTGGCGCCATTGGAGCCATAGTTGTCACTGCCGGCGAAAGCGCTGCCGGAGAGGGCCAGAACGGCGGCGGCAGCAATGAGGATCTTGTTCATTTCCAATACTCCTAACGTCTTGAATTCCACGAGTGGCGAGCGAGCCCGCCACTCGCAACAGGCGTCAACGGCCGAAGAGGTTGCGATCGCTACCCGGCCGGGTAGGCGCCTCGGTGGCCGGAGCCGACTTGCCGATCGACGCGGTGTTCGCGTTGTCGGTCGACGTGACAGCCGCCTGGTTGGCACCGCTCGAACCGTAGTTGTCGCTGCCGGCAAAGGCGCTGCCGGAGAGGGCCAAGACGGCGGCGGCGGCAATGAGGATCTTGTTCATTTTAGGTACTCCTGAATTTGTGGCATCCACCCCGCGCGGCAGGGTCGCCCCGCCGCAAGCCGGGGATCGGCTGTTAGTTGTTGCCGAAGAGATTGTGGTCGGCGCCCTGGGCAGGCGTCTGAGCAGCCGGCTCCGACTTGCTGGTCGAAGCGGTGTACGAGCTGTCGACAGTGGCAGCGGGGGTGGCGGCGTTCGAACCGTAATGGTCGCTACCAGCGAAGGCGCTGCCGGAAATGGCCAGAAGGGCGGCGGCAGTGAGAACAATCTTTTTCATTTTGGGTACTCCAGTATTTTTCCGTCCGTCTAGCGGCGTGTCTTGGGATTAAAATCGCGTCGTTCGGACCGCCCCGATGTGGGAGAGGACCTCTGCTGTTTCCAATCACGAAGTTGTTCAGCGTGGACCATGACTCTACCACTTGAAATTGTGCCAGTGATTTCCACATCTGTTATTTTCTGTCGTTATATCAATCAGTTAGCTAAAAATGGCACCCCGATCACCAACTGTATCGGAGGCTCGGCGTTCACACCGTCCTGCACGCACCGTCAACAGAAACGAACCGTTCGGTTCGATTTTAGAATCTGCTAATAGTCACTTTTCGAAACTGTTAACCTTTTCGCCCCCGGCAAAGGGGTCGAAAAAACGGTGCCGGCGCGCCTGGCGACAGAAGGCGATTTGATGATGCGACCCCTGTCACGACGTTCCAGCATGCGTGTCGCGCCGCATGGATGCGATGTCGCTTTCATGCCGATGTCGCAAACCCTGCCGTGATTAGATCAGGCATCTCAGGTGCCGCTGCGTGACGACGGAGCGGAGAATTGGGAAGCCGGTCAGATTCCGGCGCTGCCCCCGCAACGGTGGTGGAGTTCAAGTCGCAACGGGAGACCACTGGGCGTAAGCCTGGGAAGGTGTCGCGATGGTCCGTAAGGACGACTCCAGAGCCCGGAAACCAGCCCGAGATGGCTAGAACTCGACTGATCGCGGTGGGCGGTCAAGAGGCGGATGGTGTTTGTCCGGCTTTGCGCCGATCTGCGTCCAGTCCTTCCTCAATCACCACCAGTTCAGTCCTTGAAAATGAGGACAGGACATGGACGCGCGCAACGACATGCTGAGGCTCTTGAACAGCCGCAGACAAGGCTTTTCGCTGGAACAGCCTTTTTACACCGACCCGGACTACTTCAAGCTCGACATGGAGCTGATCTGGTATCGCGACTGGCTGTTCATCGGCCATGATTGCGAATTGCCCAAGCCGGGCAGCTTCATCACCGTGCAGATCGGCGACTATCCTATCGTGCTGGTGCGCGATCAGCAGGGCAAGATCAACGCCTTCCACAATTCCTGCCGCCATCGCGGCAGCCGCGTCTGCAACAGCGACAAGGGCATGGCCGCCAAACTGGTCTGTCCCTATCACCAGTGGACCTATGAGCTGGACGGGCGCCTGCTGTTCGCCCGCCAGATGGCCGAGGGGTTCGACAAGAGCCAGTTCGGGCTGAAGCCGGTCGCCTGCGAAAGCGTCGCCGGCTATGTCTTCATCTGCCTGGCCAAGGAGCCGGCCGACTTCGCGCCGATGCGGGCGATGATCGAGCCCTATCTCAAGCCGCACCGGCTGAGCGAGGCCAAGATCGCCTTCGAGAGCACGATCATCGAGAAGGGCAATTGGAAGCTGGTCTGGGAAAACAACCGCGAATGCTATCATTGCGCGGGCAATCATCCCGAACTGTGCAAGACCTTCCCGGAAGCACCGACCGTGACCGGCGTGCAAGGCGCCGACAGCGATCCGGAGATGCTGGCGCACTGGGCGAAGTGCGAAGCTGTTGGCCTGCCCAGCAAATTCCGCATCGACCCGGCCGGGCAATACCGCGCCACCCGCGCGCCGCTGCTGCGCGACGCCCAGAGCTACACGATGACCGGCAAGCGGGCGGTGAGGAAGGACCTGTCCGACAGCGTTTCGGCCGACCGCATCGGCACGCTGATGCACTATCACTACCCGACGACCTGGAACCACATCCTCGTTGATCATGCCGTCACCTTCCGCGTGCTGCCGGTCAGCGCCACCGAAACGGCAGTGACGACGAAGTGGTTGGTGCACAAGGACGCGGTCGAGGGTGTCGACTACGATCTCGCCGAACTCACCCATGTCTGGACCGAGACCAACGACCAGGACCGCCGGATCGTCGAGGAGAACGCTTTCGGTATCCTGTCGCCGGCCTATGAACCCGGCCCGTATTCGGAGCTGCATGAAGGCGGCGTCATCCAGTTCGTCGACTGGTATGCCCGCTTCATCGGTCCGCGCCTGGCCGAAGGCGGGCGGCCGGCGCTGCGCAGCGTCGCCTAGCGCATGTCACCCAAAAGTGTGCAGCGGTTTTGGGATCACGACATCCGCAAAATGAAAGGTATGCAGGGATGAATGCGATGACCGACCTTGGCCTCTATCGCCATCTCGACCAGATGGCGCCCTGGAACGACAGGCTGCAGGTGCTGGAAGTGACCGGTGTCAGCGACGAGGCGCCCGACGTCAAGACCTTCACCTTCCGGTCCGACAACCAGACCTGGTTCCGCTACAAGCCGGGCCAGTTCGTGACGCTGGAACTGCCGACGCCGGATGGGCCGCTGATGCGCACCTACACGCTGTCGTCGTCGCCGTCGCGGCCGTTCTCGATCGCGGTGACGGTGAAGGCGCAGGCGGGCAGCATCGGCACACGCTGGATGTTCGATCACCTGGCGCCCGGCTCGCACGTCAAGGCCTATGGACCGGGCGGCGACTTTTCACTGCACAGCCATCCGGCGGCGAAATATCTGTTCGTCTCGGCCGGCTCCGGCGTGACGCCGATGATGTCGATGCTGCGCTGGCTGAACGACTGTGCGCCATGGACCGATGTCGGTTTCGTCAACTGCGCGCGGCGCCCGGAAGAAATCATCTTCCGCAAGGAACTCGAACTGCTCGGGGGCCACATGCCTGGCCTGTCGCTCGGCTTCATGATCGAGGAGCGGTCGAGCCGCGAGGGCTGGTACGGCCATATGGGCCGCATCGACGCCATCCGGCTGCCGCTCCTGGCACCCGATTTCCGCGAACGCGAAATCTTCTGCTGTGGGCCCGATCCCTTCATGCGCGCCGTGCGCGGCATGCTCGAAGCCGCCGGCTTCGACATGGCAAAGTACCATCAGGAAAGCTTTGCCGCGCCGACCGTGGACGAAGTCCCGGCACCGTTTGCCGCGCCGGCTGAAGCCGGCGCGGCAATTTCCGTCGAAGCCGCGACGCCGATCCGCTTCGCGCTTTCGGATGTCGACGCCGACTGCGTCGCCGGCCAGACCGTGCTGCAGACCGCGCGCGCCTCGGGCGTGCGGATACCGGCGGCCTGCGAATTCGGCCTGTGCGGAACCTGCAAGGTGAAGAAAGTCTCCGGCAGCGTCGAGATGAGTCACAATGGCGGCATCCTCGATCATGAGATCGACGACGGCTTCATCCTGGCCTGTTGTTCCAAGCCATTGTCGGCGCTGGAAATCGAGGCTTGATCCGCCCGTCCTTCGACTGATCCCGGAAATGTCGGCGCCTTGCCGGCAAGGTTACCTTGCCAAGGAACGACCGAAAGTCTACAGGCGTTGTCGGTGGAAGCGGTCCTGCTGGCGGGCAGGGATGTAAAGCGGGGCAACAATGAAGCATGAATCCCATGCCTATGCGGTTGCGAGCCGGGATATCGTTTTCGAATCCTTCGATGGCGAGGCCGTGGTGCTCAACCTTGCCAATGGCAAATATTTCGGCTTCTCCGATTCCGGCAGCAAGGCGTGGCAGGTGCTTTCGTCCGGAGCGGACGCCCAGGCTCTGATCGGGCTGGCCGCGGGCGGCTCGACAATAAGCCACGCCGAACTCGAACACTTCATATCGCAGCTGCTCGAACTGGGTTTGCTGGTGCGTTCGGAAGCGGCGGCGCAGCCACTGCCGGGCGAATTGCAAGCCGAGCTTGCCGCCACCAGCGAGCCGCTCAATGTCAGCATCCACGACGACCTCGCGGACCTGATCGTCGTTGATCCCATCCATGAGGTCGAGGAACCCCTTGGCTGGCCGGCGGTCAAGCAGGCTTCCTGATCGGCCGGCCGCAGCCGTGATGGAAGGCGCTTGATGCCGCGCGTCACGCTCGAAACCCTGCCGGACTACGCCCGGTATCTCATCGCCGCCGCTGAAGGCGCTGCCTCGCGCTATCCGACCATCCGGCAGGTTCGGCTGCCCGGGCTGGAACTGGCCGTGCATCTGGGTCACGGTGTGCTCGCCGACGCCCTGAGCCATGCATTTGTCGAGGCCGCTCACGATCAGCCGGAACCGTCCACCTGCCGCATCTTCATCGCTCATCCCGGCATCGACGGCATCCCGGAGCCGGCGCGATGGGGCGACGCGCATTTCACCGAGCACGGTTTTGCCAAACGGCTCGCCGAAGCCGGGTTGCGCGGGCACTATTTCCACGACCTGGATTTCTGGCAGATCTACGATCCGCAACGTTGCGTTGGCGTACAGCTGATGGCCTCGGCCGATGCCTTTCCGCCCTGGGAGCCGGGGGCACCGCTGCGCGCCTTCCTGCATTGGGAATACGCCGCGCGAGGCATGCGGCTGACCCATGCCGGCACGCTCGGCATCGATGGCAAGGGTATTCTCCTTGCCGGCTCGGGTGGAGCCGGCAAATCCGGCACCGTCGCCGCCGGCCTGCTCAACGGACTCGACAGTGTCGGCGACGACTATGTGCTGATCGATCTCGCCGGAGGCGTGACCGCGCGGCCCCTTTTCTCGACGCTGAAGCAGGACGCGCGAGGTTTCACGCGGCTGGGCCTGCAAAGGCGGCTAACGGCGCAAGGCCCGCTGAACTGGCAGGGCAAGCACATGTTTCACGTCGATGACATCGCGCCCAGGCCGGTGCCCGCGATGCTGGACATCGTTGCGCTGATGGTGCCACATATTAGCGGTGGCGGAGCAAGTTCGATCATGCCGGTGTCGCGCAGGGATGCCATGATTGCCTTGGCGCCGTCCGGCATCGCACAGATGCCGGGCGAACGCGAAAGCGGCTTTCGCTTCTTCAGCGAATTGACGCGCCGCCTGCCGTGCTTTCGTTTGTCCCTCGGCACCGACCCGGCGGAGATCGCCGGCACGATCGAGGACGTCCTGACACGAGGCGCCCGGTGAAGCTCAGCGTGATCATGCCTGTGTACAATCGCGAGCGCTACGTCGTCCCGGCGCTGCGCTCGTTGATCTGGCAGCGCGCTGACGCCGACTTCGACATCATCGTCATCGACGATGGCTCCACGGACGCCTCGGTGGAGGCAGTACGGTCGACGATGCGCGAGGCGCCCTGCATCCGCCTGTTTCTGCAACCCAATATGGGTGTCGCGAGGGCGCGCAATGCCGGGCTGAGACGGTTGCCGCCGGATGCCGGATTTGTGTCGTTCCTCGATTCCGACGACATCTCACTTGCCGGGCGCTTCAAGGCGGATCTGGCTTGCTTCGAGACGGACCCGGGCCTTGACCTGACCTACTCCCTGATGACCTTGGCAGAGCAGATAGACGATGACACGATGGAGCCGGTAGCGGGCAGCCGCACTGTAACGCTGCGCGGCATTTCAATGAGCACCGGACTGTTCAGCCGGGCGCTTGTCGATCGCATAGGCTGTTTCGACGAGGAATTCGACCAGTGCGAGGACACTGACTATCTGCTGCGCATCTTCGAAACGGGTCCGAATTACCGTCTTCTGGAGACCGTCGCGATCTACTACAGGCGCCATGCCGACAATATCACCCGGAAGCGCGAGGCCCGGCTCCGCGACCACATGCGGGCGATCCACAAATCGATCCGGCGACGCCGGGCGAACCCGTCCCTGCGTGAGATTCCCGGCATTTTCGAGCTCAAGAGCACGCCCGACTGGCGGGTGTTTTGATGCGGGATATCTCGCGCTCAAAACGGGTGGTGCAGCAGCGGCCGCGAGGCCGAGGATGAGGCTGAGCGTGATCATGCCGGTCTACAATCGCGAGGCCTATGTCGGCGCCGCACTGCGCTCGCTGCTCAGGCAAGGCGACGCCGCCGATCTCGACATCATCGTCATCGACGACGGTTCGACCGATGGCTCGGTCGAGGCCGTGCGCGCGATGATGGATGATCATTCCTGCATCCGGCTGTTCCGGCAAGACAACATGGGGGTGACCCGGGCGCGCAACAGCGGGCTCAGGCAGCTCAAGCCCGAGGCGGACCTGGTGTCGTTCCTCGATTCGGACGACATCTCGCCAGCGGGGCGCTTCGGAGCCGATGTCGAGCTTTTCCGGAAGAATCCCGATCTCGACCTAACCTATTCGAGGATGATGCTGGTCGACAAAATCGATGATGGGACCTTGGAGCCCATGGCGGACAGCAACAGCATCACGGTTCGCGGCATTCACCTGTCGGCGGCGATCTTCGCGCGCCGCCTCGTCGCGCGCATAGGCGATTTCGACGAGGATTTCGTCCAGGCCGAAGACACCGACTACCTGCTGCGCGGTTTTGAGATCGGCCCCAGATACGTGCTTCCCGACACGGTCGCGCTCTATTACAGACGGCATGCGGGCAATATGACGAGGCAAGAGGACGTCCAGTCGCGGGAATTCCTGCGCGCTATCTACAAATCCATGAAGCGGCGCAAGGCCGACCCGTCGCTGCGGCCGATCGAAGGGATCTTCGAGCTCGACAAACTGTCAGATTGGCGTGCCCTGTGATGGACGGATACGGCGTCGTCATACCGGCCTTCAACGCCAGCGGCACCATCGCCGAGACGCTGCGATCGGTTGCGGCGCAGACGGTGCGGCCGGAGCTGGTGGTGATCGTCGACGACGGATCAACCGACGATCTCGCCGCGGCGATGGGCGGAACGGACCTGCCGCTGCAATTGCTGCGCCAGGCAAATGCCGGACCGGGCAGCGCCACGACCAGAGGCATCGCCGCGCTGACGACGCCGTTCATCGCGACGCTCGACGCCGACGACCTTTGGCTGCCGACCAAGATCGAGGATCAGCTTGCATATCTGCGAGGATTGCCCGGCACATCGGGCGTCTTCTGCCATTTGCGAAACTTCCGCAATGACCGGCCCGATGCACCCGAGGACGCGGTCGTGCCCGGCTGGTCGCGGACCACGATGCTGATCCGGCGCGAGGTCGCCGAGACCGTCGGGCCGGTTGTCGATCCGCCGGGCGGTCGCGGCGAAATGATCGACTGGATCGCGCGGGCACGCGAGGCGGGCCTTGCCTTCGACATGATGGAAGAGGTGCTGGCGCTGCGCCGCATCAGGCCCGGCAGCCTGTCGTACGGACGCGATGCGACGCGCGACCGCGGCTATCTCGAAGTGGCGCGGCTGGCCATGTTGCGACGGGTCCGAAACAAGACCGGCGCGGACTGATGGCGCGCATCCGCCGCATCAGCCGCCGTTTCCCGGACTATGGCTGGCCCTGGCCGACGGGCGGGCTCGACCAGTTGCTCAAGGCCGCGCTTCTTGCCGACGACGACGCGGCCGCCGGTTGCGCGATGGAGTGGCTGAGCGCCAACGACATCGATCTCGTCTCCTTCAGGGAGCATCGGCTGCTTGCCGCCATCTGCGACCGGTTCGGCCGGAAATTGGCCGGCCATTCCGCCTATCCACGTCTTGTCGGCCTGCAAAAGATGCTGTGGACCAAGTCGCGCATGGCGATGCGCGAGGCCGAACCGGCGCTGCAGGCGATGACGGACGCGGGATGCCTGGTGATGCTGATCAAGGGTGCCAGCCGCATTGCCTTGGACGCGTCGGCGCAGCGAGGCAGGGTGGCGCACGACATCGACATATTGGTGCGGCCGCAGGACATGGGAACGGCGTTCGACGTGCTGCGCGACCGCGACTGGCAGATCGCCACCGGGGTGAGCCCGCAATATCTGAGGACAAGACTGGCGTCGTTGCGGTCGATGAACTTCTTCAAGGGCAATTATGGCGACATCGACCTGCACCAGCTTGCCTATGACGGTTCCCAGCAAAGCGACGAGGACGACCAGGCGATCTGGCGGCGGGCGGCGGCGGCCGAATTCAGTGGTGTCGGCGTGCTGGTGCCGTCGCCGGCGGACCGCATCGCGCTGGCCATCGCGCATGGCGGGCTCGACGCCCACACGCACAGCGATTGGCTGGTCGATTGCGCGGTAGCCATTCGCGTCGGCGACGTCGACTGGGACGTGTTCCTCGACGTTGTCGCCAGGCGTGGCCTTGCCGTTGCCGCAGCGGTGGCGCTCTCCTACCTCGCGCTCGAAATAGGCGTGGCGGCGCCGGACAGGGTGCTGGCGCGCCTGCTTGAGATGGCCGACCGTACAGGCCTTTCGCGCTGGTCGGCCATGCTGCAAGCCAAGCCACGGACCGACTTCGGCAGGCTGGTCTGGTTGTCGCGCGGCTTTGCCAAGCAGTTGCGTCTGCGACGCAAGAGCGGCCGGCTTCGGCAGGAGCCGCCCGCCAGGGCATGGCGCGGAAAAGCATGGCGCGACGGGCCGGCCCGCCGCGAGCAGCCGGAAGCACCGTCGCCCCTGGTGTTCTCGCAGACCATACCTTGCCCGCCGACGGCAGGGGAGATGATGCTGGACATCACGGTCAGGATCAGCGTTCCGCCGGTCCGGCGCCGTATCGAAATGGAGATCAACCGGGGTGACGACCACGTCGCGCGTCTGCGTGCGATGGCCATCAGCCGGTCCGGTGGGGAAAGGGTGCTGCGCTTTCGCGGCAAGGTTACAGTCGACGGCCGGCAGCATGCCCTGACGCTGGAGGCGCGGCCGTCGCGGCAATTCCGCCAATGGGATGACCAGGCGACGGTCGCCGCCTATGGCGCATTGCCTTTCCATCTGGTCTCGGCGACCTTTTCGCCGCTGCGCTGAGATATCGGAGTTCACCCGCCAGGGTCGCGATGGCGGCACGAGCGGATCGAGCCCGATGGACACCCCGCGGAAGAGAGCCGAGGGCACGGCAATGGTTCACCGTGGCGATGATATCCGGCCGTCAGCTATCGTCGAGGTCACGCGTTCGCGAGCCCTTATGTCGGCAAGCATCCATGCCGACAGCGACAAGGGCACCAACACGCCGATGCCAAGCCCGATGCCGTTCACCAGATGAGCGATGGCAGGATAGAGCCAGACGAGCGCCAGGAAAATCCGGGGCATGCTGGCGCGCCTCGAAAACAGGTAGGCGACGGCAACGGCGAGACCGACGGTGTCGTAGCTGTAGCCGTACGGCGTCGCGACCGTTGCCAGCACGGCGGTGAGGACCACTCTTTCGCCATGCACGACCTGCCGCCGTGGCAACCAGACCCAGATGGCGGCGCAGATTGCGGCAATGGTCGCAGCGGCTTGCATCGCATAGGCCACTGTCAGCCCGGCGCCGCATGCGCGCGCCAGGAAGAACATGGTTGCGGCATTGGCCTGGTAGGGTTGCGGATAGGGTGCCTCCAGGATCGCCGTCATCAGGGGGCGGGTTTCGGTCCAGAACAGATGCCAGACGTCGAATCCGAGTGAGAGCCCGGTCAAAATGAACAGCGCCGCCGATGACAGAGCCGCTGCGGCGATGGCACGCCAGTTGCCGCTGGCCAGCAGGCAGAACGGCACCAGAATGCCCAGATGCGGCTTGATCGTCAGCAGACCGAACAGCAGCCCGGCCAGGATTGGCCGCTTCGGCGCCACCGCCAGTCCGCCAATGAGAAGAGCGGTGGTCAGGGCGCCGTTCTGGCCGAAGATGGCGTTGACGAAGACGGCTGGACACACAAGGACGGCCGCTTCGGCCAGCGTGCCCAGTTTCAGCGGCCGCACCGCCAGCCACAGGCAGAAGACGGTGCCGAAAGTCCAGATGAAATAGGCCGCAAAGATCGGCAGCAGCGCGAGCGGCGCACCGAAGATCAGGATGCTGGGCGGGTAGCTCCATTCCTGGTTGGGAAGATCGGGCGAAAACATCCGCCGCAAGGCCGCGCGATAGCTGTCGACGTCAAACAGCCAGGCTACATGGCCGTCGAGCGCCATGCGTCCGCCGGCCCACAGATTGGTGAAATCCCAATAAGGCAGCCGGTCGCTGAGTTCGGAGAAGCCGTGCTCGTCGAAGGTCCACAAGGCAAGATGGTAGCGCAGCCCGATCAGGATTCCGGTGCACAGCACAAGTGCCGCGAACCGAAAATCGGCTCGATTGCGGGCAGTCTGATCGGCCTGTGCCATTGCGCTGTTTCCAAGACCCTGTCCGCCTTGATAAGCGACGCGCGTTAAGATCGGCTTATGTGGAGGTCTCGCCGGGCTTCGTCACCCGCCGCAGCGTCAGATTGATCCTGCCGCCGTTCTTGAGCAGCGCGGAGGTCGAAGGGTAGATGCGGTCGACGCCATGGAAGGCAAGACGGCCCTCGCCGCCAAGCACGACGACATCGCCGCTTTTCAGCCTGAACGATTTGGTAGCGCCATCGCGCGTTGTCTGGCCGACCCTGAACAGACAGTCGTCGCCCAGCGAGACAGAGACGACGGGAGCCGAGAAATCGGCCTCGTCGCGATCCTGATGCAGGCCCATCTTTGCGTCGGGCGTGTAGAAATTGATCAGGCAGGCCTCCGGTGGATTCGGATAGCCCGACACCTGCCGCCACAGGTCGAGCAGGCTGTCGGGGATAGGCGGCCATGGCTCTCCGGTCAGCGGATGCGTCGGCTGGTAGCGATAGCCGCGTTCCTTGTCGGTGACCCAACCGAGCGGACCGCAATTTGTCATGCGCACGCTCATCTCCTTGCCGGTCCGCGGCATGGCCGGCACGAACAACGGCGCTTGCTGGACGATGCTCCTCACCTCCTCGACCAGCGTCTCCTGGACGGCGCGGGACAGATGGGCCGGCATGTGGCGGACGCCTTTGGGCAGAACGAGCATGGACTGGTTCACCTTGCTAATGTTCGGAGCCGCAAGATGCCACCATCACAGGCAGAGGGCGACCCGAAAGCCGTCGTCGTTTTTCACTGAAATTGCCCGGGCAGAACGCGCGATGAATTCGTTTGCCCAATTGGCCAAAGGCGGTTGACGGGCACGATTGGCGTGCTGCTTAATCGTTCTCCACCCGGCCGCGCAGCCTCTTCACTGTCGATCGCCCGGCCTTGGTCTTGAGCCGCCGCTCGACCGCGCCTTTCGACGGCCGCGTCTTCTTGCGCGGCGGCGGCGGTGGTTCGGCGGCCTTGGCGACCAGTGCCGTGAGCCTGGCCCGCGCATCGGCGCGGTTCTGTTCCTGGGTACGGAAGCGTCCGGCCTCGATGACGATGACACCGTCCTTGGTGGCGCGCTGGCCGGCAAGTTTTATGGTCCGCTCGCGCACACGGTCCGACAGGCCCTCGGCGTTCTGCGCGTCGAAGCGAAGCTGCACCGCCGTCGCCACCTTGTTGACGTTCTGGCCGCCGGGACCGGACGAGCGGATGAAATCCTCGTGCAAGTCGCCCGGGTGGATCACGGCCTCGCCTGAGATGATGATGTCGTCGTCGATCGGCATGCCGCAGTCATGGCGCGACGGACCGAAAAAGAAAAGGCCCGATCGAAACCGGGCCTTCACTGGTGCCACGCGGCAATGATGCTGAGCGGCTTGGCGATTACTCCGCCGCTTCCTGCATGCGAGGTGCTGCCCCCAGCACCACGGCGTCGACATGGCTTTCGAATTTCTCGAAATTGACGGCGAACATGCCGACCAGCCTTGCCGCCTGCCGGTCGTAGGCCGCCTTGTCCGCCCAGGTTGAGCGCGGGTCGAGAATGGCGCTGTCGACGCCCGGCACCGCCACCGGCACCTCGAAGCCGAAATTGGCGTCGGTGCGGAAAGCGCCTGCCTTCAGCGAGCCGTCGAGGGCGGCAGCGAGCAGCGCGCGCGTCGCCTTGATCGGCATACGCTTGCCGGCGCCATGCGCGCCGCCGGTCCAGCCGGTGTTGACCAGCCAGCAATCGGCGCCATGGCGGGCAATAAGTTCGCGCAGAAGGTTGCCATATTCCGACGGATGGCGCGGCATGAAGGGCGCGCCGAAACAGGTCGAGAAGGTCGCCTCGGGCTCGGTCACGCCCTTTTCGGTTCCGGCGACCTTGGCCGTGTAGCCGGAGAGGAAATGATACATGGCCTGCGCCGGCGTCAGCCGGGCGATCGGCGGCATCACGCCGAAAGCGTCGGCGGTCAGCATGATGATGTTCTTCGGATGACTGGCGCGCCCGGTCTTCGAGGCGTTGGGGATGAAGTCGAGCGGATAGGCACAGCGTGTGTTTTCGGTGAGCCTGCCGTCATTGAAATCCGGCACTGCGTCGGCATCGAGCACGACATTTTCCAGCACCGTGCCAAAGCGTTGCGTGGTGGCGAAGATCTCCGGCTCGGCTTCCGCCGACAGCTTGATCGTCTTGGCGTAGCAGCCGCCTTCGAAATTGAAGATGCCGTGCGGGCCCCAGCCATGCTCGTCGTCGCCGATCAATGTGCGCGACGGATCGGCCGACAGCGTCGTCTTGCCGGTGCCCGACAGGCCGAAGAAGATGGCGGCATCGCCGGCCGGTCCTTCATTGGCCGAGCAGTGCATCGGCATCACGCCCTTCTCCGGCAGGAGGTAGTTGAGCATGGTGAACACCGACTTCTTCATCTCGCCGGCATAGGAGGTGCCGCCGATCAGGACGATCTTGCGCGTCAGGTCGACGGCAATAACCGTTTCAGTGCGGCTGCCATGGCGGGCGGGATCGGCGTGGAAGGACGGCAGGTCGATGATCGTCATTTCGGGCACGAACTGTTCGAGTTCGGCCGCTTCGGGACGGATGAGCAGGTTGCGGATGAACAGCGAGTGCCAGGCAAATTCGGTGATCACCCTGGTGGGCAGCTTGAGCTCCTCGTCGGCGCCGCCGACCAGATCCTGTACATAGAGATCCTTGTCCGCTGCGTGGGCCTGGAAATCGGCGAGCAAAACGTCGAATTGGGCCGGCGAGATCGCCTTGTTGTTGTCCCACCAGACGTGCGGCTCGGTAGCGGCATCGCGGATGACGAACTTGTCCTTGGGCGAGCGGCCGGTGTGCTGGCCGGTTTCGGCGACCAGCGCGCCATGCGCGGTCAGCCGGGCCTCGCCGCGTCGGATCGAGTCCTCGTAAAGGGCGGCCGCGCCGAAATTATAGTGGACCACGCCGGAGGTTCTCAGACCGATATGATCGATCGCGCAAGCAGGATTGCGTTTGCCGACTTCCGACATTGGTGTCCCTTCTTCGATTTTCCGCATCTTTGCCGGCGTCTTTCCGGCAAGCCCACTCCGCAGGCTGAGATGGTCAAAACCAGAAAAGCCAAATGATATCAAATCATTAATCGATTTAAATATTTTGAAAGTTGTTTAAATCGTTTATATATGCGAAAAGTTTCGTGGTTGCCCAAAGGATTGGCGATGTTGGTTCGTCCAATCCGTGTCGAGGTTGAATTGTGGCCGGCGGCACCTGCTCGTGACAGCGGACAAGGCCTACGCCACATTTTGTACCTAATTTGTCCTGCAAAAGCCCCTTCTCTACGAAAGAAGGGACAGCTCATGAGGGAGCCGCTTGAAATGGCAACAATCGCGCTTGTCGATGACGACCGCAACATTCTGACGTCGGTGTCGATCGCCCTCGAATCCGAGGGATATCGTGTCGAGACCTACACGGATGGTGCGTCCGCGCTGGAAGGCCTGGCGGCGCGGCCGCCGAATCTCGCCATCCTCGACATCAAGATGCCGCGCATGGACGGCATGGAGCTTCTGCGCCGGATGCGCCAGAAATCCGACCTGCCGGTGATCTTCCTGACCTCCAAGGACGATGAGATCGATGAATTGTTCGGTCTCAAGATGGGCGCCGACGACTTCATCCGCAAACCGTTCTCGCAGCGCCTGCTGGTCGAGCGGGTGCGCGCCGTATTGCGCCGGGCCAGTGCCCGCGAGGCCGCGGCAAAAGCGCCCAGCCAGCAGGCTCGCTCGCTCGAACGCGGCCAACTCGTCATGGATCAGGAGCGCCATACCTGCACCTGGAAGGGCGAGCCGGTAACGCTCACCGTCACCGAGTTCCTGATCCTGCATTCGCTGGCGCAACGCCCCGGTGTGGTAAAAAGCCGTGATGCGCTGATGGATTCGGCCTATGATGAGCAGGTCTATGTCGACGACCGCACGATCGACAGCCACATCAAGCGGCTGCGCAAGAAGTTCAAGGCCGTCGACGACGACTTTGAAATGATCGAAACCCTTTACGGAGTCGGATACCGGTTCCGCGAAGCGTAAAGCCTAGGCAGGAGCTGCTATTCGATGGCAGTGGAAGCACAACGAAGCAGACCGGCGGCCGCTGCCAGGCGGCCGTCGCGCATCATGCCGTCCTTCGTGTCGAAATTCACGGTGCCTATGCGCCGATTCCTCGGCCACCATATCTTTTCCAGCCTGACGCGGCGTATCCTCTTCCTCAATCTCGCCGGGCTGGCGGTGCTCGTCACCGGCATCCTCTACCTCAACACCTTCCGCGACGGTCTGATCGACGCGCGCGTCGAAAGCCTGATGACGCAGGGCGAGATCATCGCCGGCGCCATCGCGGCGTCGGCGACGGTCGAGACGGATTCGATCAGCATCGACCCGGAAAAGCTGCTCGAGCTGCAGGCCGGCGAAAGCCTGGGACCCGGCTCGGACCAGCTCGACAATCTGGATTTTCCGATCAACCCGGAGCGCGTGGCGCCGGTGCTGCGGCGGCTGATCTCGCCGACCCGCACGCGCGCCCGCATCTATGACCGCGACGCCAACCTGCTGCTCGATTCACGCCATCTCTATTCGCGCGGCCAGATCCTGCGCTACGACCTGCCGCCGGTCGAAGAGGAAGAACCCGACCTTGTCGAGCGCGTCCAGAAATTCATCTTCGACTTCTTCCGCAACACCGACCTGCCGGTCTATCACGAACAGCCGGGCGGCAACGGCGCCGCCTTTCCGGAAGTGGTCAAGGCGCTGACCGGCAGCCCGTCGACCATCGTGCGTGTCTCGGAACAGGGCGAGCAGATCGTCTCGGTGGCGGTGCCGATCCAGCGTTTTCGCGCCGTTCTCGGTGTGCTGATGCTGTCGACCGAAGGCGGCGATATCGACAAGATCGTCGCCGCCGAACGCAAGGCGATCCTGCGCGTCTTCGGCATCGCGGCGCTCGTCACCGCAATCCTGTCGATGCTTTTGGCTTCCACCATCGCAAACCCGCTGCGCCGGCTGTCGGCGGCGGCCGTGCGGGTGCGCCGCGGCGTCAAGAGCCGCGAGGAAATCCCCGACTTTTCCGACCGCCAGGACGAGATCGGCAATCTGTCGATAGCCGTGCGCGACATGACCAACGCGCTCTATGCGCGCATCGAGGCGATCGAGAGTTTCGCCGCCGATGTTTCGCATGAGCTGAAGAACCCGCTGACGTCGTTGCGCAGCGCCGTCGAAACATTGCCCCTGGCGAAAAATGATACCTCGCGCGCACGTCTGATGGAGATCATCCAGCATGACGTCAAACGGCTGGACCGCCTCATCACCGACATTTCCGATGCCTCCCGCCTCGACGCCGAACTGGCGCGCGAGGACGCGGGAACCGTCGACCTGAAGAAATTCGTCACCGACCTCGTCGCTGTTTCGCGTGAAACGACGCGCAACAAGAAGGCGGTCGAGATCGAGCTCAAGGTTGCCAAGCTGCCACAGGGCGCCAAGGGCTATGTCGTCGTCGGCCATGACTTGCGCATCGGCCAGGTCATCACCAACCTGATCGAGAACGCCCGCTCCTTCGTGCCCGAGGATCATGGCCACATCAGCCTGTCTCTGGCGCGCGCCGGCAAGTTCAACATCCTGACCGTCGACGACAATGGGCCCGGCATCCGCGCCGACACGATCGACCGCATCTTCGAACGCTTCTACACGGACCGGCCGGCCGGCGAGGCGTTCGGCCAGAATTCGGGGCTTGGCCTGTCGATCTCCAGGCAGATCGTCGAGGCCCATGGCGGCACGCTGACCGCCGAAAACATTCCCGGCACCAAGCCCGGCGAGATCAAGGGCGCACGCTTCGTCGTGACGCTGCCGGCCGAGGGATGACCTTGGCCCTGATATAACCATGCCCGAAGCCGCCGCGCAGCCTGAAAACATCCACGGAACCGCGATCCTGATCGGCGATCGCGGCGTACTCATCACCGGCCCGTCCGGGGCCGGCAAGACGACACTGGCGCTGACGCTCCTGGACCATTGCCGGGCGCGCGCGCTGTTCTCGCGGCTGATCGGCGACGACAGGCTGCTTGCCTCGGCACACGCCGGGCGGCTGGTCTGCCGCGTGCCGCCGACCATCGCCGGTCTCGCCGAGGTGCCTGGGTTCATGCCGCGCCCGCTACCATTCGAGCCGGGCGGCGTGATCGACCTGCATGTGCGGCTTGTGCCGAAGGCGGAAATGGCCCGTTTCCAGGAGGAACTCAGTGAGCCGGTCGCAGGCTGCCCGGTGCCGCGTATCGACCTTGCGGAGCGCAACGCCGCCACGGCCTTGCCGGCCATCATGGCGGGGCTGTCGATCGCGCCTTTTCTATGATCCGCCCTGGGTTTTTTGCTGCAATGCGTCAAAATGGCATGGGCCGGCGCAATTTTGGGCTTGTCAACGGGCCGCGCGTCGACAAGATAGCGCTCCCGCCGCCTGGATTGGCTGGCGAGCATAAAATGCGCCTGTGAAGCGGCGATGACGGGAGCCACCAAAGAATGATCGGACTCGTGCTTGTAACGCACGGTCAACTGGCCACCGAGTTCCGACATGCCGTCGAACATGTCGTCGGGCCACAAGACAATTTCGAAACCGTGGCGATCGGTGCCGACGACGATATGGAGCAGCGTCGCCGCGACATCGTCGACGCGGTCGCCCGTGTCGATACAGGGGCAGGTGTGATCGTGCTGACCGACATGTTCGGCGGCACGCCATCCAACCTGGCCATCTCGGTGATGGAGTCCGGCCGCACGGAAGTGATCGCCGGCATGAACCTGCCGATGCTGATCAAGCTGTCGTCGATCCGCAAGGGCGACAACATGGCGGCGGCGCTCGATGAGGCGCAGGCCGCGGGCCGCAAATACATCAATGTCGCCAGCCAGCTTCTGAGCAGCAAATGAACGCGATATTCCCGGAAAATGACCAGATCGTCCGGGAGTTTCCGATCGTCAACCAGCGCGGCCTGCATGCGCGCGCTTCGGCGAAATTCGTCCAGCTCGCCAGCGGCTTCAACGCCTCTGTCCATGTCGAGAAGGACGGCGTCCAGGTCGGCGGCACCTCGATCATGGGCCTGATGATGCTGGCCGCCAGCCCGGGATACTCGATCCGCGTCACCGCCAGCGGCCCGGAGGCGCTCGAGGTCATGGACGCGCTGGAGCAGCTCGTCGCCTCCCGTTTCGGCGAGGAGTGCTGACCCCGAAATCAGCCCTCCGGGACATGCACGAATAAAGATTTCTTTATATCCCATTGTCGTGTGAAGCCTGATCTGCTAGTCAGGCCGGCAATTCGCGCCCTTGGAAATGTCTTCCGGCACGGGCGCATCCGCAAACAATTCGCACGCATAACAATTCGCATCGGAGTACTGCCATGACGGGTAGCAAGGACTATGTGGTCGCCGACATCTCGCTTGCCGGCTGGGGCCGCAAGGAACTCGATATCGCCGAGACCGAAATGCCGGGCCTGATGGCCTGCCGCGAGGAATTCGGCGCCAAGAAGCCGCTCAAGGGCGCGCGCATCACCGGCTCGCTGCACATGACCATCCAGACGGCGGTGCTGATCGAGACGCTGAAGGTGCTCGGCGCCGATATCCGCTGGGCTTCGTGCAACATCTTCTCGACCCAGGATCACGCCGCCGCGGCGATTGCCGAGGCCGGCATTCCGGTCTTCGCCGTCAAGGGCGAAAGCCTCGAACAGTACTGGGACTACACCGACAGGATCTTCCAGTGGGCCGATGGCGGCCTCTCCAACATGATCCTCGATGACGGCGGCGACGCCACCATGTACATCCTGATCGGCGCCCGCGCCGAGGCCGGCGAGGACGTGCTGTCCAATCCGCAGAGCGAGGAAGAGGAATACTTCTACGCCCAGGTCAAGAAGCGCCTGAAGGCTTCGCCGGGCTTCTTCACCAAGCAGAAGGAAGCGATCCGCGGCGTCACCGAAGAGACGACGACCGGCGTCAACCGGCTCTACCAGCTGCAGAAGAAGGGCCTGCTGCCCTTCCCCGCCATCAACGTCAACGACTCGGTGACCAAGTCGAAGTTCGACAACAAATATGGCTGCAAGGAATCGCTGGTCGACGGCATCCGCCGCGGCACCGACACGATGATGGCCGGCAAGGTCGCGGTCGTCTGCGGCTATGGCGATGTCGGTAAAGGCTCGTCGGCCTCGCTCAAGGGCGCGGGCGCCCGCGTCAAGGTCACTGAAGTCGACCCGATCTGCGCGCTGCAGGCGGCGATGGACGGTTTTGAAGTGGTCACGCTGGAAGATGCGGCACCGACCGCCGACATCGTCATCACCACCACCGGCAACAAGGATGTCGTCACTCTCGACCATATGCGCTCGATGAAGGACATGGTGATCGTCGGCAACATCGGCCATTTCGACAACGAGATCCAGGTCGCGTCGCTGCGCAATCTGAAGTGGACCAATGTCAAGCCGCAGGTCGACATGATCACCTTCCCGGACGGCAAGCGGATGATCCTCCTGTCGGAGGGCCGCCTGCTCAATCTCGGCAACGCCACCGGCCATCCGAGCTTCGTCATGTCGGCGTCCTTCACCAACCAGGTGCTGGCCCAGATCGAGCTCTACACCAAGGGTGAGCAGTACCAGAACCAAGTCTATGTGCTGCCCAAGCATCTCGATGAGAAGGTCGCGCGCCTGCATCTCGACAAGCTCGGCGCCCGCTTGACCGAGCTGTCGGGCGAGCAGGCCGCCTATATCGGCGTCACGCCGCAGGGTCCGTTCAAGCCGGAACACTACCGCTATTAACCAAAGCCGAATTTACTACAAGATATTGATGCCGGGCGATTGACTTTTCGCCCGGCTTTATTTTTGCGCCGAATGATTCTTCACGCCGATTCCAGCAGGCGCTATTGTTGTGATTCGCGGGTCCAGGGGCGAGGACCGGCGCACGCGTCAGGGCGGTCTTGCATTCAGGCGGCGAAGAGGACCAAGACATGCCGGGGGAAAACCCGCTTCACGCGGGACAGGCCGTTTCCGGCGGCCACGATGATTCAGGGACCATGGGCTGCGCCACACGCGGCGAGCGCCTTTCCTGGCGCGCCCGTGCGGGATTGCTCCTTGCCGGTTCCGCGCTTGCCTGCCCCTTGGCGGGGGCGGTCGCGCATGCCCAAGCGGCCGGCGCCGCGGTGGCCGGTCTTTCGATCAGCACCGTCGAGGTCGTACAACTGGCGGTGTTCGTCGGCGTAACGGGTACGGCATTCCTGTCGGCCATCGTTCTCATCCGCGAACGGGCGCGTACCTCGGCGGAGAATGTCGAGCTGAGAAGCCGCGTCGCCGATGTCAGCGCGGCATTGCGGCGTTCGGAAGCGCTGCTCAATTTGCGCGACCAGCGTGTCGTCGTCTGGGCCTCGGAAAACAAGAAGCCCGAACTCATCGGCACATTGCCGACCGAAAGCGGCGCGCCGGAGGAACGGGCCGCGTTCCTCGCCTTTGGCCGCTGGCTGATGCCGCGTTCGGCGGCGGCACTCGAACATGCCGTGGCGGGTTTGCGCGAAAAAGGCAGGCCGTTCGACCTGGTGATCGAATCCCAGGCCGGCGCTCCATTGGAGGTGCATGGCCGCAAGAGCGCGGCCCATGTGCTGGTGCGGTTTGTCTCGCTGTCCGAGACACAGCGCAGCCAGGCCCGGCTCAAGATCGACAACCAGCGGCTGGCCGCTGACCATGACACGATGATCGGCCTGCTCGAAGCGCTGAAGATGCCGGCATGGCTGCGTGACGAGCATGGCCGCCTGAAATGGGTCAACCGGGCCTATGCCGACGCCGTCGAAGCCGAGAGCGCGGAAGCCGCCGTGCGCGACGCCAAGGAGTTCCTCGGCGGCCAGGCGCGCGACGCCATCGCCACGCAGCACAAATCGCATCCGGTGTTCGAGCAGTCGCTTTCGACGGTGATCGAAGGCGACCGTCGCGTGTTCGCCGTGACCGACTTTGCCGGCGCCGACGGTTCGGCCGGCCTTGCCTGCGACACCAGCGCCATCGAGGCCATCCGCGGCGAATACGAGCGGACTGTGCGCAGCCACGCTGATACGCTCGACCAGCTCAACACCGCGGTCGCCATCTTCGACACCGACGAGAAGCTGCGCTTCTTCAACCAGGCTTTCCAGAAACTGTGGGGGCTCGACAGCGGCTTCCTGCACAGCGCGCCCGACAACGCCCTTTTGCTCGACCGCCTGCGCAGCGAGGGCAAGATCGCCGAACAGCCGGAATGGCGCCGCTGGAAGGAAGGCCTGCTCGGCGCCTACCGTGCCGTCGAATCGCAGGAACACTGGTGGCATCTGCCCGACGGCAAGACGATCCGTGTCGTCGCCAATCCGCAACCCAAGGGCGGCGTCACCTGGGTGTTCGAGAACCTGACCGAGAAGATGGATCTCGAAAGCCGCTACCGCACCGCGGTTCGGGTCCAGGGCGAAACGCTCGACAATCTGGCGGAAGGCGTTGCGGTGTTCGGCCCCGACGGCCGGCTGCGCCTGTCGAACCCGGCCTTCGCCACGCTGTGGGGGTTGGACGCGGAAGCCGCCAAGCCCAATGTGCACGTATCGGCCATACGCGAGCTCTCCGACCGACAAGCGGTCGAGAGCCCCTGGCCCGGCTTCGTCGCCGCCATCACCGGCTTCGACGACGAGCGCCGCGACCGCCACGGCCAGACCGAGCTCAACAACGGCACCGTGCTGCGGTACGCCGTGATTCCGCTGCCCAACGGGCAAGTGATGATGACCTTCGTCGACGTTACCGACAGCGTCCACGTCGAACGCGCGCTCAAGGACAGGAACGAGGCGCTCGAGAAATCGGACCAGCTCAAGAACGAATTCGTCCAGCATGTGTCCTATGAACTGCGTTCACCGCTGACCAACATCATCGGCTTCACCGAGCTGCTGTCGCTGCCGGCAACCGGGCCGTTGACGCAGAAGCAGCGCGAATATGTCGAGCATGTCGGCTCGTCCTCCTCGGTGCTGCTGACCATCGTCAACGACATACTGGACCTTGCGACCGTCGATGCCGGCATCATGCAGCTCGACATTTCCGAAGTGCATGTCGACCGCACCATCGCGGCCGCCGCCGAGCTTGTCGCCGACCGGCTGGAGGAGCATTCGATCCGGCTTGCGGTCGACGCCGCCGCCGCGCCGAAGACGTTCCATGGCGACGAAACCCGCATCCGCCAGATCCTATACAATCTGCTGAGCAACGCCGCCAATTACGCGCCGGAGGCCAGCACGATTCGGCTGGCCTGCCGCCAGCTGGCGGACGGAGTCGAGTTCTCGGTTCACGACGACGGGCCCGGCATGCCGCCTGATGTGCTCGATTCGGTGTTCCGCCGCTTCGAGCCGCGCACCAATGGCGGCCGCCGCCGCGGCGCCGGCCTCGGCCTGTCGATCGTCAAGAGCTTTGTCGAACTCCATGGCGGCGCCGTTCGCATCGAAACCGGCAAGGACAAGGGCACGACCGTCATCTGCACCTTTCCCGACATGCCGGGTATCCGCGCAGCGGCCGAGTAGCGCGCTCGATGACGGAACCGGTGCTGGAGCGTTTGCTCGCCGACGAGACCCAGACGGCGCGACTGGGCGAGGATCTGGCGCTGGCGCTGCGCGTCGGCGACGTGCTGGCGCTCAAGGGCGATCTCGGCGCCGGCAAGTCGACGCTGGCAAGAGCGCTCATCCGAACACTGGCCGACGATGCCGATCTCGAAGTGCCGAGCCCGACCTTCACGCTGGTTCAGAGCTACGACACACGCATCCCGGTCCATCATTTCGATCTCTACCGCCTGTCCTCGGCGGCCGAGCTCGACGAGCTCGGCTTCGAGGAAGCAATCGCGCAAGGTGCCGCCCTCATCGAGTGGCCCGAACGGGCTGAGGGCTATTTGCCCAAGACGACGGTGCTGATCGAACTCGTCCAGCACGGCGAGGGCCGGCTGGCGCGCCTGTCGGGGCAAGGCGCGAGCTTCGACCGTGTGGCGCGCTCGCTGGCCATGCGCGGCTTCCTCGACAACGCCGGATGGGGGCAAGCGCGGCGCCGGCATTTCATCGGCGATGCCTCGGCCCGCTCCTACGAGATCGTCTCGCTTGCCGGCGAGGCGCCGCGCGTGCTGATGAATTCGCCGCGGCTGGTGCTCGGCCCTCCAGTGCGCGACGGCAAGCCCTATGCCGTGATCGCCCACACCGCGCAGTCGGTGTCGGCTTTCGTCGCCATCGACCGTGCGCTGCAGGCTGCCGGCGTCGCGGTGCCCAGGATTGACGCGCAGGATCTCGACCAGGGCTTCCTGCTGCTCGAGCATCTGGGCTCGGAAGGCTTTCTCGCCGGCAATGGCGGGCCGGTCGCCGAACGCTACGAGGCAGCGGCCGAACTGCTTGCCATGATGCATGGCAAGGCGTGGCCACATCGCATGGAGGCCGCTCCCGGCGTCGTTCATGACGTGCCGCCCTTCGATCGCGATGCCATGCTGATTGAGGCGGACCTGCTGATCGACTGGTACGTGCCGGCGATATCGGGCGGCCCGGCGAGCGACGCGCTGCGTTCCGGCTACCACAGGACATGGAACGCGCTTGTCGACCGGCTGCAAGGCAGCGAATACACGTTGATGCTGCGCGACTTCCATTCACCCAACATCATCTGGCGCGGCGAGCGGTCCGGCCTCGACCGGCTCGGCATCGTCGACGTGCAGGACGCGCTGATCGGTCCCGCCGCCTATGATGTCGCCTCGCTTGCCATGGACGCCCGCGTCACCATCCCGCCCGAGATCGAGAAGCGGACGCTTGCTGCCTATGTCGCGGCGCGTCACAAAGCCGGCGGCTTCGATGAAGCAGGCTTCCTCGAAGCCTACGCAATCATGGCCGCGCAGCGCAATTCCAAGATCCTGGGCATTTTCGTGCGCCTCGAAAAACGCGACGGCAAACCCTATTATCTCAAGCACCTGCCGCGCATCCGCGACTATCTCAGGCGGGCACTGTCGCATCCCGCGCTCGCCGAGCTGCGGGATTTCTACGGCGCGCACGGGTTGCTGGAGGAACGAGCGCTGTGACAATGAGACCGGACACCGCCATCGTACTTGCCGCGGGGCTTGGCAAGCGCATGCGGCCGATCACCGACACCATCCCCAAACCGCTGGTTCGGATCGCCGGCAAGACGCTGCTCGACTGGGGCCTCGACAGCCTGGCCGCGGCCGGCGTCGGCACGGCGGTGGTCAATGTCCATTACCTTCCCGAACAGATCGTCGCCCATGTCGCCGCGCGCCGCGCGCCGCGCATCGTCATTTCCGATGAAAGCGACCGGCTGCTCGATTCCGCCGGCGGCATCGTCAAGGCGCTGCCGGAACTCGGCCAACAGCCGTTCTACATCCTCAACGCCGATACATTCTGGATCGACCACGGCCCGCTCAATCTCAGGCGGCTCGCCCTTGCATGGGACGCGGCGAAAATGGATATTCTGCTGATGCTGGCGGATCTCCATCAGGCGACAGGCCATTGTGGCAGCACCGATTTCCTGGTGGCGCCGGACGGCGCGCTGCGGCGTTCGAAAGGCGATCCTGCCGGCCTGATCTATGCCGGCGCCGCGATCATCCATCCGCGCCTGTTCAAGGACGCAACCGCCGAACCGCATTCGCTCAACGCCTATTTCGACAGGGCGATTGCCGGGGGCCGCCTGTTCGGCATGCCGATGCATGGCCACTGGATAACCGTCGGCACGCCCGACGCCATTCCGCTTGCCGAAGAAGCGGTGGCCGGCGCACTCATCGGATCGCAATGAGCGGCTCAAGCCGCGTTTTTTCCATTCCCTCCGGAGCGCCGTTTCTGCCGACGCTGGCCGAGGCGCTGCTTGCCGGCCGGCTTGTCCCCGGATTTCGTTTCGACGGCGATCCGCTCGCCCTGGCCGACGTCACCATCTATGTGCCGACGCGCCGTGCCGCACGTGCCCTGCGCGGCGTGTTCGTCGACAGCCTGAAGGCGCGTGGCGGCGGCGGTTCGGCGATCCTGCCGGTGATCCGTCCGCTCGGCGAATTCGACGAGGATGAAGCCTTGTTCGAGGCCGAGCCATCGGCGGCAATCGATCTGGCGCCGCCGATCGCCGCCACCGAACGGCTGTTGCTGCTGACGCCGCTGGTGCGGGCGTGGAAACGCCGGTTGCCCGCCCATGTCGCGGCGCTCTTCGCCGAGGAGATCGTTGTGCCTGCCTCCACCGCCGACGCGATCTGGCTGGCGCGCGATCTGACCGGACTGATGGACGAGATCGAGACGGAAGGCACCGACTGGGCCAAACTTGCCGGCCTGGTGAGCGGGAACCTTGCCGGATGGTGGCAGGTGACGCTCGAATTCCTCGGCATCGTCACCGATGCCTGGCCGAAATTCCTCGAAGAAAGCGACCGCTCCAACCCGGCAGCGCATCGCAGCGCCTTGATCCGCGCCGAGGCCGCGCGGCTGCGGCGCAATCCGCCCGCCGGGCCGGTCATAGCCGCGGGGTCTACCGGCTCCATCCCCGCCACGGCGGAGCTGCTTGCGACCATCGCCGGCCTCACCGGTGGCGCCATCGTGTTGCCCGGGCTCGACCAGTTACTGGACGAAGCCTCCTTCCAGGCGCTCGTGGCGCCAGGCGCGCGTCCAGCCGTGCTTGGCCATCCGCAATACGGCCTGGCGAAGCTGATCGGCAAGATTGGCGTGCTGCGCGGCGATGTCGAGGAGATCGGCGCGGCCGAGCCGAAGCTCGCGCTCCGCGCGGCCCTTGTCGGCGAGGCGTTGCGGCCGGCCGAGACCACCGAATTGTGGGCGGAGACGCGAAACGGGTTTTCAGCGTTCGATATTGCCGCCGCCTTCGCCGACGTGACGCTGCTCGAAGCGGCAAGCGAGCGCGACGAGGCCGTCGCGATCGCGGTCGCACTCAAGCAGGCCGTGGAAGAACCCGGCCAAAGGGCCGCTCTCGTGACCGGCGACCGCGCCCTGGCGCGCCGCGTCAGTGTCGAGCTCAAGCGCTTCGGTGTCGTTGCCGACGATTCCGGCGGCACGCCGCTTTCCAACACGCCGGCGGCCAGCCTGCTCAGGCTGGCGCTCGAGGCGGTGTTCCGGCCGGGTGATCCGGTCGGCCTGTTGTCGCTGCTCAAGCATCCATTGCTCGGCCTCGGCCTGGAACGCGGCGATGTGCGCCACGCGGCGGAATTGGTCGAACTGGTGGCGCTGCGCGGCGGCACCGGCCGCCCCGACATTGCGTCGCTGCCGGACCTTTTCGAAGTGCGCCTCACCGGCCTTGGCGATGACAGCCGGCCGCCCTTCTGGTTTGCGCGGCTGACCGTGCGCTCCATCGAAGGCGCGCGGAATTTGCTTGAACGTCTCAAGCAAGCGCTGGCGCCGCTTTCAGCCTTTCGGGGCCAGGCGGAAGCCGGCCTTGCCGCGCTGGTCGAGACCAGCGTCGTTGCCCTGGAGAATCTCGGCAGTTCCGCCGATGGCGGCCTTGGCGAACTCTACGCCGGCGATGCCGGCGAAAAGCTCGCCGACCTTTTGCGCGGGCTGGTCGCGGCTTCGGCGCCGCTGTCGTTCGCGGCAATCGAATGGCCTGACGTGATGGAGGCGCTGATCGCGCCCGAGACCGTCAAGCCGGCGCAAGGCACCGACAGGAACATCGCCATCTGGGGCGCGCTGGAAGCCCGGCTGCAGCATGTCGACACACTGGTCATCGGTGGGCTCAACGAAGGGGTCTGGCCGCGCAAGCCGGAGAGCGACCGCTTCATGTCGCGGCTGATGAAGACCGGCATCGATCTCGAACCGCCGGAGCGGCGCATCGGCCTCGCCGCGCATGACTTCCAGATGGCCATGGGTGCCAGGAAGGTGCTGCTGGCGCGCTCGGCGCGCGCCGGCGACGCGCCCGCGGTGCCGTCGCGCTGGTTGCAGCGGCTGCTCACCTTCATCGGCAACGACCAGGCGACAGCGCTGCGCCGGCGCGGCGATGAATTGCTTGCCTGGGCACGCGCGCTCGACACAGGGCCGAAGCGGGATTTCGCGCCGCGGCCGCAGCCGAAACCGCCATTGCCGGTTCGCCCGGGCCATTTCTCGGTCACCGAGATCGAGACGCTGCGCCGCGACCCCTACGCCATCTACGCCCGAAGGATCCTCGGCCTGATGCCGCTCGATCCGCTCATCCGTGATCCGGGCGCGGCCGAGCGCGGCACGCTGTTTCACGCCATCCTGCATCTCTTCTCCTCCGAGGTGGCCGACCCGCGCGCGCCGGACGCGCTGGCCGGGCTCATCGCCGCCGGCCGCGCCTGTTTTGCCGAGGCGGCGCTTCCGGCCGATGTCGAGGCCGTGTGGTGGCCGCGTTTCGAAAAGCTCGCCGCCAACATCATCGAATGGGAGCGCACGCGCGCCGATGCGGTGGTCCAGCGGCATGCCGAGGAGAGGGCTGGGAAAACCGTCGTCGGACAGTCCGGGGTGACGCTGTCCGGTTACGCCGACAGGGTCGACCTGCTGGCCGGCGGCATGGCCGACATTCTGGACTACAAGACGGGTTCCTCGCCTTCGAAGGCGCTGGCGCATACGCTGCTGGCGCCTCAACTGGCGCTGGAAGGCGCGCTGCTGAGGCGTGGCGCGTTCAAGGATCTGGGGATGCGCGAACCGTCGCAACTGGCCTTCATCAGGCTGAAGCCGAATGGCGAGGTGTTCGAAGAGTCCATACTCGAACACAACCGCCAGCCACGCACCGCGGCCGATCTCGCCGAAGAGGCCTGGGCGCGGCTGGAAAAGCTGCTGATCCATTATGCCGACCCGGCGACCGGCTATCTGTCGCGCGCGCTGCCGTTTCGCGAAGGCGAAACCGACGGCGACTACGACCACCTCGCCCGCGTACTCGAATGGTCCGCCGGCGGAGACGCCGGGGACGAGGGCGGAGAGGCATGAAGAAAGCCTATCCGATCCCGACCGACACGGCTTCGAGCCAGGCCCGCGCCGCCGATCCCGGCAATTCCGCCTGGGTGTCGGCCAATGCGGGATCGGGCAAGACCCATGTGCTTGCCCAGCGCGTCATCCGGCTGCTGCTCAACGGCACCGACCCGTCGAAGATATTGTGCCTGACCTATACGCGCGCCGCGGCCGCCAACATGTCGAACCGGGTTTTTTCCACGCTGTCGGAGTGGACGACGCTTGGCGACGCGGAGCTGGCTTCCAAAGTCGGGGCGCTGGAGGGGCGCCGGCCCGATCGCGATACCATGCGCAGAGCCCGCCGCCTGTTCGCCGAGGCCCTGGAAACGCCTGGCGGGCTGAAGATCCAGACGATCCACGCTTTCTGCGAATCCGTGCTGCATCAATTCCCGCTCGAAGCCAACATCCCCGCCCATTTCGAGATGCTCGACAGCCAGATGGAGGCCTCGCTTTTTGCTGCCGCGCGCCGCGAGATGATCTCTGCCGCCGGCGACAGGAATTTAGCCGAGGCCTTCGCCACTGTCCTGGAACGTGGGGGGGAGGCCGGTCTCGACGCCCTGCTCGGCGAGATCGTGCGCAAGCGCGATGGGTTGCGCCATTTCCTCGATGCCGTCGGGCGCGACGGCTTCCAGCCCTTGTTCGATGAGTTCCATTTCCGCCCCGGCCAGACCGCCGAAGGCATAGCGGCGTCGATATGGCCGCTGCCCGGCTTCCTGCCGGACTATTTTGCCGGCTTTGTCCAGGCAGCCGAAGCCACCGACGCCAGATCGGTGCTGAACAACATCCTGCCCTATGCGCGCCAGGCTTTCGCCGAGGGCGATCCCGTTCGTCGGCTGCAACTCCTGGCAAGAGCCTTCCTCAAGACCGATGGCGATCCCTATGATCCGGCAAAGGCCTTCAAGAAGGCGCTGGCCGACCGGCTGCCGGACCTTGCCGAGCGCTATCTCTCGGCGGCCGGCGCCATCGTGGAGACCGTCGACCGCCTGGCGCTGTTCCGGATGCTGGAAGGCACACGTGCGGCGCTCACCATCGCCGACTGGCTGATCGCGCGCTACGAAGTGCTGAAACGCAGCCGCGGCTTTCTCGACTTCAACGACCTGATCACCCGCACGGTGAACCTTCTGGCGCGGCCCGATGCCGGCCCATGGGTGCAGTACAAGCTCGACCAGGGCATCGACCACATCCTGCTCGACGAGGCGCAGGACACCAGCCCGGATCAATGGGAAGTGGTGAAGAGGCTGGCGGAAGAATTCTTTGCCGGCTTCGGTGCGCGCGATCGGGTGCACCGCACGGTCTTTGCCGTCGGCGACGAGAAACAGTCGATTTATTCCTTCCAGGGTGCCGCCCCGGACTCCTTCGCCGACAGCCGGCTGTTGTTCGCCGGGCGGGTGCGCGAGGCCGATGCATCCTTCGCCGACCTCAAGCTGACCTGGTCGTTCCGCTCCACGGACGATGTGCTGGCCGCCGTCGACCGCGTCTTTGCCGATCCGACCGTGCGGCGCGGCATCAGCCATGACCCCGATCCGCTGGACCACAAGGCGATCCGCACCGATGCGCCGGGCTATGTCGAGGTGTGGCCGTCGATCGGCGCCGAGGCCGTCGACGAGCCCGACGACTGGACGCAAGCGATCGACCATGCCCATGCGCCGGCGGTGCGCGTCGCCGAGAATGTCGCGGCCACCATTGCCGGGTGGATCGGCATGGGCGAAATCATCGAGGGCCGTGGCAAGCGGCTGCGGCCGGGCGACGTGCTGGTGCTGGTGCGCAAGCGCGACAGCTTCGTCCACGCGCTGACCCGCGCGCTCAAGCGTCGCGACATTCCGGTCGCCGGCGCCGACCGGCTGAGCTTGCCCGGCCATATCGCGGTCAAGGATCTGATCGCGCTCGGCCATCTGCTGATCCAGCCGCAGGACGACCTGTCGCTCGCCGCCGTCCTGCGCAGCCCGATCTTCGACCTGCAGGAGGAGAGGCTGTTCACGCTCGCCGCGCAGAGGCCGCCCGGCGTGTCGCTGGCGGCATCGCTGCGCCAGCAAGCCGGCGAAAGCGAAGCGCTCTCGGCGATCGTCGCGCAGCTCGACGCCTGGGCTGAGGAGGCTGCCTTCAAGCCGGTGTTCGAATTCTATGCCGCCCTGCTGGCGCGCGATGGCGTGCGCCGCAGGATGGTCGCGCGGCTCGGGCCGGAAGCCGGCGATATTCTCGATGAGTTCCTGAGCTTCTGCCTTGCGGACGAGCGGACCGGCCTGCCCGGGCTGGAAGCCTTCCTGTCGACACTGGAAAACGCCGGCCCCGAGATCAAGCGCGAGATGGATCAGACCCGCGACGAGGTCCGGGTCATGACCGTGCACGCCGCCAAGGGCCTGGAGGCGCCGGTGGTGTTCCTGGTCGACGGCGGTTCCGCTCCCTTCAGCGACCAGCATTTGCCGCGCCTGATGCCTTTCGAGGGATCGGGCAGGCATTGGGACGGCAAGGGCTATCTCTGGCGTTCGGCCAGCGACGTCGCCAACGGCTTTTCGAAAACGGCGGCTGCTCGCGCCCGCGAACTCGCCGACGATGAATACCGCCGGCTGCTCTATGTCGGCATGACGCGCGCGGAGGACCGGCTGATCGTCTGCGGTTATCACGGCAAGCGGGCGCCGAACACCGGAACCTGGCATTCGATCGTCAGCCGCGCGCTGATCGGTGCGCCGGAAAGCGAACAGCGTCCGCACCCCGCCGGCGGCGAGCCGGTGCATCGTTTCCATGTCACCAACTTGCCGCCGGTCGCGCCAGACGTCAGTGAACAGGCGCGGCAAGCCGATGCTTTCGGCCCGTTGCCGGCGACCCTGTTCCGGCCCTTGCCGCCTTTCGAGGACCTGCCGCGACCGTTGTCGCCATCGGGCGCCTCGGCGCTGATCGAGGAAGGCAAGGAAGCGGTTGTCGACAAGGCCTCGCCGGTGCTGGACGCCGATGCCGAGCCGGGTTTTGCAGTGATGCGCGGGCTCGCCTTGCACAAACTGCTGCAGATGCTGCCCGGCATGGCCGAGAGCGGCCGCCAAAGTGCGGCGGAGCGTTACCTCTCGCGAACGGGTGCGGGGTGGCCGCAAGCCGAGCGTGAAAAGGCCCTGGCGTCGGTCATGGCCATCCTTGCCGACCCCGGCCTCGGTCAACTGTTCGCGCCCTCGTCACGTGCAGAGGTCGCGATCATGGGCAGCCTGGAGGTCAAGGGCAAAATTCGCTCCATCTCCGGCAAGATCGACCGGCTGGCGGTGACGCCGGATACGGTCTCGATCGTCGACTACAAGACCAACCGGCCCGCACCCGCCTCCCCGGCCGAGGTCCCCCCGGCCTATCTGCTTCAGCTCGCGCTCTATCGCGCCCTGCTGCAGCCGCTTTATCCAGGGCGGGAAATCAAGGCGGCCCTGCTGTTCACCGAAACGCCTAGGCTGATCGAGCTCCCGGCCCGGGCCATGGACGACGCCCTTGCCCGACTCACGGGAGCGTGACACAAGAACTGCTTGAAGAAGGGCGCGGCAACCACCACATTTGGTGCGACGAAAAATTTCGAAAGGATTTCCGCATGACCACCGTCAAGGTCGACAAGAACAATTTCCAGGCCGATGTGCTCAATGCCCAGGTACCGGTCGTGGTCGATTTCTGGGCGGAGTGGTGCGGCCCCTGCAAGATGATCGCACCGGCGCTTGAGGACATCGCCACTGAACTCGGCGCCAAGGTCAAGATCGCCAAGCTGAACATCGACGAGAATCCCGAGCTTGCCGCCCAGTTTGGCGTGCGCTCGATCCCGACGCTGATGATCTTCAAGGGCGGCGAAGTGGCCGACATCAAGGTTGGCGCCGCGCCCAAGACCGCGCTGTCGCACTGGGTCAATGGCAATCTCGCCTGATACCATCTGAATTCGAAGCATTGAGCCCGGCCATCGCGCTGGGCTTTTTGTTGGCGCCATCGGTGCGCCGCTCTGGCACTCACGTCGGGGGCTTCCATGTCTTCTGTTGGCGGCAGAAGCAGGAGAGAGAAATGACCGGATCCGCCAAGGCCACAGTCTTCATCGACAATGAGCGCGTCATCGTCACCGAATACCGCTTCCAGCCGGGCGACAACACCGGCTGGCACCGCCATGGCCACGACTATGTCGTGGTTCCGCTGATGGACGGCAAGCTGAAGCTGGTGACCAAGGACGGCGAGACCTTCGCCGAGATGAAGAAAGGTTCCCCCTATTTCCGCAAGGAGGGCGTCGAACACGACGTCATCAGCGCCAATGACGGCGAGTACGCTTTTATCGAGATCGAGCTGAAGTAACCGTTAGATGGCGTGACATCAATTGCCATCTTGATGGCAGGTAAAAATCGACATATATTTCCCTTTTCGAATGGGAGTTTGGAATGGCCGAACCACAGCTGTCAGTCCGCAGTGCAAAAGCGCGCGACCTAGCCCATAGACTTGCTCGCCGCGAAAATCGTTCGATAGCCGATGTGGTCGAACGTGCGCTTGAATCCTACGAGATTCGTGAAGCGGGTCGCGAGCCGGCATCCGCCTTCTATGCTCGACTTGCGTCAACCAGTGGCACCGACATCGATCTGGAGAACATTATCCGCGAAGGCCGCCAGGTCCATCCAGGACCTGAGCTTTGATTTTCGTCGACACCAACGTGATTTCGGAGACCTTCAAGAAGGCGCCGAACCCGGCCGTGCTGGCGTGGCTCGTCCGCAACGACGCCGAACTGGCCCTTCCCACGGTGACGATTGCGGAAATCGCCTTTGGCATTCAAAAGATACGGCCCGATGAGCGAGCCGATCGGCTGGAGCAGGGACTTTCCCAATGGCGCCATCGATTTGCCGACCGGATCTTTGGGCTGACGGAAGAAGCTGCCTTGGCTTATGGCGAGATCATGGGGTTCGCCACGCGCCAAGGCCGCGGCATGTCAGCTCCCGATGGCATGATCGCGGCAATAGCGCGGGTGAATGGTGGTCGACTGGCAACGCGCAATCTCAATGACTTTAGTGCCACCAGCCTTGACCTAATCTCGCCGTGGGACTTCTGAACCGCCCTCGGATCTTTCGGTCAAAAGCGAGATAGCAGAATTCCGCCGCAGGCGTCTAAAGATGCAAGGCGTCGAAACTGTAGCCGCCCTCAGGTCGGCGGCGTGCCGTTTTCAGCCAGCACCGCACCGGCCAGATAGAGGGACCCGCCAATCAGGATGCGTGGCGGCGGGCCGTCCCAGGTGTCGCGCAGCAGCATGAGCGCGCTGGCGACGGAGCTTACCGGTTCGGCCGTCAGTCCGGCTTCCGTGGCGCGGACCGCCAGTTCGTCGTTCGGCACGCCGGCATCGCTCTGGCTCACTGGCACCGTGTAGACATGCCTGACCAAGCCCTTGAAGGCGCGGAAATAGCCGCTCTGGTCCTTGGTGTTGATCATGCCCGAAATGAGGAACAGCGGGCGCGGGTTCTTTTCTTCCTGCTCGGCCAGCGCTTCGGCGACGACCACGCCGGCGCCCGGATTGTGGCCGCCATCGAGCCAGATGTCGGCGCCCTTCGGCGCCAGTTCCGCCAGCCTGCCCTGCCCCAGCTTCTGCATGCGGCCGGGCCAGGCGACGTTGGTCATCGCCTTCTCGGCGGCGCGGTGGCTGATCTCGAAGCCGGCGGCCTTGACCGCGGCGATCGCGGCGGCGGCATTGGCGAACTGGTGGCGACCGGGCAGGCGCGGCGACGGCAGGTCCATCAAGCCATCATCGTCCTGGTAGACCATGCGGCCGTTTTCCTCGAAAGCGAGAAAATCCTGGCCATAGACGAGGGTCGGGCATTCCAGCCGCTCGGCGGTGTCGATCAGCACCTGCAGCGCCGTCTCGCTTTCCTGGGCGCCGATGACCACGGGACAGCCGCGTTTCATGATGCCGGCCTTTTCGGCGGCGATCAGCTCCACACGGTCGCCGAGATAGGCCTCGTGGTCCATCGACACCGGCATGATCACCGACACGGCCGGCCGCGCGATGACGTTGGTGGCGTCGAAGCGGCCGCCAAGACCGACCTCGATGATGGCGGCATCGGCCGGATGTTCCGAAAACAGGATGAAGGTGACGGCAGTGAGGATTTCGAAGACGGTGATCTTCTGGCCTGCATTGGCCTTGGCGACGCGGGCGATGGCCTCGGCGAAGATGTCATCGTCGACCAGCCTGCCGCCGCCCTCGGCGGCCAGCCTGTAGCGCTCGTGCCAGCTGACCAGATGCGGCGAAGTGTGGACGTGGACGAGGCGGCCGGAAGCTTCCAGCAGCGCCCGCGAGAAGGCGGCGCAGGAGCCCTTGCCGTTGGTGCCGGCAATGTGGATGACCGGCGGCAGCAAATCCTGCGGATTGTCCAGCCGCTCCAGCAGCCGCGTGATGCGATCGAGCGAAAGGTCGAAGCCTTTCGGGTGAAGCGCCATCAGGGCTTCGATTTCGCGGTCGGCGGCAAGCGTCGTCATGGCACAATCCCGGCGCATGGCCCGAGAGCCAGAATCGCTCCCGCAATGACCACGGCTATCAAAAGGCTACAGCGCGTCATGGGCGGCGCGCAATCGCTGTTCGCGGCGGCCAATGTCGCGCCAGGCCGGGGTCACCTCCGGCCATCGTAGCGTCAAGCCTGTGGCCGGGCTTCGGCGGCAAGCACGGCCGGCGGCAGGATTTCCGGTTCCAGCGGCTTTTGCTCTTCCGGCATCTTGAGCAGCATCTTGAGCAGACGCGCGATCGTCTGGCGCATCTCCAGCCGGGACACCACCATGTCGACCATGCCATGCTCCATCAGATATTCGGAGCGCTGGAAGCCGTCCGGCAATTTCTCGCGGATGGTCTGCTCGATGACACGCGGCCCGGCAAAACCGATCAGCGCGCCGGGCTCGGCAATGTGCACGTCGCCCAGCATGGCGTAGGAGGCGGTGACGCCGCCGGTGGTCGGATTGGTCAGCACGACGATATAAGGGAGGCCGGCTTCCTTCAGCCGGTCGACGCCGACCGTGGTGCGCGGCAATTGCATGAGGGACAAAATACCTTCCTGCATGCGGGCGCCGCCGGAAGCGGCGAACAGGATCAGCGGCCGCTTGCGCTGCAAGGCGACCTCGAAGCCATGTACGATGGCATCACCCGCCGCCATGCCGAGCGAGCCGCCCATGAAGGCGAAATCCTGCACCGTCACCACCACCGGCAGGCCCTCGACGGTCCCAAGCGCATTGATGATGGCGTCTTCCAGACCGGTCTTGGCCTTGGCGTCCTTCAGCCGGTCGACATAGCGCTTCTCGTCGCGGAACTTCAGCGGATCCTGCATGACCTTGGGGTTGTCCAGGGTCTCGTACTTGCCGTCATCGAAGAAGAATTTCAGCCGCTCCTTGGCCGAGATCTTCATGTGATGGCCGGAGGACGGGATGACGAACTGGTTGGATTCCAGGTCCTTGTGGAACACCATCTCGCCGGTCTCGGGATCCTTGATCCAGAGATTCTCGGGCATGTCGGTGCGTCGGCCGAGCATCGAGTTGATCTTCGGGCGAACGTAATTGGTGATCCAGTTCATCGCTTCGGCTCCTGTCCTGACGAAGAGTTGGGTAAAGACCTAGGAAAACTATTCGGCAGCAGCAAGGCGGGCCGAGCGCACGCCTTGCGCCAGGCCGCTGACCAGCGTGGCGACGGCCTCGGCCGGATCGGCGGTCTTATCGCCCTTCGGCCCCAGCACATTGGCGACCGCGTTGACGATCGCCGTGCCGACCACCACGCCGTCGGCATTGGCGCCGATGACGCGCGCCTGTTCGGCGGTCTTGACGCCGAAGCCGACGCAGACAGGCAGGTCGGTGTGACCCTTGATGCGCTTGACCGCCGCCGCCACCTTGCCGGTGTCGGCGAGTGCCGCACCGGTGATGCCGGTCATCGAGACGTAGTAGACGAAGCCGGACGTGTTCTGCAGCACCTTGGGCAGGCGCTTGTCGTCGGTGGTCGGCGTCGCCAGCCGGATGAAGTTGATGCCGGCCTTCAGCGCCGGAATGCACAGTTCCTCATCCATTTCCGGCGGCAGGTCGACGACGATGAGCCCATCGATGCCGCTCGCCTTGGCGTCGACGAGGAAGCGGTCGACGCCGTAGATGTAGATCGGGTTGTAATAGCCCATCAGCACGATAGGCGTTTCGTCATCGCCGGCGCGAAAGTCGGACGCCAATTTCAGCGTCTTCACCAACGTCTGGCCGCCCTTCAGTGCGCGCAGGCCGGCGGCCTGAATCGCCGGGCCGTCGGCCATCGGGTCGGAGAACGGCATCCCCATCTCGATCACGTCGGCGCCCGCCTTGGGCAGCGCCTTCATGATCGACAGCGAGGTTGCATAGTCGGGGTCGCCACCCATGAAATAGGTGACGAGCGCCGGGCGGCCCTCGGTCTTCAGCTTCGCCATGCGGCGGTCGATGCGGGTGGTCATGTCTGGCCCTTTGGACGAATTTTGCTCATAATCAACTCCCAAATCGAAACTGTCCAAAGGGCCTAGATCTCCATGCCCAGCATCGAGGCCACCGTGTGCACGTCCTTGTCGCCACGGCCGGACAGGTTGACGATGACGATCTGGTCCTTGTCCATGGCGGGTACGATCTTGACCGCATGGGCGATGGCGTGCGCCGATTCCAGCGCCGGGATGATGCCTTCGACGCGCGTCGTCAGCTTGAAGGCTTCGAGCGCCTCGTCGTCGAGGATCGGCACGTATTCGACACGGCCGGAATCGCGCAGCCAGGAATGCTCCGGGCCGACGCCGGGATAATCGAGGCCGGCCGAGATCGAATGGCCGTCCATGATCTGGCCATCGGCGTTCTGCAGGAGATAGGTGCGGTTGCCGTGCAGCACGCCGGGAGAGCCGGCATTCATCGAGGCACAATGCTCGATGCCGTCGAGGCCGCGCCCGCCGGCCTCGATGCCGATGATGCGGACTTGCCTGTCATCGAGGAAGGGATGGAACATGCCGATGGCATTGGAACCACCGCCGACTGCGGCGATGATGGTGTCGGGCAGCCGTCCCTCCTGTTCGAGGATCTGCGCGCGTGCCTCGGTGCCGATCACCGACTGGAAGTCGCGCACCAGTTCCGGATAGGGATGCGGGCCGGCGGCGGTACCGATCAAATAATAGGTGTCCTCGACATTGGTCACCCAATCGCGGAGGGCTTCGTTCATGGCGTCCTTCAGCGTGCCGTGGCCCGCGGTCACCGGCCGCACTTCGGCGCCAAGCAGCTTCATGCGGAAAACGTTGGGGCTCTGCCGGGCAACGTCGGTCGCACCCATATAGACGACGCAGGGAAAGCCGAAGCGGGCGGCGACGGTCGCGGACGCCACGCCATGCTGGCCGGCACCTGTCTCGGCGATGATGCGCTTCTTGCCCATGCGCTTGGCCAGCAGGATCTGGCCGAGGCAATTGTTGATCTTGTGCGAGCCGGTGTGGTTCAAATCCTCGCGCTTGAAATAGACTTTCGCGCCGCCAAGATGCTTCGTCAGGCCTTCAGCGAAATACAGCTTTGACGGCCGCCCGGCATAGTGGGTGGACAGATCGGTCAGCTCGGCCCTGAAATCCGGATCGTTCTTGACCTCGTTCCAGTTTTTCTCCAGGTCGAGGATGAGGGGCATCAGCGTTTCGGCAACGAAACGGCCGCCGAAAATGCCGAACATGCCCTGCTCGTCGGGTCCAGTACGGAAGGAATTGGGTGTCGCCGGCTTGTTCATCGCCGATCTCCTAGATCTGTACTTTGAGCATGTCCCTGTCGGAAAACCGGGTTCCCGCTTTTCCGGGACATGCTCAGGGTTCGAAATTTGTTCAGGCGGCGCGGTCGTCGCGCGCGGCCCTGACGGCCCGGAAAAACTGTTCGATCAGCGCCGGATCCTTGACGCCCGGCGCGCTCTCCACGCCCGAGGAAATGTCTATTGCGGGCGGGTTTGCAAGCCGAAGGGCGTCGCCGATGTTGGCGGCGTTGAGCCCACCGGAAAGCATGTAATCGATCCCGGCGTCAAGGCCGGCAAGGATGCGCCAGTCGAAGGCGACGCCATTGCCGCCCGGCAGCTCGGAGCCCTTTGGCGGCTTGGCGTCGAACAGGAAGCGGTCCGCGATGCCGACGAACGGCTTTATCCGTTCGAGATCGGCAGCATCGCCGAGCGGCAACGCCTTCATCACCGGCAGGCCATGGAGGGCTTTCAGTTCGGCCACTCGCTCGGGGGTTTCGGAGCCGTGCAATTGCAGAATGTCGGGCTGCATCTTTTCCACGATTTCATCGAGGAAGGGGTCATTGGCGCCGACGGTGACGGCAACCGCCAGGGCCTTGCCGCGCGCCGCTTGGCGCAGACGGCCAGCTTCGGCCGGTTCGACGTAGCGCGGGCTTTTGGCGAAGAAAATGAACCCGACATGGCTGGCGCCGCCGGCCAGCGCCGCGCCTATTGCCTGGTCGGTCTTCAAGCCGCAGATCTTGATGTCGAGCGCCATGGCGCGGGAATTGACATGAAAAGCGCCAAGAGTCGAGAAAAAGCATGCTGTTTGCCGGCAAGGCCAAAGGCGCTACCTATGGAAGGACAGCATGCAAGGCGGGAGCACAGCCATGGCCGACCAGACCGTTGCCGAACTGAAGCAGAAGATCGCGCAGGCGCGCGAGGTGATCGCGCATCTCATGGACAAGGCCGCCTTCAACGGCGCCGAAGCGCATCGGGCGCTGGATTATTTCGGCGGCGATGCCTTCGACCGGAATTTTCTGCCCTGGCCGCATACCGACGAAGGACTGCGCCCGGAGGAGCTCAATGCGGCGAACGATGATTGAGTGCGTGGCCGGTAGCTGAAACGCCGCCGTCCGCTATCCCTATTCGAAAACGATCGCCTGCAGGGCGCCGCCGTTGCGCTTCAGCCAATCCTTGCAGCGGTCCGTGTCGGGGCAGAGCTTTTCGCACAATTTCCAGAATTTCGGGCCGTGGTTCATCTCCTTGAGATGCGCCACTTCATGCGCGACGAGGTAGTTTATCACAGGCTGCGGCGCCATCATGATGCGCCAGGAGAAGGACAGATTGCCTTCGGAGGTGCAGGAGCCCCAGCGGCTGGAGGTGTCCTTGTAGCGGATCGCCTTGGCGCGCTTGCCGAGCGCCTCCGTATGCCTGACCACCAGCTTCTCGATATCCTTCTTGGCCTCGCGCTTCAAAAAATCGGCGATGCGGCGCGGCAGATGGATGCGCTCGCCATGCACGATCAGCAGCGGGCCGCGCTCGTCGCGCGATATGGTGACGGTGCCGCGCTTTGACGGTTCGTGGACAATGCGATGCGGCACGCCGCGCACCGGGATCTTGATACCTGGTCTTACTTGAGGACGAGCCGGCACCTTGGCCAGACGCTGCTCCAGCCAGTCCTGGTGGCGGTCGAGGAACCTGTCGACCTCGCCGCGCCGCAGGCCTGGCGGCACGGTGATGCGCAGGCCCTGGCCGCCGGAATCGATGCGCAGCGTCAGGCGCTTTGCCCTGGCGCTCTCGACGATCTTGAGCGGCAGCGTACGCCCGGCGACACAGTATTCCCGTTCCACGGCAGGCGTGGGCTTGGGCTTCGTCAGATTGCGGAAGAACCCGATGGTCATGGCGGGACGATACGCGATTCGAGGAAAACGAATAGAACAAAAAAGAAACGGCGCCGCTCGCGCGACGCCGTCATCATACCTTGGCCCTGTCGCTGGGCCTCAGTCGTCGAGCAGGTTCGAGCCTTTGCCACGCTTGGTGGGCGTCGTTCCGGTGCTCGGGTCGGTCTTCGCCGGAGCCGTCGATTTGTTGCGGTTGGCCATGAACCGGTCGAACTCGTCCTGATCCTTGGCGCGGCGCAATTCGCGAGCGTACTCGTCGAACTGGGTCAGCATCTCGTCGAGCTTGCGGCGCTCTTCGTTCAGACGCTCAAGCTCCTTTTCGCGCCAGTCATCGAAAGCGACGTTGCCGGTGCGGGCGGAGCCATTGCCCCAGCGCGCGGCCTTGTCGGACCCACGGCGGCAGCCGGCGAAGATGCCGTCGGTCGCACGGTTGACGTCACGCTTGAAGCCCTCGAGCCGGTCGCCCCAGATGATGTAGGCGAGCATGGCGAAGCCGAGCGGCCAGAACACCATGAAGCCGATCACCATCAACGCGATGGTCGCCGGCGTCCAGGCCGGGCGGATCAATGCAGATGTGTTCATTTTCTCCCATTCCTTCGGTTGGAGACAGCCAGAACCGGCTGCGTGGAATCGAAATGGGAAGGAGAAAACCGCGATTCAAGACAATGTTCGCCAAAACCGGACAAGCTTCTGAAATGATTATCGCTTTTTGAGCGCATCGAGGAAAAGCACGACCAGCCCGGCGATCAGGCCCCAGAATGCGGCGCCGACACCGAACAGTGTCAGCCCGGAGGCGGTGACGACGAAGGTGACGGTGGCGGCCATGCGGTCGCCTTCGTCCTTCAGCGCGATCGCCAGCGCGTTGGCCAGCGACGCCATCAGCGCAAGACCCGCCACCAGCACGATCAGGCTCTGCGGCAGGACGGCGAAGATCGCTACCAGCGAGGCGCCGAAGATCGCGAAGATCAGATAGGCAAGCGCATAGAACGGCCCGGTCTTCCAGCGCTCGGCGGGGTCGGGATGAACGTCCGGCCCGGTGCAGATCGCCGCCGAAATCGCCGCCAGATTGGTGGTCGAACCGCCGAACGGCGCCGACAGCAGCGAAAACAGGCCGGTGACGCCGATCAGCGGGCCCGGCTCGGGGTGGTAGCCGGCGGCGCGCAGCACGGCGAGCCCGGAGAGATTCTGCGAAGCCATGGTGACGAGATAGAGCGGCAGCGCCAGCCCAATCATCGCCTTGGCGGTGAAATCAGGTGTAATCAGTGTCAGAGTCGACAGCTCGGGTGTCGGCAGCCCGCCGACACGGCCGGTGAGGAACGCGGCGAGACCGCCGCCGACCAGCACCGCCAGTACCGACAGTGCCGGATTGAACAGCCGGATGACAAAGAACGCCGCGATCAGCGGCAGGATGAGCCAAGGGTCCGCCGGAATGGCTTTCATGGCATTGATGGCGAAAGTGACGACGATGCCGGCCAGCATGCCTGAGGCGACCGAAGCCGGTATTCTCGATATCAGCCGGGTCAGCGGCCCAAACAGGCCGGTCGCGACCAACAGCACGCCCGTGACGATATAGGCGCCGACGGCCTCGCCCATCGAAAAGCCGCTCGAGGCGGCGACCAGTGCCAGGCCCGGCGTCGACCAGGCAGTGATGACAGGCATTTTCGTGCGCCATGACAGCAACAGGCACTCGACCGTCATGGCCAGGCAGATCGCCGTCACACCGCTCGCCGTCTCGACCTGCGTCGCGCCGACCGCCTTGGCGGCGGCGATGACGATGGCCAGCGTGCCGCCGAAACCGACGATTGCCGCGACAAAAGCGGAGATCGGGATGGAAAGGCGCATCGTTACTTGCCTCGTCCGGCGATGTCGCCGACCGCCCGCACCAGCATGTCGAGATCCTGCGGGCGCGACAGGCGATGGTCGCCGTCGGGGATCAGCGACAGCGTGACATCGTCGGCCGGCAGCAGGGCGGCGAGCTTCAACGCGTGGCTCGATGGCACGTCCGCATCGGCCAGCCCCTGCAGGATGTGAACCGGGCAATGCGTGTCGATCGGCCCGGTCATCATCCGGTTTTCGCGCCCGTCGTCGATCAGCGCGCGCGTGTAGACGTAAGGCTCGGCGGAATAGTCCGACGGCTCCGCGAAGAACCCCTTTTCGGCGAGGTCGCGTTTCTGCGCCTCGGTCAGCACCGGCTCGATCAGGTCGCTGGTGAAATCGGGTGCCGGCGCCAGCAACACCAGGCCGACGACGCTTGCATCGCCCGCCTTGCGCAACTCCTGCACCATGCGCAGCGCGATCCAGGCACCCATCGACGAGCCGACCAGGACCTGATCGCCCTTGGCGAAATGCCGGAAAACCGCAAGGCTTTGCGCAAGCCATTTCGAGATCGTACCGTCGGCGAAGGCGCCGCCGGATTCGCCATGGCCCGAATAGTCGTGGCGCAGGAAGGCCCGGCCTTCCCGTGCCGCCCAGTCCGACAGCGTCTCGGCCTTCGTGCCCAGCATGTCCGACTTGTAGCCGCCGAGCCAGACGATGCCGGGCGTCGAGCCACCCGCATGGCGCACGGCGATATCGGATCCATCAACATCAAGAAAGGTCGGAGCGGAGGTCATGGCTGTGGGGCGGTCCCGGTTTTTTTCACGCGTCGCTTTTGGCACGGCCAAAGGCAAGACGGAAAGTGCTCGCGATGTTTCTTTGCTTGGCACAGGCTCGTGATCAGGTGATTTCTTGAGAACGCTGTGCTATTGACTTGCGCCGCGCGCTTCCCACATTGGCGCGTCCGCACACAGATTCATGCGAACCCTGAACGAAACGGCCAAGGAGACCACGACCATTCGCAGACCTTTCAAAGCAGCGGCGCCGACCAAGGATGGGCCGCGCTCCAACCGTGACATCCGGGTTCCCCGGGTCCAGCTTATCGACGCCGAAGGCCAGAACCGCGGCGATGTTTCCATCAACGACGCATTGCTGCTCGCCGAAGAGGCCGGGCTCGATCTGGTCGAAATATCGCCCAACGCGGTGCCCCCCGTCGTAAAAATCCTCGATCTCGGCAAATTGAAATACGCCAACCAGAAGAAGGCGGCCGAGGCGCGCAAGAACCAGAAGGTCATCGAGATCAAGGAGATCAAGATGCGCCCGAACATCGACAGCCATGACTACGAGACCAAGATGAAGGCGGTTCGCCGCTTCTTCGAGGAAGGCGACAAGGTCAAGCTGACGCTGCGCTTCCGCGGCCGCGAGATGGCGCATATGGAACTCGGCATGCAGCTTCTGAACAAGGTGCGCGAGGAAGTGGCGACCATCGCCAAGGTGGAAGCCGAGCCGAAGCTCGAAGGTCGCCAGATGATGATGGTGCTGGCGCCGCGCTAAGCAGACTCCGCTCGCTTCGCAACGCGTCGTCGGCATAGTTTCCATGGTTGTCGCGGATTCTCACCGCAAAACCGTGGACACTTTTGCGGAACCCGCTTGGATCACGATGACGTCAGGCCTCGTCATCGCGCCAAAATCCGCCTGAATTGTGCTACAGAGGCGTCCCGGCGATCGGCGGGACGCCATTCCTGGCTAGAGCTGCGATCGCCGGCCAGGCTCCTCGACGATCGGATCCCAATCTTGGACACAGAATACAAACACGGGCTGGGCAACTACCAGCAGATGCGCCGGCTGGTGCTTGCCGTGCTCGTGGTGGTGCTGTTTCTGGCATTGCTTTTCGGCCAGTCGACCTTCCCGCCGGACACGCCGGTCCATGAATCGATCGAGATGTTCGGCGTGCTCTTGATTTTCCTCGGCATCGTCGGGCGCCTGTGGGCGACGCTCTATATAGGCGGACGCAAGTCGTCCGAGGTGGTGACCGGCGGCCCCTACTCGATCACCCGTAATCCGCTCTACGTGTTCTCGACCGTCGCCGCCGCCGGCGTCGGCGCGCAGATCGGCTCGTTCTCCGGCATCATCCTTTTCGCGGTTCTGTGCGCCGGTGCCTTCCATATCGTCATCCTGCGCGAGGAGAAATTCCTCAAGGAGGCGCTCGGCGCACCCTATGCGGACTATCTGGCGCGCGTGCCGCGCTTCTTCCCCAAGCTTTCGCTCTACCAGGAAGGCGACACCGGCAGCTTCAAGCCGCGCCTGCTTTTGACCACACTGCTCGACGGGCTGGTGTTTCTCATTGCGCTGCCGGCTTTCGAACTGATCGACGGCGCGCAACTGTCGGGCGTGCTGCCGGTGTGGTTCAGGCTGCCCTGAGAGGGGACAGTGCGTCGCACGGCCTGAGGTGTTGCGCCCGCGCCATCTTTGATCTATAGCACCGCCGTTCCAAGAAAACCGCCCGGCAGGGCATGCCGTGGCGGTTTCATTTGCTTTTCGGGCTTTGGTCGGCCTGGAGCGAACAAGAAGCGCGATCGTGCGCCAACAATACGGAGTAGCAAAATGCCCAAGATGAAGACCAAATCGGCCGCCAAGAAGCGGTTCAAGATCACAGGTACGGGTAAAGTGCTGTCGGCTGCGGCCGGCAAGCGTCACGGCATGATCAAGCGTTCCAACAAGTTCATTCGAAATGCCCGCGGCACGATGGTTCTGGCTGAACCGGATGGCAAGAAGGTCATCAAGAATTTTCTTCCGAACGGCCTTTAAGTTTTAAGGAGATCATGACATGGCACGCGTAAAAAGAGGCGTCACCTCGCACGCCAAGCACAAGAAGGTCCTGAAAGCCGCCAAGGGTTTTTACGGCCGTCGCAAGAACACCATCCGCATCGCCAAGCAGGCGGTGGAAAAGTCCCTGCAGTACGCTTATCGCGACCGCAAGAACCGCAAGCGCTCGTTCCGCGCGCTGTGGATCCAGCGCATCAACGCCGCGACCCACGAGCACGGCCTGACCTATGGCCGTTTCATCGACGGTTTGAACAAGGCCGGCATCGAGATCGATCGCAAGATCCTGTCCGACATGGCCATCCACGAGCCGCAGGCTTTCGCCGCCCTGGTCGCCAAGGCCAAGGTCGCGCTCGAATACCTGAAGAACACCACGCCGAACGCTTTTGAAAGCGCTGTCGCCTAGAGCATGATGCCAAAAAGTTTCTGACTTTTTGGACAACATCATGCTCCAGGGAAATTAGCGAGGAGCGCGATCTTTTCCGAAAAGTCTGCAACTTTTCGGGATCGGGCTCCGAGCCCAGCGCTTCCCAAGCATTCGCAATTCTGATTTGGGGAACCCGCGCTGGCACGGCTGGCGCGGGTTCTTTTGTCTCTGATGCCTGAACTTTCAACTTAGAAGTGACTTTCACTTTAAAGCTGACTTCCAACGTAGCGAGTTTGACCGTGAACGACGCAACTACCGGCTTGGATACGCTCGAAAATTCCCTGATGGCTGAGATCGCGTCGGCCGCCGATGAGCCGGCCATCGAGGCCGTGCGCATCGCTGCCTTCGGCAAGAAGGGCACCGTGTCCGAGATGCTGAAAACCCTTGGCGCCATGACCGCCGAGGAGCGCCAAGTCAAGGGCCCCGCCATCAACGGCCTCAAGAACCGCGTCACCGAGGCGCTGACGGCCCGCAAGGCTGATCTGAAGGATGTGGCGATCGCCGCCCGGCTGGCCGCCGAAAAGGTCGACGTGACGCTGCCGGTGCGGCAGTCGCCGGCCGAGCGCGGCCGCATCCATCCGATCAGCCAGGTCATCGACGAGATCGCGGCGATCTTCGGCGATCTCGGCTTCGCCATCGCCGAAGGTCCCGACATCGAGACCGACTACTATAATTTCACCGCGCTGAATTTCCCGGAGGGCCATCCGGCGCGTGAGATGCACGACACCTTCTTCTTCCAGCCGGACGAGAAGGGCGAACGCAAGCTGTTGCGCACCCACACCTCGCCAGTGCAGATCCGCACCATGGAGAAGCAGAAGCCGCCGATCCGCATCGTCATTCCCGGCAAGACCTACCGCCAGGATTCCGACGCCACCCATTCGCCGATGTTCCATCAGGTCGAGGGGCTGGTGATCGACAAGTCGGCCAACGTCGCCAACATGAAGTGGGTGCTGGAAGAGTTCTGCAAGGCCTTCTTTGAAGTGCCGCAAGTCAAGATGCGCTTCCGGCCGTCCTTCTTCCCGTTCACCGAACCGAGCCTCGAGGTCGACATCCAGTGCGACCGCTCAAGGCCAGGCGAGGTGCGCTTCGGCGAAGGCTCCGACTGGATGGAGATTCTCGGCTGCGGCATGGTGCATCCCAATGTGCTCAGGGCCGGCGGGCTCGACCCCGACGAATACCAGGGCTTTGCCTGGGGCATGGGCATCGACCGCATCGCCATGCTGAAATACGGCATGCCGGACCTGCGCGCCTTCTTCGACGCGGATGTGCGCTGGCTGTCGCATTACGGCTTCCGGCCGCTGGACATGCCGACGCTGTTCGGAGGCTTGAGCGCGTGACACCCCTGAAGACTCCTGCCGCCAGCCATTACGGAACAGCCCAATGAAATTCACCCTCTCCTGGCTCAAGGATCACCTTGAAACCGACGCCACGCTGGCCGAGATCGTCGAGCGGCTGACCTCGATCGGCCTCGAGGTCGAGCATGTCAACGACAAGGCAGGCCTGAAACCCTTCGTCATTGCCAAGGTGCTGACGGCAGTGCAGCATCCCGACGCCGACCGGCTGCGGGTGCTGACCGTCGATACCGGTGACGGCAAGCCGCCGGTGCAGGTCGTCTGTGGCGCGCCCAACGCTCGCGCCGGCCTGATCGGCGCCTTCGCCGCGCCCGGCACCTATGTGCCCGGCATCGACGTCACTTTGGCGGTCGGCAAGATCAGGGGCGTCGAAAGCCACGGCATGATGTGTTCCGAGCGCGAGCTGGAACTGTCCGACGAACATAATGGCATTATCGACCTGCCCGAGGATGCGCCGGTCGGCACCAGCTTTGCGTCCTATGCCCATCTCGACGATCCGGTCATCGAGATCAATCTGACCCCGAACCGGCCCGATGCCACCAGCGTCTTTGGCATCGCCCGGGATTTGGCGGCGAGCGGCCTCGGCCGCCTCGTCGGCGGCGCGATCATGCCGCATGTCGGCAGCGGCATGTGCCCGGTGAAGGTGACGATCGAGGCGCCGGAGCTTTGCCCGGGCTTCGCGCTCAGGCTGGTCAAGGGCGTCAAGAACGGGCCGTCGCCGAAATGGCTGCAGCAGCGGCTGATCGCCATCGGGCTGAGGCCGATCAGCGCGCTGGTCGACATTACCAATTACGTCACCTTCGACCGCGGCCGACCGCTGCACGTCTTCGACGCCGCCAAGGTCGCCGGCAATCTGGTCGTGCGCCGCGCCAGGGATGGCGAAAAGGTGCAGGCGCTCGATGGGCGCGAGTACACGCTGACGCCGGAAATGTGCGTGATCGCCGACGATAATGGCGTCGAATCCATTGCCGGCATCATGGGCGGCGAGCATTCCGGCTGTGACGAGACCACGACGGACGTGCTGATCGAATCCGCTCTGTGGGACCCGATCACCACGGCCCGCACCGGGCGCACGCTCGGCATCATCACCGATGCGCGCTACCGGTTCGAGCGCGGCGTCGATCCTGAATTCATGGTTCCGGGCATCGAACTGGCCACCAAGCTGGTGATCGACTTCTGCGGCGGCACACCGACGGAGACCGAGGTGGCCGGCTATGCCGGGCATCAGCCGAAGATCGTTTCCCTTCCGCTGTCGGAAGTGAAGCGGCTGACCGGCATCGAAGTGCCAAAGGCGGAGAGCCTCGACATCCTGTCGCGTCTCGGCTTCCACGCGCAGGGATCGGGCGACGTCGTCGACGTGACCGTGCCTTCCTGGCGTCCCGATGTCGACGGCAAGGCCGATCTGGTCGAGGAGGTCATGCGCATCCATGGCGTCGACAACATCGCGCCGCAGCCGCTCGGCGCGCATGACGTGGTCAACGGCAAGATCCTGACGACACTGCAGATCCGCACCCGTGCCGCCAAGCGTTCGCTTGCCGTGCGCGGCATGATGGAGGCCGTCACCTGGTCGTTCATTCCGGCCAAACACGCCGAACTGTTCGGCGGCGGCCAGACGGCGCTGAAACTCGCCAACCCGATCGCCGCCGACATGTCCGACATGCGGCCCTCGCTGCTGCCGGGGCTGATTTCGGCTGCGCAGCGCAATGCCGACAAGGGCATCGGCGACGTGGCGCTGTTCGAGGTCTCGGGCACCTATGAGGGCGATGGCGCCGACCAGCAGCGGCGCGTCGCCGCCGGCGTGCGCCGCGGCACGGCCAAGCTCGACGGCTCCGGCCGCAACTGGGCCGGCAATTCCGGTCCGGTCGGGGTGTTCGACGCCAAGGCCGACGCGGTCGCCGCACTCGAAGCCTGCGGCGCGCCGGTCGAACGGCTGCAGATCGAGGCCGGCGGACCGGCCTGGTATCATCCCGGCCGTTCCGGCACGATCAAGCTCGGTCCGAAGACCGTGCTCGGCACGTTCGGTGAGTTCCATCCGAAGACGCTGGAAGGGCTCGACGTCTCCGGGCCGCTATGCGGCTTCGAAGTGTTCGTCGACGCCGTGCCCGAGCCGAAGGTAAAGCCGACCAAGACCAAGCCGAAGCTGGAACTCTCCGCCTTCCAGGCGGTGAAGCGCGATTTTGCTTTCGTCGTGGACAAGGCGGTCGAGGCGGGCACGCTTGTTCGCGCCGCACTGGCCGCCGACAAGAAGCTGATCACCGGCGTCTCGGTCTTCGATATTTTCGAGGGTGGGTCGCTCGGAGCCGACAAAAAATCGATTGCCGTCGAAGTGTCTATCCAGCCGGTCGAGAAGACACTGACCGACGAGGATTTCGAGGCGCTGGCCAAGCGCATCGTCGAGAATGTCGGCAAGCAAACGGGTGGCGTGCTGCGGGGATAAAGGATTGCGGGTAGATGGCGAATCGCCCTCCAAAGGGTGATGAACCATCTGCGTCATTCCGGGCTCCCGTTTGAGAAACAACGAAGTGCGTTTCTCGGCATCGTCGAGGCTGATCCGCTGCTTGTCGAAACGCTGGCACGAGTGCGCGCGTTTGCCTTGCCGGATTGGCTGGTGGTTTCCGGCGCGCTCTACAACAGCGTCTGGAACCAGCTGACCGGCAAGTCGTCGGGCTACGGCATCAGGGATGTCGACCTCTTCTATTTCGACGACTCCGACCTGTCCTATGAGGCAGAGGACGCGGTGATCCGCCGGGCGGCTCGGTATTTCGAGGGACTGCCGCTGCCGGTCGAAGTGCGCAACCAGGCCCGCGTGCATCTGTGGTATCCGCGGAAGTTCGGACAGCCCTGCCCGCGTTATACGAGTTCCAGTGAGTCCGTCAGCTATTTCGCCTCGAAGACACATGCGGTCGGGGTGCGCTACGGCGCCGATGGGCAATTGGAGCTGGTGGCGCCGTTCGGACTCGACGATCTCTTCTCGTTTCGCATCACGCCGAACCGGGTGATGGACAACCAGCGGACGCATGAAGTGAAGGGTGCGCGGGCAAAGGAGAACTGGCCGGAGATTACGGTGGTGCCTTGGTAGGGCGCTGGCGCAAGGCGCCCCCCCTCTGGCCTGCCGGCCATCTCCCCCACTTGGGGGGAGATCGGCAGCTTGGCGGTCTCGCCCTCTTTCGACGTCGGCGATTGGCGAAGGCCGAAATGACATCCAATCTCCCCCTGGTGGGGGAGATGTCCCGGAGGACAGAGGGGGCGCCTCGCGCCAGCGTCTGAAAGCTAGCGGATGCCGAAAAATCTACCCATTCACCAGCGTCAGCAGTTCCTCCGTATAGCGCTTGCCCATCACCTTATCCGGTGACAGCGCATCGCCGATCGCCGCCACCTCGGCCGCACTTAGCTCGATCGCGGCCGCCGCCGTGTTCTGCTCGAGATGGCGGATTTTTCGTGCACCAGGGATGGGGACAATAAAGTCGCCCTGGTGCAGCACCCAGGCCAGCGCCAGTTGCGCCGAGGTGACGCCCTTGTCGGCCGCCATCTTTTCCAGCGTGGCGATCACCTCGGCATTGGCGGCCATGGCATCGGCCTGGAAGCGCGGCAGGACACGGCGCCAGTCATCGTCGCTCAAGGTCTCCGGCTTGGCGATGGTGCCGGTGAGCAGGCCGCGGCCGAGCGGGCTGTAGGGCACGAAGCCGATGCCCAACTCGCGGCAGACAGCGAAGACATCGTCTTCAGGGTCGCGGCTCCACAGCGAATATTCGCTCTGCACGGCCGCGATCGGGTGTACGGCGTGTGCCCGGCGGATGGTGGCGGCGCTCGCCTCCGACAGGCCCAGCGCCCGCACCTTGCCCTCACGCACCAGCTCTGCCATGGCGCCGACCGTATCCTCGATCGGCACGTTCGGATCCACACGGTGCTGGTAGTAGAGGTCGATGACATCGGTGCCAAGCCGCTTCAGCGACGCCTCGGCAACAGCCTTGACGTGCTCGGGACGGCTGTCGACACCGGCCATGCGATCCATGCCGGTGCCTTCCTCCAGGATCTTGAAGCCGAATTTGGTCGCGATCGTCACCTTGCCGCGAACCGATTTCAGCGCCTTGCCGAGCAGGATCTCGTTCTCGAAGGGGCCGTAGACCTCCGCCGTGTCGAAGAAGGTGACACCGATCTCGACGGCGCGGTGCAAGGTGGCGATCGCCTCGGCTTCCGGCTGGCCGCCATAGGCAAAGCTCATGCCCATGCAACCAAGGCCGACCGGGAAGACTTCGAGTTCAGTACCGAGTTTGCGGGTTTTCATCACGCGTCTCCTTGTTGTGATGCGGCAGAAATAATGCCTTGCGGTCCGTTCGATAATCGGCTCTTCTTAGTACGGGTCGTTCCAAGAAATAGATCAATGAACCGAGCGCATCTCTCACAGCTTGCGGTGCTGGCAACCGTTGCCCAATGCGGCAGTTTTCGCGGCGCGGCCAGGGAACTGGCGATCGCGCCTTCGGCGGTCAGCCACGCAGTCTCCAGCCTGGAAGCACGGCTTGGCGTGCGACTTTTGGCGCGCAGCACGCGCAGCGTCGCTCCGACCGAGGAAGGCGCACGGCTGCTTGAACGGTTGCGGCCGGCGCTGTCCGAGATCGACCTGGCGCTGGAAACGGCCGTCGAGGCGCGCGACCGGCCTGCCGGCAATCTGCGGCTGACCGTCCCGCGCACGGCTGCGCATCTGACGCTGACGCCGCGGCTCGGCGCCTTTGCCGCCGCCTATCCCGAGATCGTGCTGGAGATCGTCATCGAGGACCGCTTCACCGACGTGGTCGAAGGCGGTTTCGACGCCGGCGTGCGGCTCGGCGAAAGCCTGCAGCGCGACATGATCGCGGTGCGCATCGGGCCCGATCTTCGCGGCGCCGTCGTCGGCGCGCCGTCCTATTTCGCGAAGATGCCGAAACCTCGCCATCCGCGCGAGCTTGCCGACCATCGCTGCATCCGCTTCCGTTTCTCCAGCGGCGTCCTCTACCGCTGGGAATTCGAGAAGGACGGCGAGGAGATCGAAATTGCCGCGCAAGGACCGCTGATCCTCGACGAGGACCATCTGATCGCCCAGGCGGCGGTCGACGGCGCCGGGCTCGCCTTCGTCTTCGAGGACTATGTCCGCGCGCCGCTCGCCGACGGCCGGCTGATCCGCGTGCTGGAGGACTGGTGCCCGCCCTTTGAGGGATTCTTCGTCTATTACCCCAGCCGCCGTCAGATGCGGCCGGCGCTGAGGGCTTTCGTCGATTTCTTCAGGGTGAGCGGGTAGGCAACTCTGCCCCTTGGCGGCAAGGGGAAGAAAGCTGACCGCGCCAACGTTCGCCTCCCATGCAGACCATCACCAACACCACGACCCGCTATGGCTGGGCAACCATCGTCCTCCACTGGCTGATCGGGATCATCTTCATCGGCCAGTTCACACTCGGCTTCGTCATGGTCAGGACCCAGAGCCAGCGTACCGCCTTCGAGCTGATCCAGCTGCACAAATCACTGGGCTTTCTGCTGCTTGGGCTCATCATCCTGCGTATCGCCTGGCGGCTCGGCAACGCCGCACCGCCCTTGCCGCCTTCTGTCGGCGCCCTGGAGCGCCGCTCGGCGCCGTTGGCGCATCTGGCGCTCTATGTCTTCCAGCTGGCCCTGCCTCTGTCCGGCTGGGCGCTGGTTTCGGTCTCGACGCTGGAAATCCCCAGCATGCCGTTCAACCTGTTCGTCATGCCCAACCTGCCGCTACCCGAATCCGACGCCGCCGAAAGTTTTTGGGCGTCGGCGCACTGGTATCTCGCCTATGCCGGCATCGCACTGGTTGCGCTGCATGTCTGCGCGGCCCTGCGCCATCATTTCCTGCTGCGCGACAGCGTGCTGACACGCATGATCACGCCTTCGTCAACCGGGGAATAGAACGGGCCTTGATCTCGTTGGTGGGGTGAGGACGCGAGAGAGCGTTGCCTCCGAACAAGGAACAATCCAATGCGTGCGCGAATCCTCGGATTGGCGGCTGCCGCCGCCTGTCTTGCCATGCCCGTCTATGCGGCAGTCGTACTCGGCGATGCCGCCGGCAGCTATACGATCAGCCAGGCTGGTTCCGCGATCCGCTTCACCATCGGCAAGGCCGGCGGCGGCGGCTTCGATGGCGCCTTTGCCCGTTTCAAGGGCACGATCCGCATCGACAACAATGATGTCGGGCGCTCGAAAGTCGACCTCACCATCTATCCCGAAAGTGTCGGCACCGGCCAGGGCCGCATCGATGCCTTCCTGCGCTCCGATGCGGTGTTCGATGCGGCCAACAGTCCCGAAATCCAGTTCCGCTCGACAAGCGTGAGCCGCACCGGTGACACGACGGCGCTCGTCACCGGTCGGCTGACGGCGCGCGGCAAGACGTTTCCGGAAAAATTCACCGCCGAGCTCGACGGGTTGAAGGGCGGGGCGATCAAATTCCATGTCACCGGCAAGGTGCTGCGCTCGCACTACGGCATGGATGTCGGCACGCCGCTCTATTCCAACGTCGTCGATTTCGACATGACGCTGACTGGGAGAAGGGGCTAGGCGCGACCTGTTTCCTCGCCACAGCTTCGTGGGGCGGGGGACAGAGCACCCGCATTGGCTTTTCCGGCGATTTCGGGCAAACCTCCTTGCCTGTAACCGACAAGGAGAAGCGCGATGTTCCGATGGGGTGTGTTGTCGACGGCAAAGATCGGCCGCGAGCAGTTGTTGCCGGCAATCGTCGAGGCGGAGAACGGCGTGCTGTCGGCGATCGCCAGCCGCGACCTGTCGAAGGCCAAGGCATTGGGCGACCGCTTCGGCGCGCGCCATGCCTTCGGCTCCTATGAGGAGCTGCTCGCTTCCGACCAAGTCGACGGCGTCTATATCCCCTTGCCGACCTCGCAGCATGTCGAATGGACGGCCAAGGCCATCGAGGCCGGCAAGCATGTGCTGGTCGAAAAACCGCTGGCGCTCGACGCCAAGGACATCGCGCCCCTGATCAAGCTGCGCGATGCCAAAAAGGTGCTGGTCTGCGAAGCCTTCATGGTCATCTACCATCCGCAATGGATCAAGGTGCGTGATCTCATCGCCAGCGGCGCCATCGGCCGGCTGCGCCATGTGCAGGGCGCTTTCTCCTACTACAATGTCGATCCCAACAACATGCGCAACAAGCTCGATCTCGGCGGCGGCGCGCTGCCCGACATCGGCGTCTACCCGACCGTGTCGACACGCTTTTCGACCGGCAAGGAGCCGCTGCGCGTACAGGCGACGATCGAGCGCGACAAGACATTCGGCACCGACATCTATTCCTCGATCCGCGCCGATTTCGGCGATTTCGAACTGTCCTTCTACCTGTCGACCCAGATGGCGGCACGCCAGGTGATGGTGTTCCACGGTGAGAAGGGTTTCATCGAAGTGTTCTCGCCGTTCAATGCCGGGCTGTACGACCATCACCGCGTCGAACTGCACAACCAGAACCACACCGAGGCGCAGGTGTTCCGCTTTCCCGGCACGCAGCAATACAGGCTCGAGGTCGAGACCTTCGCGCGGGCGGCGCAGGGCGGCAAGGAGCGGGTCTTCACGCTGGAAGAATCCGTGCTCAACCAGAAAGTCATCGACGCCATCTTCCGCGCCGGCGACAACAAGGGCGGCTGGGAGACCGTCTGAGCCATTGTTTGACGCAATTCCGGACGGAAAACCGCCTCACACTTTTCCTGGAATTGCTTGCTTAACCGGCTAATTCTGGGGGGAACAAATGGCTGACGACGCGGACGTGATCATTGTCGGCGCCGGCCTTGCCGGGCTGGTTGCCGCCGCCGAGCTTGCCGAGGCCGGCAAGAAAATCATCATCGTCGACCAGGAGCCGGAGCAATCGCTGGGCGGCCAGGCGTTCTGGTCGTTCGGCGGGCTTTTCCTGGTCGATTCGCAGGAGCAGCGGCGCATGCGCATCCGCGACTCCCATGATCTGGCGCTCGAGGACTGGATGGGCACCGCCGCTTTCGACCGGCCGGAGGATTTCTGGCCGCGCAAATGGGCGGAGGCCTATGTCGGCTTTGCCGCCGGCGAGAAGCGCTCCTGGCTCCTGCAGCGCGGCCTGAAATTCTTTCCTGTCGTCGGCTGGGCCGAACGCGGCGGCGGCAATGCCATCGGCCATGGCAATTCGGTGCCGCGCTTCCACATCACCTGGGGTACCGGTCCCGGCGTGCTAGAGCCGTTCGTCCAGTGCGTGCGCGAGGCGCAAAAGCGCGGATTGATCGACTTCAGGTTCCGCCATCGGGTCAATGAGCTGACGCGGACGGGTGCGGCCGTGACCGGCGTGCGTGGCGACATCCTGCAGCCGAGCACTGTCGAGCGTGGCCACAAGAGTTCGCGCGATGTGTCAGGCGACTTCGAACTGCATGCCCAGGCGGTGATCGTCGCCTCCGGCGGCATTGGCGCCAACCATCAGCTTGTCCGCGAGAATTGGCCCAAGCGGCTGGGCACGGCACCGAAGCGCATGATCACGGGCGTGCCCGACCATGTCGATGGCCGCATGCTGGCCATATCGGAACAGGCCGGCGGCTCGATCATCAACCGCGACCGTATGTGGCACTATGTCGAGGGCATCAAGAACTGGGCGCCGATCTGGACCGATCATGCCATCCGCATCCTGCCCGGACCGTCCTCGCTGTGGCTCGATGCCCGGGGAAAACGCCTGCCGGTGCCGCTTTATCCCGGGTTCGACACGCTGGGCACGCTCAGCCACATCATGAGTACCGGCTTCGATTATTCCTGGTTCATCCTGACTAGGAAAATCATCCAGAAGGAATTCGCGCTGTCGGGCTCGGAACAGAACCCCGATCTGACGGGAAAAAGCTGGCGCCAGGTGCTCGGCCGCGCCACGTCGGGCATCCCCGGTCCCGTCAAGGCGTTCATGGAAAAGGGCGAGGATTTCATCGTCGAGGCCGATCTTTCGAAGCTGGTGGCGCGCATGAACGCGCTGGCCGGCGGCGAACCGCTGCTCGATGTAGCAGGGGTCGAGCGCGAGATCCGCGCCCGCGACATGCAGCTCGACAATCCGTTCTCCAAGGACATGCAGATCACCGCGCTGCGCGGCGCGCGCGCCTATCTTGGCGACCGGCTGATCCGCACGGCAAAGCCGCACAAGATGCTCGACCCGGCGAACGGACCGCTGATCGCGGTGCGCCTCAACATCCTGACCCGCAAGACGCTGGGCGGCCTGCAGACCGATCTCGACAGCCGCGTGCTGGGTCCCGACGGCCAGCCGGTACCGGGCCTCTATGCCGTCGGTGAAGCCGCCGGTTTCGGCGGCGGCGGCGTGCACGGCTACGCGGCGCTCGAAGGCACGTTCCTGGGTGGCTGCATCTTCTCGGGCCGCAGCGCGGGCCGGGCAGCGGCACGTTCGGTGGGGTGAGATGGCGGCGTCTTGCAGGCCTTTGGCCAGGCATGGCAAGGCCGACGCCATCGGCCGTGCAACCGACGAACCGCAGCGGTGGTTGAACGCGACCCGTGTCGCCGCTCCATGCTTGGCCGGGTGGACGTTAAACGCAGTCAAGTTGTGTTAAGTTGGGTAAAATCCCGCCGCCCGCCCGCATTTGTGCCTTAGGGGCCGGCATGAATGACGGACGGAATGGAATGAACAAGGTCCTCCTCATCGACGACGATGTCGAGTTGACGACGCTGCTGCAGGAATACCTGGTCGAAGAAGGGTATGACGTGGCGACAGGCACGGACGGCGGCACGGCGATTGCCGCCGCCGCGCGCAAAGCGGCGGACCTGATCGTGCTCGATATCATGATGCCCCGAATGAACGGGATCGAGGTCCTGCAAAGGATCAGGAAGCTGAGCCAAGTTCCGGTGCTGCTGCTCACGGCAAGAGGCGATGACATCGACCGGATATCGGGCCTTAACCTCGGTGCCGACGACTATGTGACAAAACCCTGTTCGCCGGGAGAGCTCGCGGCCCGAGTGCGCGCGATCCTTCGTCGTGCGAACCAGCCCGCGGTCGGCGCGTCCACTGACACGCTGAGAGCCGGACGGCTGGTGATCCATCCGAGCAACAGAACCGCCGAATGGGACGGGCAGTTGCTGGAGCTTACCGGTACGGAGTTCAGCCTGCTCGAAGTTCTCGCTCGCCATGCCGGTCAGTTGGTGCCGAAGCAAGACATCTCGAAACGGGCTTTTGGAAAGCCGCTAGCCCCGTTCGATCGCCGCATCGACGTCCATATCAGCAGCGTGCGTCAGAAGCTCGGCCTCAGGGACGATGGACAGTCATGGATAAGGTCTGTTCGCGGCCAAGGCTATCAACTTCTTTTGGACTGACATGCCCCGGCTGTTCAAGAAGTTCTTCGTGATAACCTGGCTGACGCTTGCCGCGTCCGTCGCGATCATAGTCCTGACGCTCGACTTCTTTCAGACGCTTCCTTCCGCTTCGAAACTGGAACGCCAGAAGCAGGCGGTCGTCCTCGACCTGACTGAAAACCTCCTTGTCAAGGACGGTGAAGATGCCGCTCGGCGCTTTGCCCGTGCAAGCGAGGACACGGTGCCGGTCGGCCTCACGATCTCCGAGATCGCGGGATCCGGCGCATGCACCGATAGGAGCACGGCGGAGACAAGAACCGTCCTGAAGGACGGGAGTTGCTACCGGATCTCCGTGCCTCGGCAATACAGTGTCATTCTCGACAAGCTTGGTCCGTTCGTACCAGGGCTCGGTATTTTGATTTCGAGCGCGATATCGGCGGCCGCGCTCGCCCGATATCTCATTCGTCCCGTCGTGCACCTTCGCGACGGCCTGAGCGCGCTCGCCCATGGCCGCTTCGACGTCCGCATCGGACACAAGATGGCAGGCCGGAAGGACGAGGTCTCCGCGCTCGCGCATGATTTCGATTCCAGCGCTGCGCGGTTGCAGGAGCTGCAGGAGGCACAGCAGAGACTTTTCCACGACGTGTCCCATGAGCTGCGCTCCCCGCTGTCACGTCTGCAAGCCGTTGGGGGTGTCCTTCGGCAGAGTCCGGGCAAACTCGATGCCATGCTGGACCGCATGGACCGGGAGATCGAACGGCTCGATGCGCTGGTCGGCGAAGTGCTGACGCTCGCCAGGCTGACGGCCGGTTCCCGCCTCCCTCTGTCGACACAGAGGCTGGACGTCATCGATCTCCTGAACGAAATCCTGAGCGACGCGGCGTTCGAAGCCCAGGCACGCCAGGTTTCGATCACCACCAATGTCGACGACAGCTTTCTTGCCGAGGTCGAAGGCGAGCTGATCTGCCGGGCGCTGGAAAACGTCATTCGCAACGCTGTCAAATACACCGCCGAACATTCGCAAATCATCGTGCAATGCGAGACCACGGAACACCTCCTCAAGGTGTGCGTCGTGGATCAGGGGCCGGGCGTCAGGCGAGACGAACTCGAACGAATCTTCCAGCCATTCTCCCGCGGCAACGACGCGGCACCCAGAGGCGGGTACGGTCTTGGCCTTGCGATCGCGAGACAGGCAATCGAGCGCCATGGCGGGCGCGTATACGCGTCGCTGCCGGACGTCGGCGGCTTGGCCATCATGCTGGAGATTCCTCGGCAGCCGGCCAACGATCGAGGTTGATGGCAAGGTTTACCCAACTTTACACTGCCTTTACCGCCATTAACGCTGGCATCGCTAAAGCTGGACCGTGACCCCGGTTCTTCAAATGCGAGAGAGTGGACTGATGTCGGTGACCACGACGGTGTTTCAGCAGGGCAAGAGGATGCGGTTCCTCTGGCTGGCCGTGCCATTACTTTTGACGCCGGTCCTATTGTCGCAGAGCGCCTGGCCGCCGGAGACTCTTGCTCGCCAAGGCATGGAGCTTATTGGCTCCGCATTTATCATAATATGTGTCGCCGGTCGGTGCTGGGCATCGCTGTATATAGGCGGACGCAAGAACCGGGAACTCATAACGAACGGCCCTTATAACCACACCCGCAATCCGCTGTACTTCTTTTCTTCCCTAGGGCTTGCCGGCATCGGCCTGATTTTCGGGTCAGTGGCGATTGCGGCCTTCTACTTCCTGTTTGGGTATCTGGTATTCGCTTATGTCTCAGGCCGCGAATCGATTGCTCTTGACGGGCTTTTTGGCGATGCCTACCGGGAATATTGCCATGAGGTGCCCGCCTTCCTCCCTCGCTTCGGACGAAGCGTTGGCGACGTCGCGCATCAATTGCCCAGGACGTTCAACCCGGTTGCGCTGAAGCGTACCGCTATCGACAGTTCCTGCTTTCTCCTTGCAATCCCCGGGTCCGAACTCATCGAGTCGTTGCAATCCGCAAAGCTCCTCAAACCAATACTGCACCTCTTTTGATGGCTGGGCTGCCGGCCCGATGAAACAAGTTTCCTCCGGCCCGCGTACGGTTCTGAGGCGAAACGCCCCGCTGGCCGCACCATCACGCTGGCGCTTCCGGCGACGTATGCGCCGGCTGAAGATCCGTGCCGATCGTGGGTTTTACCCAACTTTACACTGCCTTTACCGCGATTAACGCTGGGGCCGCTAGAGCTGAACCCATGATGCCGGTTCAGACGATTTGACAATGATCCTGAAGCTTCGACGACTTGAAATGCGGCCGCGAGCAGCGCTCTGCGCGGCCCTGTGGTTGTCCGCGTGCACGAGTGTGCCCTTGCCCCAGGGCACGTCCCTCAGTTCCTACGCCGGAATGAGCCCATCCACGGGCATCCTCGCAAAAGCGAGATTGCGTGTGGATCCGGCGCCGTTGCTCGCCGCACAGACCGTGCGCATTGTACCGACCGCGACGCAGATCGGCAGCAGTGGCTTCGATCCCAAAGACCTGGCGCTCGTCGCCAACGCGGTCGACCGGGCGCTCTGCACCGACCTTAGCGACCGCTTCCAGGTCGTGGCCCCGAGCCTGCCGGCGGACCTCATCGTCCACGCTACCGTCACCGACATCGTTGCGACCAATCGTACGGCGGCGGCGGGTTCCGTCGTTGCGTCGCTCGGCGCCTCGGTGGCGGGGCTCGGCGTTCCAGTCCCCCGGCTTCCGATCGGCCTCGGCGGCCTGGCCATCGAGGCCGAGGCCGTCGACAAGGACAGTTCCCAGAAGGCAGCCATGCTCTGGTCGCGCGGTGCAAACATAATCACGACCAAGGCTCGGGTGTCCACGGTGGGGGATGCGTATTCCCTCTCTTCGGCCTTCGCCGCTGACTTCAGCCGCATGCTGCTCAAGGGCAAGGACCCGTTCAAGGGAATGCCGGCGATACCATCGATGCAAAGACTCCGGGCCTCGCTCGGCGGTGATCCGAAATACGATGCCTGCAAGGCGTTCGGATCGGCTCCCGGCATTCCGGGAATGGTCGCCGCCCGCTTCGGCCTGCCGCCCACCTGGACCGACAAGGGCGCCGCGGTCTCCCGCTAGCGATAGCGGATATTTGTCGCGAGAAGCGGCGCTCTGCCGCACTTCGAGCAATCTAGAGCCGTTCCAGGAAAAGCGTGTAACGGCTTTCCGTCCGGAATTGCGTAAAAACAAAGAGTTAGAAGAAGCACGTCCAAGATTGACAGCGGTGGCGGTCGCAATCATGGATCATGGGATCGAGATCGGAACTGCCGCGAACCCTCGTTTCCGCTTCCAGCGAAGAATCGGCCGCGTCGGCGTTCATAGTTCTGTACCGAAATGGCGCGCCCGAAGAGATTCGAACTCCTGACCCCCAGATTCGTAGTCTGGTGCTCTATCCAGCTGAGCTACGGGCGCGCATCAGGCCATGTTTTCGACGGCCCCGCGATCCGATCCGAAAGACCGGCCGCGAATGTGTGCAGTTCCCTAACGACTGAATTTGCGAAAAGCAAGCCGATCCGGCAAAAGTTTTGTCGCAAGCCTGTCATCCAGCGATGCCGGCGCCGATCCCGGCACTTCGAGCCGTGGGATCAGCCTGAATCCAGACGGCGGACAATCGGGCAAGGTCAGGGAAGAGGCGGGTCCGGAAGGCGAGTAATCCTCAGCAAACGGCCGGACGCCGTCAGGCCGGGCGGCGCAGGCTGCCACGGGCCTGGTCGAGGCGCACCGGCTGGTCGGGGATGGTGACGGCGAATGTCGTGCGCCCGCCAATCGACTCGACCAATTCCACAGTGCCGCCATGCGCGCGGATCAGTTCATGCGCGATGGCCAAGCCAAGACCGGTGCCGCCGCTGCGCGCGGAGCCGCGGAAGGCCGCGAACAGGTTTTCGCGCGCCTTCGGCGGCAGGCCGGGGCCGGTGTCGGTGACGGCGATGCGGCTGACACTGCCCATGCGCTCGGCCGAGACCGCCAGCCGGCGCACCACGGCGCTTTCGGTATCGGCCGCCATCGCCTGCACCGCGTTACGGCAAAGATTGGTGAGCACCCGGAACAACTGGTCGGAATCGGCGTCCACCTCGAACGCCGTCTCGACGGCGTTGATGAACTCGATGCCCTCCTCGATCGCCAGCAGGCCGTGCACGTCCTCGACAAGCTGGCGCAGCCGCACCCTGCGGCGCGAGGGCGGCGGCTCCTGCGTGCGGCCGTAATGGAGCACGCCCTCCGAATAGGCGACGGCGCGGTCGAGCGCGCGCACCAGTTTCGGCGCGAAGGCCTGCACGGTCGGATCCTTGACCTGGCGCAGGCGGTCCGACAGCAGCTGGGCCGAGGCCAGAATGTTGCGCATATCGTGATTGATCTTCGATACGGCGAGGCCGAGGTCGGCCAGATGCTTCTGCTCGGCCAGCATCTTTTGCAGCCGCTCCTGCATCTGCGACAGTTCGCGTTCGGCCACGCCGATCTCGTCGGCGCGATCGGCGGGGTGAATGATCCGCCCAGGATCGTCAGGGGCCTGGGAAAAGGACAGCATCGAACGCGTCATGGTGCGGATCGGGCCGATCATGATCAGGTCGATCGCGGCATAAACCAGCATGGCCGTGAACAGCGAGATCAGGAGCGAGACGAAGGCGACGTTGCGCGAATAGATGAGCATGGCCTTGCGCAGGGAGTAGTCCGGCATGATCAGCTCGAACTCCTTGTCGCTGTCGCCGACCGGTCCAAAAACCCGCAGCATCCTGTCGCCGCCGAAAAACAGCGTGTCCAGCGCGCCGGTCATGCCCTTGACCATGCCGACGCTGGCGAGATCGATGTGTTCGTCGACCTGTGGCGGCATGTCGGCCACCACCAGAAGCCGCGAGACACCGCCGTCGCGCACCGCGATCGCCTTGGCGCCGATGGCCATCAGCACGTCGTTCTGGGCCGTGCGCGACAGCGAGGTCGACTCGCCCTGCACCAGCACGATCGACACGGCGGCGGCCGTGCTCAGCCTCTCCTTGAGCCAGCTCAACCTATAGCTGGCGATCCAGGGCAGGAAGATCAGCACTTCGGCCAGCAGCACGAAAACGATGGTGAGCAGCAGCAGCTTCGTCGACAAACCGCGCGACAGGGGTACCGTGCGGACGGCGGCTGATGCCGTTCCGGTCCCTTCCCCTGCTTGGCTGGCTTCGCTCATGCGACTCGATCTTCACAATCACTTGATCAGCCAAGATTAGGCGATTACGGCTTTTTTGCCAATTTCTCCCTTGGTCGGAAAAATAGATGCTCCAAAAGAGGTGCGTCTTTAGCGCGCCGACGCCGGATTGACTTCCAAAACCCTTCTTTCTATAAGCCCGCTCACGCTCGGGCCATTCGTCCCGGCGCGGTTTCGATCGCGCCAAAACCGGCCCGGCAAAGCTCCTGTTACAAAGTGACAGAATCAAGAAGGGCCGCACCCCGCGGTATTAAAACAAATGAAGCGTACCTACCAACCGTCCAAACTCGTCCGCAAACGCCGGCACGGCTTCCGTGCTCGCATGGCCACCAAGGGTGGCCGTGGGGTCGTCGCAGCTCGCCGCAACCGCGGCCGCAAGCGGCTCAGCGCCTAAGCGAGACGAGATCGTTGCCCGCAACCGGCAAGCCAGTGGGGCAAAATCCCAAGCGGCTTCTGAAACGCGCGGAATTCCTGGCCGTCCGTCGTGGTGAAAAGCGACGCGGACGGTTTTTCCTCGTCGAGGTCCTCGACCGCGGCGACGGCGGGATGCCGCGCGTCGGCTACACCGTCACCAAGAAGGTCGGCAACGCTGTTGTGCGCAACCGCGTCAGGCGGCGGCTGAAAGAGGCCGTCCGCGTCCATGCCGCAGATGACATGGTGCCCGGCAATGATTATGTCATCGTCGGGCGCGATGATGCGCTGCGCGCCCCCTTCGGCCAGTTGAAGGCCGAACTCTCCCGCCGGATTCGCGGAACACGATAGGCCAAGGGCTCTCGATGGAAAACAACCGGAACTTCTTCATCACCATCGCCCTGTCGGTGCTGATCCTGGCGCTGTGGCAGTATTTTTATGTCCTGCCGCGCAGCGAGCAGCAACGCGAGGCGGCTCGCATCGAGCAGCAGCGCGTGGAAGAGCAGAAGAAAGCGGCCGAGGCGGCCAACCCGGGTGCGGCAACGCCCGCCCCGGCTCCCGGCGCCATTCCCAACGCGCCGGGCGGCGACGTCGTCACTGCGGCCGGCCGCGACCAGGCACTGGCGACTTCGAAGCGCGTCAAGATCGATACGCCGAGCGTCGAGGGCTCGATCAATTTGACCGGCGCGCGCCTCGACGACCTCAAGCTCAAGCACTACACCGAGACCGTCGACAAGAATTCGCCCGAGATCGAACTGCTCAACCCGCAAGCGCTGCCCACCGGCTATTTCGCCGAGATCGGCTTTGTCGGCAACGACAAGACCGGTGCGGTGCCGGGCGCCGAAACGGTGTGGAGCGTGGACGGCAATCCGACGCTGACCCCGTCGACGCCGGTGACGCTCACCTACACCAACGACAAGGGCCTGACCTTCAAGCGCACCTTCTCCGTCGACGGCAATTACATGTTCACGGTGTCGGACACGGTGCAGAATGCCGGATCGAGCGCGGTTTCGCTGTTCAACTACGGCCGCGTCACGCGCTACGACAAGCCGGCCGTCGCCAGCACCTATGTGCTGCATGAAGGCCTGATCGGCTTCACCGGCACGGAAGGCCTGCAGGAACACAAATACGCGTCGGTCGAGAAGGACAAGCAGTACCAGCCCGGCAAGTCGACCGACGGCTGGCTCGGCATCACCGACAAATATTGGGCCGTCACGCTGGTGCCGACCGAGAAGCAGCCGTTCCAGCCGCGCTATGCCTATTTCGAGGATGGCCGCCACCGCTACCAGTCCGACTTCCTGACCGACCCGATCAATGTCGAGGCCGGCCAGTCGGCGACCGTCGAGACCGAGGTCTTCGCCGGCGCCAAGGAAGTCGCCAAGATCAACGCCTATGCCGAAGAACGCCACATCAAGCGGTTCGACCTCTTGATCGACTGGGGCTGGTTCCACTTCATCACCAAGCCGATGTTCTGGCTGATCGACACGCTCTACAAATTCCTCGGCAATTTCGGCCTGGCGATCCTGGCCACCACCGTCATCGTCAAGGCCATCTTCTTCCCGCTCGCCAACAAGTCCTACGCGTCGATGGCGAACATGAAGAAGGTGCAGCCGAAGATGCTCGAGATCCGCGAGAAATACGCGGACGACAAGATGAAGCAGCAGCAGGCGATGATGGAGCTGTACAAGACCGAGAAGATCAATCCGCTCGCCGGCTGCTGGCCGGTAGCGCTGCAGATCCCGGTCTTCTTCTCGCTCTACAAGGTGCTCTACATCACCATCGAGATGCGGCACGCGCCGTTCTTCGGCTGGATCCAGGATCTGGCGGCGCCCGATCCGACCTCGCTGTTCAACCTGTTCGGCCTCGTTCCGGTCACCCTGCCGCACATGCTGATGATCGGCGTCTGGCCGCTGATCATGGGCGTCACCATGTTCCTGCAGATGCGCATGAACCCGACGCCGCCGGATCCGACGCAGGCCGCGATCTTCACCTGGATGCCCGTCATCTTCACCTTCATGATGGCCGGGTTCCCGGCGGGTCTGGTCATTTACTGGGCCTGGAACAACACGCTGTCGATCCTGCAGCAGGGCGTGATCATGAAGCGCCAGGGCGCCAAGATCGAGCTCTGGGACAATCTGGTGGCGCTGTTCCGCAAGAAACCTTCGCCGGCGGAATAGCCGGCTTCGAGAACACAACCCAATGTCAAAAGCGCCGGCTCGTCCGGCGCTTTTTTCGTTCAGGCAAGCCTCTGTTCACGTTCCCGTGATCGGCGAAACTGAAGCCGCTCGCGGGGCGTGACTGCGTGTGCATTTCCAAAGGCTATCAATTCCGATCAGCCCTCACCGGAGGAAGACCACATGCGCTTGCCGTCACTCAAGACCATCGCCCTTTCCGCACTTGTCGTCAGCGCGGCAATCGCCGCTCCAGCCTATGCCAAGGACCCCATGGTCGGCGGCGCGCCGATGTACGCCACCAAGACCATCGTCGAGAACGCGGTCAAGTCGAAGGACCACACGACGCTGGTCGCCGCCGTCAAGGCCGCCGGCCTGGTCGAGACGCTGCAGGGCGCCGGCCCGTTCACCGTGTTTGCCCCGACCAACGAAGCCTTCGCGGCGCTGCCGGCCGGCACGGTCGACACGCTGCTGAAGCCCGAAAACAAGGACAAGCTCACCAAGGTGCTGACCGCGCATGTCGTGGCCGGCAAGATTTCGGGCGCCGATATGATGAAGAAGGCCAAGGCGATGGGCGGCAAATACGAGATGAAGACCGTCTCGGGCGACACGCTCACCGCCGAAGTCAAGAAGGGCAAGCTCTACATCATGGACGAGTCCGGCGGCGAGTCGAAGGTGACGATCGCCGACGTCAACCAGTCGAACGGCGTCATTCACGTCGTCAACAAGGTTCTGTTGCCGAAGTAGCGGCTTCCGGCGAAAAGGGGGCGTCGGCGGATCGTTGGGGCTTTCCCGGTCCGCCATCCCCGCCTCATGACGAGGTGCCATGTTTCTTGCGAAGCCGTATCGGCGAGGCCGGGGTCCTGTCGTCCCTCACAGGGCCCCGGTTTCTTTTGGTGAGAGCGCTTTGCCTCGGCGTTCGAAGCCCGACCGCTTCCGCCACATCACTCCATGACGGCGCTGTGGTCGACCTTGGCCGGCGTCCCCGGCTTGCGCAGCAGGAGCAACAGCGGGATCGCCGCCAGCGACAGGATCATCATCAGCTTGAAGTCATTCATGTAGCTGATAACAGTCGCCTGCAGCGTCACCACGCCGTCGAGCGCGGCGCGGCCGGCGGCGGTATAAGGGTTCATCGCCTGGAAGATCGCCGGATCGCTGAACGCCTGGTTGAAGGGCGTCACATAGGTGGCAATGTTGGCGTGGTTGATCTGCACATTCTGCGTCAGAAGCGCGGTGACCACCGATATTCCGACGCTGGAGCCGATGTTGCGCGACAGATTGTAGAGGCCGGTGCCTTCCGCGCGCCGCTCCGGCGCCAGCGTGGCGAAGGTGATGGTGGTCAGCGGCACGAACAGGAAGCCCAAGCCCGCACCTTGGATGAAGCCGGTGGAGATGATGGTCCACTGCGAAACGTCAGGCGTCCAGCCGGTCATGTCGTACATCGCCCAGGCGGTGATCAGCAGGCCGATGAGCAGCAGCCAGCGCGTGTCGACCTTGCCGATCAGCCTGCCGACCAGGAACATGCAGGCCATCGTGCCAAGCCCGCGCGGCCCCATGACGATGCCGGCCGTCACCACGGGATAGCCCATCAGCGTCTGCAGGTAAGGCGTCATCAGCGCCAGCGAGGCGAGATAGGTGATGCCGATGATGAAGATGAAGATCATGCCGACGGCGAAATTCCGGTCGAGGAACAGCCTCGGATTGACGAAGGTGTTGCGGGCGGTGAAGGTGTGGACGAGGAAGATGTAGAAGGCCGACGCGCAGATCAGCGCCTCGACGATAATCTCGGATGACGAGAACCAGTTGAGCTGCTCGCCGCGATCGAGAAACATCTGCAAGGCGGCGATGGTGATGCTGAGCATGCCGAAACCCAGCCAATCCAGCCTCGCCTTGAAATCCAGCTTGGTTTCCAGGACGTACAGCGACACGCCGGCGAAGGCCAGCGCGCCGATCGGCACGTTGATGTAGAACACCCAGCGCCAGCTGACATTCTCGGTCAGCCAGCCGCCGATGACAGGCCCCAGCACCGGCCCGACCATCACCGAGACGCCGAACAGCGCCATGGCGGAGCCGCGCTCTTCCACACTGTAGATATCGAGCAGGATGCTCTGCGACAGCGGCACCAGCGCCGCGCCGAACAGGCCCTGCAGCAGGCGGAAGCCGACGATCTGCGGCAGCGACTGCGCGAAACCGCACAGCACCGAGGCGACGACGAAGCCGGTGATCGAGGTCAACAGGATGCGCTTGCGGCCGAAGCGGTTGGCAAGGTAGCCGGAAGGCGGCGTCATCACCGCCGCCGCCACGATGTAGGAGGTCAGCACCCAGTTGATCTGGTCGGCGCTGGCCGAGACGCTGCCCTGGATATAGGGCAGCGCGACATTGGCGATGGTCGTGTCCAGCGCCTGCATGATGACGGCCAGGATCACGCAGGCGGTGATGGCGCCGCGATTGGCGACCACCGGCGTGGCACCTGTCGCGGACGCGCTGGTCATGACTTTTGTCCGAACAGGCCGATGAGATTGGTGACGAAGTCCGGCAGGCCGCGTGCATGGCCCGTGTCGACGTCGACCACGGCGCTCATGCCGCCGCGCAGCGGTGGTTTGCCGTCGATGTCAGCGATGGTGACGCGCATCGGGATGCGCTGCACGACCTTGACCCAGTTGCCGGTGGTGTTCTGCGCCGGCAGCAGCGAGAAGCTCGACGACGAGGCGGGACTGATCGAGGCAACTTTGCCGTGCCAGACGGCACCGGGATAGGTGTCGACGCTGATCGTCGCCGTCTGCCCGGGACGCACATAGGTCAGCTCGGTTTCCTTCGGTTCCGCCGCGATCCACAGATCGGTCGACGAGACCAGGCTGAACGCCGGCTGCGAAGCCGGCAGGTACTTGCCGACCTGCAGCGCGTCGACATTGGTGACGATGCCGTCGAACGGTGCCTTGACAACGGAATCGGCGAGGTTGCGCTGCGCGTCGTCGACGCCCGACTGGGCCTGGAGGTAGAAGGGGTTCTTCTCCACCGGCTGGTTGGCGTCGCCGCCAAGCTGGGCGAGCGTGGCCTGCGCCTGCGCCTTGGCGACGGACACTTTCTGGCGCGCGGCGACGAGATCGTGCTGGGCGCTGTCGAAAGACGCCTTCGAGGCGGTGGAGGTCTTGAGCAGATCCTGCTGCCGCTGAAAGGCGGCTTCGTAATAGGGAATGTCGGCCTGCGCCTGCTCGATCTGCGACAGCGACTGCTGGTAGCTCGCCTCCAGGGTCAGCACCTGGTTGCGGACGGTTCCGAGCTGGGCCTGGGCGGCGGCGAGAGCGGTCTCGAAGGAGGCCGGCCGCAGGCGAAACAGCACGTCGCCCTTCTTGACCGCCTGGTTCTCATGCACGTCGATCTCCTGCACCGTGCCGGAGACGTCGGTGGAGACGCCGAGCGACTGAGCCTGGATATAGGCATTGTCGGTCGTCATCAGCTGACCGCCGGTGACATAATAATAGCCGCCGAAGACAAGCGCGACGGGAAGCAGGGCAAAAAGGACGGGCCGCGCCAGGCTGCGCTTCGGTTTGACCGGAACAGGAGGGGCGACGGCGGCAGGGGCCTGCCGTGGCGGCGGCTCCTTGGCCGGAGCCTCCAGCGCCGCCGGCTCCAGGGCGACGGGCGCTTCCAGTTCGTCATTTTCGATGACGGCGCTGGCCCGCCGCTGTTCGCGCTCACTGTCGAGCTGGATAATCTGGTCGGTCCGACCCGCCGGTGTTTCGTCTCCGGCAGGCTTCTTGGGGGATGTCGATTCAGCCATGTACTTTCTCCCGGTCGACGGCTGGCTGGGTGCAAGCCGCGAGCAGATTGGATTTGATCAAGCTTAGCGTTTGCAGCAGATGCTGCTGTGTTTCGGACGAAAGGCCAGCGAAGGCCTCGTCTCGTGTTTTCTGGCCGTTGCCGCGCATGATCTCGAGCAGCGGACGGGCCCGCGGTGTCAGGTAAAGCAGCCATGCCCTGCGGTCGACGGGATCGGGCCGGCGCTCGATGAAGCCGCGCGCCTCCATCTTGTCGAGCAGCCGGGCGAGCGTGATCGGCACGATCTCGATGAGGTCGGCGAGCTTGTTCTGGTGGATGCCTTCATGCAGCGAAAGGAAGGCCAGCACCTGCCATTGGGCGCGGGTCAGCCCCGATGCGCGTGACCGCTGCTCGAACCGCTTGCGAAGCAGGCGCGCGACGTCGTGCAGCACGAAGCTGATATTGCGGGAAGAGGGCATGGGAGGAGGTCGGGGTCGGGTGGCAACTTTTCGTGAGCATGCTTATTATCATCATGCACATAATCCTGCTGGACGCCCCGCGCAAGACCGATTAAGCCCCGGGGAAGAAAAAACGCATGGGCCACGGCATGCAAAAGCCGCGTGGCGATGTGGATTTGCCGGCAAGGATTTTGGCGATGGATTGGATCAGGATCGCGGCTCTCACGGCTCTCGTTGGGTGCCCCGGCGCCGCTGCCGCGAAGGATGCGGTCAGCTGCGGCGGCGCCGCCATGCTGGGCGGCGCGCAGCTCAACTGCAGCCATGTCGAACCCAAGGCACCGCCACAGTTCTGCACGTTTAGTTGGGATCTTCACACGATGGCGGGAGATCAGAAGGTCGTCGAAGGCAGCTTCATGCTGCCGCCCGGAGCGTCGAACGTTCAGGTCTATCAGGGCAGTGGTTTCGACAGCGCGCTGTCCAACCCGATCGTGATCTGCCGCGGCAACAAATGAGCGTGGCAGGCAAGGAAGGCTCGCTCGTCAGCCGATTGGTGCTATAGGGCGGATCACGTTATTTTGACCAGGCGCGCGGATTGCGGATCCGCGTGGCTATCACTTCCTGGACGGACTTCGACATGGACGGACCCAACCCCGGCATCAAGCACCCGATCCCGATGCACACGCGCGTCGGCTTCCTGAAGCCTCTGGTGACAGAGCCGAACATCGAGATCGGCGACTTCACCTATTATGACGACCCGGACGGGCCGGACAAATTCGCCGAAAAATGCGTGCTGCATCACTATCCCTTCATCGGCGACAAGCTCATCATCGGCAAGTTCTGCGCTATCGCCGAGGGCGCGCGCTTCATCATGAACGGCGCCAATCACGCCATGTCCGGCTTCTCGACCTATCCGTTCAACATTTTCGGCCATGGCTGGGAAAAGGGTTTCGACCCCCAGACATGGTCGAAGGAACTGCGCGGCGACACGATGGTCGGCAACGATGTCTGGATCGGCATGGAGGCCGTGATCCTGCCCGGCGTGGAAATCGGCCATGGCGCCATCATCGCCGCCAAATCGGTGGTGACGCACGATGTGCCGCCCTATGCGATCGTTGCCGGCAACGCCGCGAAAGTGGTGAAGATGCGTTTCGACGACAGGACGATCCGACGGCTGCTGGCGGTGGCATGGTGGGACTGGCCGGTGGACAAGATCGGCCGCAATCTCGACGCCATCAGGAGCGCCGATATCTCTCTACTGGAGGCAGCAGCTTGAACGTTCCCAACAGCACCGCGATCCAAACCGACCTGTTCACGCGCGGATGGATCTTCATCCGCGGCGTGCCGGCCATGAAGTTCCTGCCGCCGGAAGGGCCGCCGGAGATAGCCTTTGCCGGCCGCTCCAATGTCGGCAAGTCGTCGCTGATCAACGCCCTGGTCAACCAGAAGGGGCTGGCGCGCACCTCCAACACGCCGGGGCGCACGCAGGAACTCAACTATTTCGTGCCGGACGGATTTTCAGGCGAGGGCACCGACCTGCCGCCGATGGCGCTGGTCGACATGCCGGGCTACGGCTACGCCACCGCGCCCAAGGAGAAAGTCGACGAGTGGACCAAGCTGGTCTTCGACTATCTCAAGGGCCGCGTCACGCTGAAGCGGGTCTATGTGCTGATCGATGCCCGCCACGGCATCAAGGCCAAGGACGACGAGGTGCTGTCGCTGCTCGACAAGGCGGCGGTATCCTACCAGATCGTGCTGACCAAGACCGACAAGATCAAGGCCGCCGGCGTGCCGCGGCTGATCGAGGAGACGCTGCAAAAGATCAAGAAGCGTCCGGCGGCGTTCCCGTTCGTGCTGGCGACATCATCGGAAAAGGGCGAAGGCCTGGAGGAATTGCAGGCCGCCATCGTGCTCGCGGCGAATGGCGGCTAGTCGTCGTGCGCGCATACGTTGACCGCGCCCTGGCAATCCGTCAACATCGCAGTGCCGTTCGAGGGCAACCGGATGCGTATCGTTTTTCGTTGTGATCCCGCGCTTGCCGAAATGCTCCCCCGGCCGGTTCCCGCGCGTGGCGTGCTGCCTGACTGGCTCCGCAAGATGCCTCCGAAAGCCTATTCGGAAATCCATGGGCGAGAGATCAGGACAGTAAAACAGTGTCCGCCCTTCGTTGATGCGATGACACATGGCTTCATGATCCTGCTGCCATGCGATGTGACAGTTGAGAACGGGGCCTTTGAATGGCGGTGGGACATCGCCGAGCCGTCAACGAAGGGCCACCCGCGTTCGCCGCTCAGCTTCCATGTCGCCGAACAGCTCTCCGGCGCACCGTTGTCGAATGGGCTGGCGGCGATAAAATTCAACAGTTTCTGGACGATCGAGTTGGAGGAAGGCTGGTCCCTCTTCGCCACCCATCCGGTCAACCGCGATGATCTTCCTTTCCGCCTGGTGACTGGTGTCGTCGATTCGGATCACTTCCAGGACGCCGGCATCAATTTCCCGGCGATTTGGACCGACCAGGGTTTCTCCGGCGTGCTGGCGAAGGGCACGCCGGTCGCGCAATGCTTTCCCGTGCCGCGCGCCGCGCCCGAACTCGTTTTCGAAAGCTTCGATGTCACACGCAAAGCCTCCTATGAAAAAACCGTCGCCGATGTTCTTGCCGAACCCGGCGTCTACCGTAAGCAGTTTCGCGTGAAACGCGCCCGCTAGAGCTCCGATCCGAGTGCCGCCGCTCCAAATGCGACCCGACCTAATTTTTGTTTTTACCAAGCAAGCCCTTCAACGTTTCGCGATCGATCCAAAGCTTGCCGTGCGGCGCTGACGTCAGGGCCATCGCGATGGTGCCAAAGGTTGTGGCGCGCTGCCCGTAGGCCGTTCGATAGGCCTCGATCGCGGCGTCCATATCGCCCGCTTCCTGAAGTGCTACCCCCAGATTGACCGCCGCCTCGGCGTCGTCGGGGCGTATCTCCAGCGCTTTGCGATAGGCGGCCGCTGCCCCCACATGATCATGCAGATCCTGCCTGACAAGGGCGAGGTCGAACCATGCCGATGCGGGCGCGCTTCCCTTTACGGCCCGCTCCAGCAAGGGTGCCGCATCGGCGGGCATTCCGTCCTCGAACAGCATGCGGCCCAGGCGTGCTGCCGCCTCCGCCGAAAAGGGATCGGCAAGTGTCAGCTGTCGCCATACCTCGAGCGCATGGGCCCGGTCGCCTGCCTCGTCGAGCGTGCGCCCCTGCTCGATGAGCACAGCGGCGCCAGGCGCCAATTCCGCCGCGCGCGCGAGATGGAACAGTGCTTGGTCAAAATCCCGTACCGCCCGCGCCAAGCGGCCGGCGAGCAATTGGGCGGATGCGTTGTCAGCCCGGATCGCCAGACTTGCCTGGATATGGGCGCGGGCTTCCGATATCTCTCCCTTGGCGAAAAGAACGGCAGCCATAAGGTGGTTGAGGGCAGGGTCGTCAGCCGCCTCGCGAAGAGCCTCCCCGCAAAGCAGCCGTGCCTGCTCGTGGCGACCGGCGTTGAAGTCCGCCACGATGCGTCGCATCTGATTCTGGAGCTTCGGAACGCCCATCCCGATCTGCCTTCACGCTCGCGAACGAGAACCATTCCGCCGAATGATCGGTTCTACCCAGATCCAGACGTTGACGCTCCGCGCCTTGAGGTCAAGCCGCCCTCCGCAAAAAATCGGCCACTGGACGGCCGTTTCGGAGATTCCTGTCAGGGCGAGTGTGAGCTGTTTTCTTCCTCTGCCAGCCTTTCGGTGCCGTAGGCCTTGAGGAACATGCCGACGCCCGACCGGACAATGTGATCGATCTCGTCCTGGGTCGGTGCCTTGGTGCGGTAGGCGAAGATGCACTGCCGGAAAAGACCGGCCAGGCACAGTTCGGTGAACTGATAGGCGGCGAGGTCGACATCGTCGATCTCGAGCAGGCCGCGCTCGACGGCGGCGTTGAGGAAGACCACCACCTTGTCATGGCCGCGCTTGGGCCCGCGTTCGTAAAAACGCGCGCCCATGTCGGGTATCCTGTCGGAGGCGCCGATGACCGTGCGCTGCGCCTGGATGACCCTGGCCGAGGTGATCTTCATCGACAGGACCTTGCCGAACTTGACCAGCGTCTGGCGCAAATCGTCGGCGCGGTCGAGCATGTCGTACATGTTCTTGAAGATGGTGCCGCGCTCTTCCTCGATCAGCGCCTCGAACAACTCTTCCTTGTTGGCGAAGTAGACATAGATGGTGCCCTTGGAGACACCGGCCTCGCGCGTGATGTCGTTCATCGAGGCGGCCTCGAAGCCCTTTTCGATGAAGACGCGGCGGGCACCGTCGATGATCTGGCTGCGCTTGACCGGATCCTGTCCGGCTGCCGGGCGGCCACGGCGCAGACCATCGAGCAGATCCTCGCACTGGTCGGCTTCGGCGTTGCGCACAGTCTCAACCATAAAAATCACACCCCGAAAATAATTCGAACCAACCGGTTCGATTGCCCCTTGATATGGTCCTCTTTACGCGCTATGTCAACGCCCAGATCGAACCGAACGGTTCAGTATTATAACTTTAGAGAGATGTCATGTCCTCGAATACGTCCGTCACCGCCGAAGTCCGCCCTTTCCCCAACGCCAAGGTTGCCCCGGCGACGGAAGCGCCCGATGTGCATGTCCAGCCAGTCGTCGCACCGCCGCCGGATACTGAAGCTCCGGCCAAGAAGAAGCGCTCGGTGCGCTCTTTCCTGCTGCCGATCATCGGCCTTGCCCTTTTGAGCGGCGGCGCCTGGTACGGCTATGATTACTGGACCACGGGCCGCTTCATGATCTCCACGGACGATGCTTATGTCCAGGCCGACATGGCGTTCGTCTCGCCAAAAATTTCCGGCTATGTCGATCAGCTCCTGGTCAGCGAGAACCAGCAGGTCAAGGCCGGCGATCCGCTGCTGACGATCGATGCCGGCGACTACAAGATCGCCGTTGCCCAGGCCGAGGCGCAGATCGCCACGCTGGCCAAGACGCTCGACCGCATCGACGCGCAGACCAAGGCCGCGCAGGCCTCCCTGCAGCAGGCGCAGGCGCAGAAGGTCGCCGACCAGGCCGCCGCCGACAATGCCGGCCGCGCCCAGCAGCGCGCCGCGCAACTGGTCAAGACGCATGTCGGCACGCAGGCACAGCTGGACGACGCCCAGACCGCGCTCGACCAGGCCAAGGCCGCTCTCGTCGGCGCCGACGCGCAGATCGCCGCTGCGCAGGCCAATATCGGCGTGCTCGAGGCACAGCGTGCCGAATCGGCGAGCACGCTTGCCTCCTTGCAGCTCGGCCGCGACAAGGCCGCGCGCGATCTCTCTTTCACCGTGCTCAAGGCGCCGTATGACGGCGTCGTCGGCAACCGCTCCGTCGAACAGGGCGATCTGGTCAGCCCCGGCCAGAAGCTCGCCGTGGTCGTGCCGATGGACAAGCTCTACATCGTCGCCAACTTCAAGGAGACGCAGCTTGCCCGGCTGGTTCCCGGCGAAAAGGTCAACATCTCGGTGGACGCCATCGACGGCCACCCCATCCAGGGAACCGTCTCCTCGCTGGCGCCGGCGTCGGGCGCGGTGTTCTCGCTGCTGCCGCCGGAAAACGCCACCGGCAACTTCACCAAGGTGGTGCAGCGCGTGCCGGTCCGCATCGACGTGCCGGCCGATGCGCTGAAAACCGGCAAGCTGCGCGCGGGCTTGAGCGTCGTCGTCGCCGTCGACAGCCGCACGGCGCCTGCCGCGACCAGTAACTAATCGCTTTTCGGAGGGCGGCTTGGTGGCTGATTGAAGCACCTGGCCGCCCGGCCTGCCTCAAGGAGGCTTAGGACATGGCAACCGCAACCATCACCGCAGGATCGCCACCGGCCATGCCGGCGGTTCCCGACACGATTTCGACGCGACGCGTCATTGCCTTCCTGGCGATGGTGTTCGGCATGTTCATGGCGATCCTGGACATCCAGATCGTCTCGGCCTCGCTGGCCGAAATCCAGGCCGGCCTCAGCGCCAGTTCCGACGAGATCCCGTGGGTGCAGACAGCCTATCTGATCGCCGAGGTGGTCATGATCCCGCTGTCGGGCTTCCTCAGCCGGATGCTGTCGACGCGCGTGCTGTTCACCGTCGCGGCCGCGGGCTTCACCGCGGCCAGCGCGCTGGCCGCGACCGCCACCAACATCGACCAGATGATCGTCTACCGCGCCGTGCAGGGCTTCATCGGCGGCGGCATGATCCCGAGCGTCTTCGCTGCCGCCTTCACCATCTTCCCGCCGTCGCGCCGCGCCATCGTCTCGCCGATGATCGGCTTGGTGGCGACGCTGGCGCCGACCATCGGCCCGACCGTCGGCGGCTATATCAGCCACGCCTTTTCATGGCACTGGCTGTTCCTGGTCAATGTCGTGCCCGGCATTCTGGTGGCGACCGTGGCCTGGTCGCTGATCGATTTCGACAAGCCCAATCTCAAGTTGTTCTCGAAGTTCGACTGGTGGGGCCTCGCCGGCATGGCCGCCTTCCTCGGCTGCATGGAGTACGTGCTGGAAGAGGGTCCGAACAACGACTGGCTGCAAGACCAGGCCGTGTTCATCTGCGCCATCATCATGACCATCGGCGCGGTGATCTTCTTCTGGCGTGTCTTCACCGCCGAGGAACCGATCGTCGACCTCAAGGCGTTCAGCAACATCAATTTCGCCTTCGGCTCGCTGTTTTCCTTCGTCATCGGCATCGGCCTCTATGGCCTGACCTATCTCTATCCGGTCTTCCTGGGGCGCATCCGCGGCTACGATTCGATGATGATCGGCGAAGCGCTGTTCGTCAGCGGCCTGGCCATGTTCTTCACCGCGCCCATCTCCGGCATCCTGTCGAGCAAGATGGATTTGCGGCTGATGATGATGATCGGCTTCTTCGGCTTCGCTACCGGCACATGGTGGATGACCCACCTGACCGCCGACTGGGATTTTTATGAGTTGCTCATCCCGCAGATCCTGCGCGGCTGTTCGATGATGCTGTGCATGGTGCCGATCAACAACATCGCGCTCGGCACCTTGCCGCCGGACCGGTTGAAGAATGCATCCGGCCTGTTCAACCTCACCCGCAATCTCGGTGGTGCGGTCGGCCTTGCCCTCATCAACACCGTGCTGATCGACCGCAATGCCTTCCACTACGCAAGGCTCGGCGAGCACGTGCAGTGGGGCAGCGCGGCGGCCCAGCAGAAGCTGCAGAACATGACGCTCAACTTCGAGCAGACATCAGGCCTGGACGCCACCAGTGCGGCGATCTCCAAATTGTCGGGCATGGTCCATCAACAGGCGGCGCTGCTGTCTTTCATGGACGTGTTCTACATGCTCACGGTGCTGTTCGCGACGCTTGGCCTGTTCACCATGCTGATCAGGAAGCCGGCCGCGCCCGGTGGTGGCGGAGGCGGCGGGCACTGAAACAAAAGAACCATACGCGGCAGCGGTTTCAGGAAGCTCCTCCAGTCCACGCCTGAAACGCTGACAGCGCAAAAAACTCCGGGCCGCAAAGCCCGGAGTTTTTTATTGCCCTTGCTAGAGCAATTCCAGGAAAAGTGTGTAGCGGTTTTCCGTCCGGAATTGCGTAAAAACAAATAGTTAGAGCAGTTCAGCGATTCTACCAATCGCTGAACTGCTCTAGCGTCAGGCGGTGGCGGGCTTGAAGGTCAGCGCGACGCCGTTGATGCAGTGGCGCAGGCCGGTCGGCGCCGGGCCATCGTCGAAGACGTGGCCGAGATGGCCGCCGCAGCGGCGGCAATGCACTTCGGTGCGGGTCATGCCCAGCGACCGGTCCTCGGTCTTGCCGATGCCATTCGCGATCTCTTGCCAGAAGCTCGGCCAGCCGGTGCCGGAATCGAATTTCGTCTCCGAGGGATAGACCGGCAGGTCGCAGCCGGCGCAGGCGAAGATGCCCTTGCGGTGTTCGTTGAGCAGCGGGCTGGTGCCTGGATACTCGGTGCCCTCCTTGCGCAGCACGTCGAAGGCGGCCGGCGACAGGATGGCCTTCCATTCGTCGTCGGTCTTGGTGATCTCGAATTTCTCGGCGGCCTGGGCGGCCTGCGGGCTGCCCATGCGAAGCACCGTCGCCGCGGCACCGACAACGCCGATCGCGGCGGCACCGCTCAAAAGAAAGTCGCGACGGTTCATGACCAGTTCCTCCTGTCGTCCGTTTTGCCAAACTATACCCGCCACGCAAAAGTCAAAAGCCGGTGACGGTTGCCCTCAAACGACACTCCGCGCCGTTCACGGCTGACCGTGGAACGGCGCGGAGCAGGCGTGCCGATTGCGGATCACGGGAGCGAGACGACGCGATCGACAGAGAGCTCTTGCCTGCTGTTTCGTCCGCGGCAAGCGCCTTGTTACATTTTCGGTCCCATCACATTTTCGGGAGCAGAACCTTGTCGATGACATGAATGACGCCGTTGGATTGTTCGACATCGGCGATCGTCACATTAGCGACATTGCCGTTCTCGTCGGTGACGGTGACCTTGCCGCCATCGGCCTTGAGCGACAGCTCGCAGCCGCCGACCGTCTTGACCTTATGCGTCCCGCCGTCGGCCTTGGCCATCGCGGCCACATCCGCCCCCATCGCCTTGGCGCCGATGACGTGGCAGGCCAGGATCTTGGTCAGCTTGTCCTTGTTCTCGGGCTTGAGCAGCGTGTCGACCGTGCCGGCCGGCAGTGCCGCGAAGGCTTCGTTGGTCGGCGCGAAGACGGTGAACGGGCCGACTCCCTGCAGCGTCTCGACCAGGCCGGCGGCCTTGACGGCGGCGACCAGCGTCGTGTGATCCTTGGAATTGACGGCGTTGTCGACGATGGTCTTGTTGGCAAACATGGCGGCGCCGCCGACCATCGGGTTTTCAGCATAAGCAGCCGTGGCAAGCGCGGAGACAGCGATCGTACCGGCGAGCAAAAGGGTGGCGAATCTACGCATGATATCTGGACTCCTCGGGTTTCTCTTCCCATTTTTGGGGACGCGAGGAGATACGGAACACAGATGCGTGAGTTTCAGACTATTTCCTGGTTTTAGATTTATTTGCATTGCGGAAAAATTTTCGAGCACGACGGTTTGCCGGCTTACGGGCCTATTAGACATATGTGATGGAAGATAGACTGGGTAATTTCTATCTTGTCACCATCCGGAGGGTCGATCAGATGCCCTTCAGATCGCCCGCGGCAACAACGGGGCCGGTCGGCTGGCCGGTCGGCGAGCCTCCGGCAGGCTCGAGGCTGACGGCCAGCACGGCGCCCTGCGCGAGTTTCTGCTGCGTGGCGGGCGAGACCCCAATGTGCGCCGTCGCACCGGCCGGGATGACGCCCATCGAGACCGGCGCGTTCTTGCCCTCGATCATCCACAGTTCGAAGTCCTTGCCGGAGGCGAGCGCGCCGGAAACATGCGAAAGGCTGACTTCATGCCGTTCGGAATCATAGACGGCGAGATATTTGACGTCGCTGCCGTCGGCGGCCAGCGAGGCGACTAGTCGCGCCTGCGGCTGTTCGGCCGGCCGATTGACATAGGGAACGGCGACATAGAGCGCCAGCGCGGCAACAGCCGCCACGGCGAGACCACGCCAGAAGGCGAGGCTGGACCACAGGCCGGCGCGCGGTTCGGCGGGCGCGGCGGCGGTGGATGAAAACAGCCGGCGGTCGATCGCCGGCTTCACCGAAGCCGGCGGTTCGATCTCCGGATAGCCCGCGCCCAACGGCGAGAGGTGAACTTCCCAACCATCGACGAGCCGCGCGAACTCTGTCTCGCTGTCGATGCGCCTGGATGCGATCTGCCGCTCTTCCGCCGGCAGAACACCAAGAACGTATTCGGCGGCGAACAGGTCGTCGCCTCCACGTTCCGGTCCATTGTCCTCTGCCAGCGTCATCTTTCCAGGCATTCCCTGAGTTTCATCAGGCTGCGGCGCAGCCAGGTACGCATCGTGTTCAACGGCACGCCGTGACGTTCCGCCAGTTCGGCATAGCTTTCGCCCTTGAGATAAGCGCCGCGGACGGCCGCCGCCCGGTCCTTTTCCAGTTCATCGAGACAGTGGTGGATGCGTTCGGTCTCATCGCCCGCCACCGCCATCGCTTCTGGTCCCGGCGCCGGATCGGCCACGTCGAGCGCGGTATCGATATCGACTGCAGGCTTGCGCCGCGCTCGGATGCGATCGATCGCATGGTTGCGCGCGATCGCCACCAGCCAGGAGATCGGGCTCAGATCGGAGACGGCAAAACGATCCGCCTTCGTCCATATCTTGACGAAGACTTCCTGCAACGCCTCTTCCGCGTCTCCCCGGTCGTTCAATACACGAAGGCACACGCCGAAAAGTTTCGCACTGGTCTGCCGGTACAGCAGGTCGAACGCAGCCCGATCCTTCATCGAAGTCCGAACGATCAGCTTGGTGATGTCCTGCGGCGTCATGCGGGTCCAAATTAGGCAATTGCGATGTATTTGCAACGCGGAAATATTCCGCGCGCCTAAAGTTCCGGCGTCCGCACACCTGCCTCGAGGCTGTGTCCCAGTTTGAATTCAAAGATTGGCAATCGCATTTGAGGCGATGACCCCGACATGCTACACTTTAGCGGAAAGCAAGGGAGATTTGGCATGAGATTGGTAGTCGCCAAACCTGAGGATGTCGCGACTGCCTTTGCCGATGCTTGGAATAGACATGACATGGACGACTTCGCGGCGCTGTTCGCCGACGACGCTAATTTTGTCAATGTCGTGGGCATGTGGTGGAAGAACCACACCGAGATCGAAAGGGCGCACCGCGCAACTCATGAAACCATGTTTCGCGACAGCCGGTTAGAAGGTGCCGTCTCGTCAGTTGTTGAATTATCTTCCGGCATTGCATCGGTGCATTATACATGGATCCTGACTGGTGCATCCGCTCCGGACGGCTCATCCGCTGGAACGCGAAAAGGCATTCTGCTTCTGGTTGTTGTGAAGGAAGAACCGTCGGGCTGGCGGATAAAGGTTGCCCAGAATACCGACATTGTTCCGGGGGCGGTTGCTCCCCCTCCAACTCCATGAGATAGGCGTCTTACAAAAACTCGCCGCTCAAATTCCAAACTGAGACATTATTGGCCTGGATTGCCAACGGAATCGCTGCTGACTAGCTTGGCGGCAACGGGGGAGCGCGCATGTCGGTCGAACGAATCCTTTGGGAAGAAGACGCGACCGGCCTCGCCGCTCTGGTGCGCAAGGGCGACGTGTCGGCGATCGAATTGACCGAAGCGGCAATCGCCCGCGCCGAGGCCACTCGCCCCGAAATCAATGCCACGGCCGAAACGCTCTATGACGCCGCGCGGGCGCGGGCGAAGAGCATCGACCGCTCCTTGCCGCTGGCCGGCGTCCCCTTTGCCATCAAGGATCTCGGCATCGCCGCCAAGGGCGTGCCCTCGCATGGCGGCAGCCGCATTCCCGCATGGGTGCCCGATTTCAATTCGGTGATGACCGACCGCTATCTCGCCGCCGGGCTGATCCCGATCGTCACCTCGACCTCGCCCGAGCACGGGCTGCGGCTGATGACGGAATCCAAAGCCTTCGGCATCACCCGCAATCCCTGGAATACCGGCCACACCACCGGCGGCTCATCGGGCGGTTCGGCAGCCCTGGTCGCCGCCGGCGTCGTGCCGGCGGCGCATGCGTCGGATGGCGGCGGCTCGATCCGCGTGCCTTCGGCCTGCAGCGGCCTTGTCGGTCTCAAGACCTCGCGCGGCCGTGTCCCGCTGTCGCCGCTGGTAAGTGAAAGCTGGTACGGCATGGTCGTCGATCACGCCGTCACCCGCTCGGTGCGCGACTGCGCGCTGCTGCTCGACCTCACCCATGGTCCAGATGCGCTGGCGCCTTATGCCGCGCGGCCGCCAAAGGGTCCGTTCGCGGCCGCTGCCGCGCGCGATCCCGGCAAGCTCAAGCTGGCCGTCTACCGCAAGTCGCCGCTCGGCCTGCCGATTTCGGCCGAGACGCTCAAGGCGCTCGACATTGCCGTGGCGCTCGCCCGTGAGGGCGGCAATACCGTCGAGGACATCGAGCTGCCCTTCATCGGCCGCGATTTCTTCGCCGATTTCTGCACGACGGTCGCCTCCGCCGTTGCCGGCTCGTTGCGGGGTGATGCGCTGCGCGTCGGCCGCTCCGTGACGGGCGACATCGAGCGCGCCACGCGGGTGCTCGGCCGGTTGGGCGAAATGGTCTCGGCCGGCGAGGTCTATGCCGGCCTGCAGCGGCTGCATGCCGCCTCGCGCCGCCTGATCGAGGACACTGCGCGCTATGATGCGGTGCTGATGCCCGTCATCGCGCACCCGCCGCTTGCCTGCGGCGCCATGGATCCCAAAGGCGCCGACGAGTTGATCGAAACCCTGGTCGACAAGCTGCATCTCACGGCGCTGCTCAGGATCAAACCACTGTTCGGCCAGTTGATGGACAAGAGCCTCTGGTTCACGCACTGGCCCGCAATCCACAATGTCAGCGGCCAGCCGTCGATTGCGCTACCGGTCCATGTCACGGACGCCGGCCTGCCGCTCGGCATCCAGGCCGCCGGCCGCCCGGGCGACGAGGAAACGCTTTTGTCGCTCGCCGCGCAGATGGAGAAGATCTCGGGCTGGCTGAAGCGGCGGGCGCCGCTGATGGTGCCGTCACAATGACGACACCGTGAACGGCTCGAATATGACAGCAATGCCATTTGCGGCTCGCGTCAATTCCCGCTAAGACGCCGCCGTCCTTACCTGATGCATGTCGCCCAAAAGTGCCCAGCGGTTTGGGGACAACGGCATGCATAAAACCAAAAGCCAGGGAACCACGCCGATGACGGACGTCGCCGCCACCGCCGAAATGCAGGCCGCACTCTTGTCGCGCGCGCTGCCCTATATGCAGCGCTACGAGCACAAGACGGTCGTGGTGAAATATGGCGGCCATGCCATGGGCGACATCGAGCTCGGCAAGGCCTTCGCCCGCGACATCGCGCTGTTGAAGCAGTCCGGCGTCAATCCGATCGTCGTCCATGGCGGCGGCCCGCAGATCGGCGCCATGCTGAACAAGATGGGGATCGAATCCAAGTTCGAGGGCGGCCTGCGCGTCACCGACCAGAAGACGGTCGAGATCGTCGAGATGGTGCTGGCCGGGTCGATCAACAAGGAGATCGTCGCACTGATCAACGCCGAGGGCGAATGGGCGATCGGCCTGTGCGGCAAGGACGGCAACATGGTGTTCGCCGAAAAGGCGCGCAAGACCATGATCGACCCCGATTCCAACATCGAGCGCGTGCTCGATCTCGGTTTCGTCGGCGAGCCGGTCGAGGTCGACCGCACGCTGCTCGACCTGCTGGCCCGCTCCGAAATGATCCCTGTTCTGGCGCCGGTGGCGCCCGGCCGCGACGGTCACACCTACAACATCAACGCCGACACTTTCGCCGGCGCCATCGCCGGCGCCTGCAAGGCCTCGCGCCTGCTGTTCCTCACCGACGTGCCGGGCGTGCTCGACAAGAACAAGAAGCTGATCGACGAGCTGACGGTCACCGAGGCGAAGGCGCTGATCAAGGACGGCACGGTCTCGGGCGGCATGATCCCCAAGGTCGAGACCTGCATCGAGGCGATCGAGCGCGGCGTCGAGGGCGTCGTCATCCTCAATGGCAAGACGCCGCATTCGGTGCTGCTCGAACTCTTCACCGAACACGGCGCCGGTACACTGATCGTGCCTTGACATTTTGCGCTTCGGAGCCCGGCATCCTCAGTCCGGCAGAGCGGCGACGGCCACGATCTCGATGACGAGATCGGATTGCGCGAGCGCGGCGACCCCGATCACTTCCGAGGGCGGCGGATTGTTGTAGCTGCAGTGCTTCGGGCAGTGCTCGGCGAAGAATTCGTCCATCACGTCCAGCCGGAAATTTGGGGAGCTCAGTGCGCCTCCGTCGGGAAACGGCCCTTTGACGTACTGGGTGATCTTGACGAGATATTCGAGCGAGCTGCCGAGCTCCTCCAGATCCGATTTGATGTTCGTCAGAATGGAACGCCATTGCGTCGCCGCGTCGCCGACGGCGCCCCCCTTGCCGCTCGACGGGTCATAATTCTCGGCCGTGCCTGTATTGCCGGCAAGGAAGACATACCCCTTGGCTCCGGTCACGACGGTGCCTTTCCCCCAAGGCATAGGCCGGCCACCTTTCATCTTCTTATGCGTGACAAGTTTCATCGCTTCCTCCTGCTGGTCACCATCGTCCGATCGCCAGAAATTAGCGCGAGGTCCGCTGGCGGCCAGGGCGAGACGGGTCAGGCCGGCGGCGGTGAGACGCCAAAGGCATGCTGCTCGGCGGCAGGCGCCGTTACTGGTCTCTTCGCCGGGCGCTGAAAGGTCATCGACTCTTCCTCCGCATCCTGCGGCGCGCCCCAGAATTCGGCGAGCGTCGGGCCGCCTTTCACCCGGTTGTCGGTCACCAGGAAACCCCACACCTCGCGGAACCAGACGCGGCGGCCCATTTTGGTGTACCAGCGCATCGAATGCCGCTGCTCGGGATCCGGGTGGAACAGGATGCGCGCCAGCGCCTTCGGCCGCGACTGCACGGCGAGTTCGATCAGCTTGACCGAGAAGAACAGCATCCATGGCTTGAGCCGCGTCATCTGCAGCACCTGGTGCTTGTAGTCCCACAGGCGGGCGTCCTTCTGGATGACCCTGCGATCCCGCGCGATGCGGAAGAACGGCGTCCACCGATGCGGCGTCACATAGAGCGCCTGGATCTGGTCCGGGTCATAGGCGATGAGCTGGCGGAAACCACGCCAGAGATCACGAAAACCTTCATCCTCGAAACCGGCCACCCAGGTCGCCATCGACAGGATGCCGTGCTTTCGCAGCAGCCGTATCGCCTCGCGGTCGGACGAGGTGCTGCCGCCCTTGCGGATCAGTCGCAGCGTCTGCTCGTCGGTGTTTTCCATGCCGAGCAGCCAGCGGATAACACCGGCCTTGCGGTAGAGGTGCAGCATGTCGGCGTCGCGCACGATATCGTCGGCGCGTGTCGAGCCGACGATCAGCACCGGCACGTTCTCGGCGATCATCGCATCCAGGAAAGCGCGCCAGGCCTTCTTCGAGACGGTCGGGTTCTCGTCGGCGAGGTTGATCAGCTCGACGCCGTGCTCGCGGTGCAGCCAGGCGATCTCCTGCGCGAATTTCTTGGGATCGCGATGCCGCCAACGGGTCCAGAAGCCGCGCTGGCCGCAATAATTGCACAGATGCGGGCAGCCGCGCGAAAACTGCATGACCACCGCGCGCTTGCCGCCCCAGTAACTGTATCTGCTGACGTCAATCAGTTCCCAGCCGACGCGGTAGGCGTCGAGGTCGGCGATGGTCATCGCCGCCTGGGTGGCGAAGGGCCGGCGCAGATCGTCGCGATAGGCGATGCCGGCGACGCTTGCCGGCGGCTGGCGCATTTCCACCGCCTCGACCAGCGCCACCACGGTCGCCTCGCCCTCGCCGCGCACGATGAAGTCGAAGACGTCGGTCTCAGTCAGGATGTCGCGCCAGTGATAGGTCGGGAAGACGCCACCATAGATGACGATCGTCGCAGGTTCGCGCGCCTTGATCATCGCGGCGATCAACAAGGCGGCCGGATGCGCCGAAGTGGACCCGGAATGACCGATCAGGACGAAGCCGGGACAGTCCTTCAGGGCTTCCGCAACGACCGAGGCGAGCGGCATCGGCCCGAACTCGGCATCGACGAGCCGCACGTCGTGGCCGGCGTCGACCAGCGGGCCGCCGATGGCCAGCAGGCCGAGTGGCGGCAGGTGATCGTCGGGCACGCGGCTGCCGATGGCGGTGTGCGGCGGATTGATCAGGACGATTTTCATAGCGGACCTCCAGGACGTTGGTCCGCATGCTGGCCGGCGATCGTGCCGCCCGGTTGGCCCGTTTCAGCAGTTTGCTCGCAGCTTTTCCGCAGAAAAGAGTGAGCGCTGTCAGCGCCTGAGATGCGCGAGCGGCACGTGGCCGGGTCCCTTGATGTTCTGCAGCACCAGCTGGGTGTGGACGTCGCGCACGCCCTCGAGCCGCATCAGCCGATGCATGACGAAGGCGTTGAGCTCGTCGACCGACGGCACCATGACATGCAGCAGAAAATCGTGGTCGCCGGTCATCGTCCAGCACGACGACACCTCGTCCATGCGCTGCACGGCGGCAATGAAGCTTTCGGGAGAGCCGTCGCTGTGGCTGACGAGGCGCACCTGGATGAACACCTCGACCATCAGGCCGACCGCGCGGCGGCTGATCACGGCGGCAAATCCCTTGATGATGCCGGCTTCCTGCAGCGCTTCGAAGCGCCGCGCGCAGGGCGTGGTGGAGAGGCCGATCTCCTGCGCCAGCTCCGAGACAGGTTTGCGCCCGTCGCGTTGCAGGACATCGAGCATCCTGATCTCGAAATCATCGAACTGAGGCATTTTCACTCTCCTTGTGTCGATTTTGAGTGAATGTTATCTCGAATATGCCGCTCGATCTACGATCAAAACCAATTTGCCTCGGTAAGTCGGGCTACACTTTCGGCACCGCAGCCATCGATGCTTTGCGAGGGAGAAGACATATGACGACGATGAGCGTTGCCGAATATGCCCGCGACTGCGCGGCGCAAGGATTGCGCGGCGACTATTCAGTCTGCCGCGCCGATTTCACCGTGGCACAGGGCTATGACTACAGCGCCGAGGAGCAGGCGGTGTGGCGCACGCTGTGCGACCGCCAGACCAGGCTGACGCGCAAGCTCGCCCACCATTCCTATCTCGACGGCGTGGAGAAGCTCGGCCTGCTCGACGCCATTCCCGATTTCGCCGACGTCAGCGCCAGGCTGCGCAAGCTGACCGGCTGGGAGATCGTCGCCGTGCCCGGCCTCATTCCGGCGGCCCCGTTCTTCGATCACCTCGCCAATCGCCGCTTCCCGGTCACCAACTGGCTGCGCACCAGGCAGGAACTCGATTACATCGTCGAGCCGGACATGTTCCATGACTTCTTCGGCCATGTGCCGGTGCTGTCGCAGCCGGTGTTCGCCGATTTCATGCAGATGTATGGCAGGAAGGCCGGCGACATCATCGCGCTCGGCGGCGACGAGATGATCACCCGGCTCTACTGGTACACGGCCGAGTATGGCCTGATGCGGGAAGCCGGCCAGCCGCTGAAAGCCTTCGGCGCCGGGCTGATGTCGTCGTTCACCGAATTGCAATTCGCGGTGGAGGGCAAGGACGCCCATCATGTGCCGTTCGACCTGGAAACGGTGATGCGCACCGGCTACGAGATCGACAAGTTCCAGCGCGCCTATTTCGTGCTGCCGTCCTTCGACGCCTTGCGCGACGCCTTCCAGAGCGCGGATTTCGAGGCGATCGTCGCACGCCGCAAGAGCCAGCCGGCGCTCGACCCGGCGACGGTCTAGTCCGTTTCGGTTTTGGGAATACGACATAAAAACAAAGACCTAAAGCGCGTCGCATGACTCCGTTTCGACGCGACGCGCTTCAGACGCTTTGATCCCGGCAGGCTATTGCAGGGCGGCGGGGTTCATCCACATGAACTCCCAGACGTTGCCGTCGGGGTCTTCGATGTGGCGGTTGAACATGAAGCCGAGATCCTGCGCTGGATTGGGATCAGCGCGTCCGCCTGCCGCCACGCCCTTCTCGATCATGGCGTTGACGTCGTCCTTGCTGTCGGCGGTGAGCGCGATCAGCATCTGGCTTTCACGCCTGGGGTCGCCGATCTGCCGCGCGGTGAACTGGCTGTAGTACTGAAGCGAAAGCAACATGACGCCAATGGAGTCCGAGAACATGATCGAGCTGGCCTGGTCGCTCGAGAACTGCGGATTGAGCGTGCCCCCGATCGCGAGATAAAAATTGGTGGCTGCCTGCAGATCGCGCACCGGCAGATTTATGAAGATCATCTTGGTCATCGGTCTAAAGCCTCGCCTTCGTTGACAGGTACTAGTCAGTCCAGTACCGTTTGACGACTATCACGAGAGAACGGTACCGTCTAGTACTGGTCAAAGGGGCGCCATGGAAATCAAGGGGGAGACCAGATCGGCACGCAAGGATCGTGAAATCATCCAGGCGGCCACGGCGGCGTTCATCGCCAAGGGCTATGATGGAACCAGCATGGAGGAAATCGCCACCAGGGCGGGAGCTTCCAAGCAGACCGTGTACAAGCATTTCACCGACAAGGAGACGCTTTTCGGTGAAGTCGTTCTGTCAACCGCTGGCCAGGTCAACGACATCATCGAGTCCGTGACGACACTGCTTTCCGAGGCGAAATTCATGGAGGGCGGCCTGCAGCAGCTTGCTCGGCGCTTGATAACGATGCTCATGGACGACGAGTTGTTGAAGCTGCGCCGCCTGATCATCGCCAACGCGGATCGAATGCCGCAGCTTGGCCGCGGCTGGTACGAAAAAGGCTTTGAGCGCATGCTTGCCTCGACGGCGTCCTGCTTTCAAAAGCTCACCGATCGGGGGCTGATGCAAACCAGTGATCCCCGTCTGGCGGCCAGCCATCTTTTTGGGATGATCCTTTGGATCCCCATGAATGAAGCCATGTTCACGGGGAGCAACCCGCGTTCCAAAGCCGAACTTGAACGGCACGCGGATGCCTCGGTCGAGGCGTTTCTTGTCGCCTATGGGGTCCAACCGAAATAGTCTCATTTGTTCACGGTCGGGAGCAACGATGCCCACCATGTGCCTTTCGACCTCGAGACGGTGATGCCCGCCGCCGGACATCCCGCCATCTCCTACAAGGCGTAGATGGTCCGGTTGAACTTCGTCTCCATCACCACATGGGAAGCGGTTTTGACGACGCCGCTGATTTCATTCACGGCATTCACCTCCCGGTTCAGCTTCTCGAGCGTCTCGGCGGCAAGGTGGATGATCAGGTCCCACTCGCCGGTGATGGCGTAGACCGCCTGGATCGAAGGCATCGCCTTGATCTTTCTGGAGACGTCCGGATAGCTCTTGTTGTTCAGGGCGGCGAGCGTGAAACAGTGGACGGCGTTCTGGGCCACCTCCTTGGTCAGCCGCACGCTATAGCCTTCGATAATGCCGCCGGCCTCCAGCTTCTGGATCCGCTCCTGCAGCGCTGTCCGCGATACGCCGAGCTGACGTGCCAGTGACGCGACCGGCTCACGCGCATTCTTCTGCATCAGCGCGAGCAGCTGACGATCCTTCTCGGTCAATTCCACAAACAAATCCTCTCGCTCGATCCGCGCTGTAACCGCCGCGATCCTATCGGCTGAACCGCCCCCGCGACAATCCGCAAGACCGGCCTTAGCGACCGGAACAAGGCGAACATATCCGGCACTTTGCCGTCTCAAGGCACGCAATGACTGCGCGATCGCCATTATCCCGCATTTCGCCGGGTGGAACCCTTCTTTTTGCGACCTGACTGTCTGGGGTCACAAACGCCGGTCCATCAGGGGGAACGAGCTTCAGCTGTGGTGGGCACAAACCGATCCGCGTTGAACCTGTGGCCGAAAGCGCTGAGGTCCGACGTTACGCATCCTATCAGTTTCAACCACAAGGGAGGGATAACTTTGAAAAAGCTGCTCGATTTAGCCGTTCTTGCCGCCGCGACATTCGCGATCACAACGGCGGCCATGGCCGGGGAAACCCTGGACCGCGTCACGTCGAAAAAGGCGATGGTCATCGCCACCAACGCGGCCTGGCCACCGCAGAGCTTTCTCAACGACAGCAACGAACTCGCCGGCTTCGACATCGATGTCTCGCGCGAGATCGGCAAGCGGCTCGGTGTCGAGGTCTCGTTCGAAACGCCCGACTGGGCGACGCTGACCGGCGGACGCTGGCAGGGACGCTACGACCTCGGCGTCGGATCGGTCACGCCGACCAAAGCCCGTTCCAAGGTGATCGACTTTGTCGGCATCTATTATTACAGCCCCTATGTCTACGTCCTGCACAAGGACAGCGGCGCGAAGTCGGTCGCCGATCTCAACGGCAAGATCATCGGCGTCGAGACGGCCACCACCTCGGAGGATTTCATCCGCCGCAAGCTCGAAATCGACGCACCCGGCCTGGCTCCCATCCAATACAAGCTGGAACCGGGCGAGGTCCGCACCTACGCGGATTCCATGCTTCCCTTCGATGACCTGCGGCTTGGCGACGGCGTGCGCCTGAATGCCGTGATCGCACCGGAGCAGACGGCGCAGAACGCCATCAAGAACGGCTATCCCGTGAAGATCCTCGAAGGCGAGTACGCCTTCCGCGAGCCGCTCGTCGTCATCGCCGAGAAGAAGGATCCGGAGTGGACCGCGAAGGTCGCGGGCATCATCACCGGGATGAAGACGGACGGCACGCTCGCCGCGCTGACCACGAAGTGGTACGGCAAGGACTACAGCGCCAAGTAAAGTCATTCCGCCGGCTGCCCCTCGGCAGCCGGCGGCATCACCCACCAAATACATGCCCCTCACCGCAAAGTCGTCGATGGCCTATCCGGATACCTACTACGCCCGCACCCTGACCGACCGGAAGACGAGGCCTCCGCTGCAAGGCGAGGCGCAATGTGACGTGGCCGTCGTCGGCGCCGGATTGGCCGGGCTGACGACGGCGCTGCAGCTGGCGCGCGCCGGACTGCATGTCGCCGTGCTGGAAGCCCAGCTCGTCGGTTTCGGCGCTTCGGGCCGCAATGGCGGTTTCGTCACGCCCGGCTTCGCCACCGGCGGCGACAATATCGCCGCACGTGTCGGCGGGGAGGCCGCGCGCGACCTGCACCGGCTGTCGATCGAAGGCGTCGAATTCGTGCGCGACACCATCGAGACGCTCGCAATATCGGCCGCCCAGCCGCGTGCCGGCCTGCTCAGCGTCTTGCGCTACGACGACGGCGATGCGCTGAAGGCCTATGCCGAACAGATGGCCCGCGACCACGGCTATGAACTTCAGTATCTCGAGAGAGAAGACGTCCGATCGGTGCTGAAGTCCGCTCGCTACCACCAGGGCCTGCGTGACCCGAACGCCTTTCACATCCATCCGCTCAACTATCTGCGTTGCCTTGCCGACGAGATCGAGCGGCTTGGCGGCGAGATTCATGAAAGCTCCGAAGTCGTGCAGTGCGACCTCTCGGGGCCGCAAAAGATGCTTCGCACCAGACAGGGCACGCTTCGGGCGCCCCGGATCGTGCTCGCGACCGGCGGCTATACCGGCCCGGTATTCGGCCAGCTCTACCGGGCGTTCCTGCCCATCGCGACCTATGTCATGGTTTCCGAGGCGGCCCCCCGCCTCATCGCGCAAGCGGTCGCCACGACGGACGCCGTCGGCGACAACAGGCGGGCCGGCGATTATTATCGCCTGGTCGAGAATGGCCGCCGCCTCCTGTGGGGCGGGCGCATCACCACGCGCGCCGCTTCCGCCGACGCGTTGGCGCGCGAATTGCGCCGCGAGATGGTCGGCACCTACCCGCAGCTTGCCGGCCTCAAGACCGAACTGGCGTGGTCGGGGCTGATGTCCTATGCCCGGCATCTGATGCCCCAGATCGGCGAGCTGCAGCCAGGCGTCTGGTACTGCACCGCTTTCGGCGGCCATGGGCTCAACACCACGGCGATTGCCGGAAAAATTGTCGCCGAGGGCATTCTGGGCGCCTCGGACCGGTACCGGCAGTTCGCGCCCTTCGGACTGAGCTGGGCCGGCGGCGCCGCCGGCCTGGCCGCCGCGCAGCTTACCTATTGGAAACTGCAAGCGCAGGACTGGTGGCGGGAACGCAACGCCATCGCCAAGGACAAGGTGACGGCATGATCGGCAGGCTGATGCTCTCCCATCCAGGGCTCGCCCGCCGCGCCGCGGCCGCGCTTTTTCCGGCGCTGCTGGCCGCAGCCCTCTACGCCATGGGCATCAAGTCGAGCTGGATCGGCTCATTGATGCCGCTTGCGTCCGACTGGCTGCAGGCCAACCCAGCCTTGTCGCGAGCCCTCTCGGCCGTGTTGATCGCGCTGCTGGTGCTGGTGAATTGCAAGCTGCTTCTGCTCCTGCCCCGACGCCAGCAGATCGTCGGCGTCTGGATCGAGCTGTTCGTGCTGCTGATGCTGTTCTTCTATTCCTTCGACCTCTCCCTCGCCTTCATCGCCAGGAAAGTCGGCTTCCTGATCACCCAGGGCGTCACCACGACGCTTTACATTTCGGCGATCTCGATCCTGATCGCGACCTTGATCGCACTGGTCGGCGCCATCGCCAAGTTGACCGGGAACGGCATCGTTTACGGGCTGGCCACCTTCTACACATCGTTGTTTCGCGGCCTGCCGTTGCTGATGCAGATCTACATCATCTATCTCGGGCTGCCGCAGATCGGTTACGTGATCGGCGCGGTGCCGGCGGGTATCGTCGCGCTGTCGCTGTGTTACGGCGCCTACATGACCGAGATCTTCCGCGCCGGCATCGAAAGCATCCCGCGCGGTCAAAGCGAAGGCGCCACGGCGCTCGGCCTAAGCCCCGGCCAAACCATGGCGCTCGTCATCCTGCCGCAGGCCATGCGCGTCATCATCCCGCCGACCGGCAACCAGTTCATCGCCATGCTGAAGGATTCCTCGCTGGTCTCCGTCGTCGGCGTCTGGGAGATCATGTATCTCGCCCGCACGATGGGCCAGACGGAGTTCCGCCATATCGAGATGCTGATTACCGCCTCGATGATTTACTGGATTCTGTCGATCGCGCTGGAATTCGGCCAAGCCTATCTCGAACGGCGCTTCGGCCGATCAGGACGCTAGGTGGTCTGACCCTCTAGATCAGCGCGGCTGCGGCGCCTCGGCCTTCAGCCGCATGAGCTGGTCGCGCTGCAGGTCGAGCGCGGCGGTGACGAAGCGCCGAATGGTGGCAAGCTCCGCGTCACTGAACGTGGCAATGAGCTTCTCCCCTTCCCGCGCGATGGCGCCGTAATAGCGTGCCGACAGCTCCCGTGTTGACTCCGTTGCCTCGATGACCACCTTGCGCCTGTCCTCGAGGCTGCGCGTGCGCGTCAAGAGGCCGCGCGCCTCCAGCCGGTCGATCAGCGCGGTCACCGCGGCCGGCGTCAACCCGGTCGCGGTCGCGATCGCGCCGGCCGATTGCGGGCCGCCGTGGAGCAGTCCGATACAATGGCGCTCGGCCATGTTGAGGCCGAGTCTCATCCCCACCGCCTCGTCATAGGCCTGCGTCGCGTCCTGCCACTGCATGATGGCAAGACCGATGGCTGTCGTCAGTTCGGCTCGATTCCCGCTTGACGAATTTACTTCGATCATCTAACTATCAATCCGTCTAACATTTAGACCATTATAGCAATATGCGGCTACGCCCCCGACAAGGCAAGAGCCGCTCCCGGGCAAGGATATGAAAAATGAGTTTGATTCAACAGCGTACGCCTCTCTCACACGAGGAAGAATTCAAATACGCCAAGCTGGCCATGGAATGGTATGGCTGGGGCTCTCCGATCGGTCTCGGTATCCTGCTGGTGTCGCTGGCCGCCGCCGCCGTGCTGGTCCGGATCGCCGTCTACGGCTTTTGAGCCTCTGCCGGCGCCATCCTTGGTGCCGGCCCTGCCGGTCGTGGCTTGGCAGGACGACGGCTTCGTGGAGGTCGTTCAGGCCATGACGACCTTGCTCAGATGGTCGCCCAGCCGGCAGGCGAGCGCGGTGATCGTCGTCGTCGGGTTGGCTTGGCCCGACGTGCAGAACACGGAAGAGCCGCCAACATAGAGATTGTCCATGCCATGCACCTTGCAATTGGCGTCCACCACGCTCCTGGTGACATCCGTGCCCATGCGCGTGCCCCCCATATGATGATGGCCCGCCGTCTCTTCGTTGGTCGGATAATCCTCGCCGTTCGAGATCCAGTCGGCAATGCGCACCCGGCCCAGGTTTTTCTGGGCAAGCGTCGTGCCGAACAGCCTCAGGCCTTCGAGAAGGGTGCGTTGTTCCAGTTTCGATTTCTTCCAGTGCAGTTCGATGCGCGGCACGCCGGCATGGTCGACCTCGGTCTTCGACAACTCGATCTGGTTCGAAGCCAGCGGCGCCTGTTCCCAGGCGACATAAAGCTGAGCGGCGCAGCGCAGGTTCTGGCTGAGCTTGGAAGACATCCATTCGGCCATGTTTGGCGCCGTGCAAGCGAGATCGGCGATGAGGTTCTTGACGCCAGGATATGGCTTCTCGATCAGCCTGATGCCGAAATTCATGATCCGCAGCCGCTCCATGGCGGCAAGCGACGGCGAAAAGAATGCCTCGTTGACCGCATCGACCTCGAACGCGCCGTAATTGGCCAGGACGGCATTGCCGCCCTCGAAGGTCGGATGCTCCATCCAGTAACGGCCGAGCGCCGTGGCGTTCGGCACCACGCCGCCATTGGAGCGCCGGTTCGACCACAGAAGCAGCCGCGAATTCTCCAGCCCGCCGGTGCAGACGATGAAATAGTCCGCACTGAACGAGCCGGCGTCCTGTCCGTTGGACCACAGCCTGGCGCCCGTCACCCGCTTGCCGTCGCCGGCAAGCTCGGTGGCATAGGTGTTGAGCACGACAGCGATGTCCTTGCTCTTGTCGAGTTCGTCGGCGAATTTTTCGGCAAACCGCACCGCCGGGCTCTTGATCAGCTGCACCCAGCGGATGTCGTCCGAGATCGGCACATCGGGCCGGAAATCGGGAAGCTCGAGGATGTCGCGCACCTCCGGCAGGTAGGGCTCGATATCGGCGCGGCGGATCGGCCAGCCTGTGTCGGGCGCCCAGGCCTTCGGCTCGAAATCCTGTTTGTCGAGCACGCGGCACCAGCCGGCCCAGTGATTGGAGCTGCCGCCCATGAGCCGCAGCCGGGTGATGTCGAGATCGAAATAAAAATCGCCGACCGTGGTACCGCGGTAGAAGTCCTGCGACTCGTCGCTGAAGTCACGCGAGCCGGCTTCCATCACCACGACCGGGATACCGGCCGCGCCAAGTTTTCTGGCGATCGTGGTGCCGGCCGGACCGGAACCGAGGATGCAGACCTTCGGCGCGAAATTGGCGGCGCGATACGCCTCGTAGCTGTCGAAGATCATGCCAGGTCGCTCCGCTTCAGGATCCAGCCATTGACCTCGACGATTTCGTTCGGGTCGGGGCGGGACGAACCGGCATGGCCGGCATCGGCATCAGGCAGGTTGCGGAACAAGGACAGGGCAGGCAGGGCGATCAGCGCCTGCACGAGTGCGCGGCGCGACATTTTTTTGATGAGGAAACTCATGACAGCTCTCTCGGACAGGGGCTTCGATGCGCGCATGCCGTTCCCCGACCGGCACACGCACCGTCACGCATGCCAGTATCGTGCCAAGCATGGCCTCGACGCGGTGAAAAGGCGGCCAAGCGGCACAACCGGATGCAAACAGGGTTAGAAAATTCTTAACGGGCCGGGTGTACTGGCCCGGCCTGCTCATGCGGCCTCGGAAATGTCGGTATCGAGGATCGTCAGGTTGCGGCCCGCATGCTTGGCCTGGTAGAGGCGCCGGTCGGCGGCGCGCATCAATTCGGAAACGTTGGCTTCCACGTCGCAGACGGTGCCGCCGATGCTGACGGTCAGCGGAATGGTCCGCTCATCGACGGGCCGGAAGCGGATCAGCTCGACCTCGCGGCGAATGCGCTCGGCAACGCGCTTGGCCTCCTTTTCGGTCGCGCCGACCAGGAAGGCGCCGAACTCCTCGCCGCCGATGCGGCCGAGCACGTCGCCGCCGCGCACGCCGCGCTCGATGGCGCCGGCGATCAGCAGCAGCGCATCGTCGCCGGTCAGGTGGCCGAAATTGTCGTTGATCGTCTTGAAATGGTCGGCGTCGATGATCAGCAGCGCGCCACGGTCGGACTTGCGCCTGGAGCCATCCAGCGCGGCAAAGAAGCTTTCCCGGTTGAGCATGCCGGTCATGTCGTCGCGGCTCGCCTTCTCCGACAGGCGGCGGTGCGCGGCGGCGAGCTGGGCATGCGCACGGGCGAGTTCGCGATGCGCGTTCTTCAGCCTGTCGCTCTGCCAGAACGTGCTGGCGCATGCCGCCCAGGCAAGGACCAGTGGACAGAGCGTCGAGGTCAGCCAGATCGTTCGCGTGATCGGGAACCCCATGGCGGGAACGACGATCAGGGTCAGCAGGAGAGAGGCGGCGACGGAGGCGAAAGCGATGGCGGCGGATTTGAGAATAATACTGTTCATCGCGGGCTCCCCAGGACTGCCTCTGTGCCAGCAAGCCCTGAAGGCCACCTTTCCCGGATGGCTAAAATTTGAATCATGAGGCCATTTCCGCCACCCGCGACGCGCGGAAGTTGTGGATAAAGTCCCTTTCAGAATCCCTGTTTCATGCCATAAGGAGCCATGACCACGCTTCCCGATCCCGCCCGCTTCGCCCATGTCACCGACTGGGTATTCGACCTCGACAACACGCTCTATCCGCACCACTCGAATCTGTTCTCGCAGATCGACGTCAAGATGACCGCCTATGTCGGGGAACTGCTGGCGCTGCCGCGCGAGGAGGCGCGCAAGCTGCAGAAGGAGCTCTATCTCGAATACGGCACGACGCTGAACGGGCTGATGACGCGCCACGGCATCGATCCGGACGACTTCCTCGAGAAGGTCCACGACATCGACTATTCGTGGCTGGTGCCCGATCCTGTCCTCGGCACCGCCATCCGCCAGCTTCCCGGCCGCAAGTTCATCTTCACCAATGGCGACCGCAGGCATGCCGAGCGCACCGCGCGCCAACTCGGCATCCTCGACCATTTCGACGACATCTTCGATATCGTCGCCGCCGACCTCAATCCCAAGCCGGCGCGCCAGACCTATGAGAAGTTCGCCGAACTGCACGCCGTCACCGGCCACAATGCGGTGATGTTCGAGGATCTCGCCCGCAACCTGGCCGTGCCGAAGTCGCTGGGCATGACCACGGTTCTCGTGGTGCCGCGCAATTTCGAGCCGACCTTTTCCGAGATCTGGGAACGCGACCCCGCGCAGGAGGACGACGTCGACTACGTCACCGACGACCTGGCGACGTTCCTGACGGGAATAGTTGCGGGGGTAGAGGAATTGAGGAACTGAGGAGAACAGAGGAACGATCCGGATCCCCTTGTTCCTCAATTCGTCGGTTCTTCAATTCCTCAGTTCCTCAGTTCCCTGTCCTATTCCCCTAATTTGTAAAACCTGCTGATAATCCCCCAGGCCTCGTCCGCCGTGTCGACGAAATCGATGATGTCCTGATCACCGGGGCTGATGGTGCCTTGCTCGGCGAGGAAGTCGAGATCGATCGCCCGCTTCCAGAACGACTTGCCGAACAGGATCACCGGCACGCGCTCCATGCGCCCGGTCTGGATCAGCGTCAGCGTCTCGAAGAACTCATCCATCGTGCCGAAGCCGCCGGGAAACACCGCCACCGCCTTGGCGCGCATGACGAAGTGCATCTTGCGGATGGCGAAATAGTGGAAGTTGAAGCACAGTTCCGGCGTCACATAGGCGTTCGGCGCCTGCTCGTGCGGCAGCACGATGTTGAGCCCGATCGACGGCGCGCCGACATCGTCGGCGCCGCGGTTTCCCGCTTCCATCACGCCGGGTCCGCCGCCGGTCACCACGACATATTCGCGATAGTATGACGTGGCTGACTGCCGCGAGCAGAGGCGGGCGAATTTGCGCGCCTCCTCGTAATATTTGCTGTTTTCCTCGAGGTTCTTCTTCTGCGTCTCGTTCTTGGCCGCCCAGGCTTCGCCACCGGGCTCCGGCAGGCGCGCGCCGCCGAACAGGATCACCGTCGAACGGATGCCGCGCTCGGCCAGGATCATTTCCGGCTTCAGCAGTTCCAGTTGCAGCCTGACCGCGCGCAGTTCGCGCCGGGTCATGAAGTCGGGATCGTTCCAGGCCAGGCGGTAGGTTTCGGCCCGCGTCTGCGGCGTGTCCGGCACGCTTTTCGACCGCTCCAGATCCTCATCCGAATGCGGCAGCGGCGTCCATCCCGCCTTTTCCATGGGAGTCATCGAATCCACCCGTCCATTCCTTTACTTGCGTCGTCCCGTGACGCAGTCGCGATTGACCCCCATTGAGCCTTAACATAGGGTCCGCGCGACTTTTAAACAGGTTAAGGCGCAGCCCCTTAACAGCTTGGTAATGGAGCAAATTCATGTCGAAGCCCGATCTGGCGAGCCTCGAAAAGACCATCGACAAGGCCTTCGAGGAACGCGACGCCATTTCGACCGCGACCCGCGGCGAGGTGCGCGACGCCATCCAGTCGGCGCTCGACCTGCTCGACCGCGGCACCGCCCGCGTCGCCGAGCGGCAGACCGACGGCAAATGGCACGTCAACCAGTGGCTGAAGAAGGCCGTGCTGCTCTCCTTCCGGCTCAATCCGATGGAGATCATCAAGGGTGGCCCCGGCGAGGCCGTGTGGTGGGACAAGGTGGCGTCCAAGTTCGACGGCTGGAGCGCCGTCGATTTCGAAAAGGCGGGCTTCCGCGCCGTGCCGTCGTCGATCGTGCGCCGTTCGGCCTATGTGGCGCCAGGCGCCGTCTTGATGCCGTCCTTCGTCAATGTCGGCGCCTATGTCGATAGCGGCACAATGGTCGATACCTGGGCTTCTGTCGGCTCCTGCGCCCAGATCGGCAAGAATGTCCACCTTTCGGGCGGCGTCGGCATCGGCGGCGTGCTGGAGCCGATGCAGGCCGGTCCCACCATCATTGAGGACAATTGCTTCATCGGGGCGCGTTCCGAAGTGGTCGAGGGCTGCATCGTGCGCGAGGGCTCGGTGCTCGGCATGGGCGTCTTCATCGGCCAGTCGACCAAGATCGTCGACCGCGCCACCGGCGAGGTCTTCTATGGCGAGGTGCCGCCGAATTCCGTCGTCGTCGCTGGATCGATGCCGGGCAAGCCGTTTCCAAACAACGAACCGGGCCCAGGTCTCTATTGCGCCGTCATCGTCAAGCGGGTCGACGCCAAGACCCGGTCCAAGACCTCGATCAACGAATTGCTGCGCGATTGATCTTTGCCCCGGTCAGGCGCACCTTCCGCCGGCGCGACGATCGGTCGCGCTGGTTCAACATGGAGGGGGTGACATGGACTGGAAGTATCTGCTCACAAGCTTTGATGGCCGCATCAACCGAGCCAAGTTCTGGGCCGGCATCGGCGTATTCATCGTGATCGGCATTATCGCTTTCATTCTCGATGCGATCCTCGGCACGCGTTTCACCACCGCCAGCGGTGCCCAGATCGGCATCATCGGCATCCTCTTCGCGCTGGCATCGATCTATTTCGCGATTGCCCTCTATGCCAAACGCTGGCACGACCGCAACAAGTCGGGCTGGTGGACGCTGATCGGCCTCGTACCCATCATCGGCGGCATCTGGCTGCTGGTCGAACTCGGCATCCTCGAAGGCACCAAGGGTGCCAACCAATATGGATCGGACCCGCTTGCCTGAAAGATCGGATCTCAACTGGCTTTTCTTCAAGACATCGGGCCGCGTCAGCCGCGCGGCCTATTTTCTCGGCGGATTGCTCGTCGCCATCATCCAGGCGTTCCCGCTGTACCGCTTCACGCTGGTGCCGGAGGGCTCGGCCGAGAGCAATATGTGGTCGTTCATCTTCTTCATCGCCTTCATCGCCTCGCTGTGGTCGAACATCGCGCTGGCGGTGAAGCGTCTGCACGACTTCGACAAGCCGGGCATTGCCGCGCTGATCCTGTTCGTGCCGGTCGTCTCGATCGTCGCCTTCCTTGTGTTGTGCCTGTTTCCAGGGCAGCCTGGGCCCAACCGCTATGGCCGGCGCACCAACGAGCCGGCTGAATCGAAGAGATAGAGAGGCATGATGTCGTCCGAAAGCCGCTCCGCACTTTTCGGCATCATGTTCTAGGGGCCGATCGGATATCTCGCCATGCGCTACCGCACGCTTGATCCGAAACTGATCATCGAAACCGCCGAGCGGCTTGAAGGCCGCGTCGCCGACCGTTTCCCGGACGCCGGGCTGCGCGGCGTCGCCGCCGAACTGGTGTCGCTGTCGCGCGATCTGGCCAAGGCCGCCAAGGCACTGGAAGCGCCGATCTGGTGGCTGCGCGGCATCATCGTCGCCGCCGTGATCGCGGGCGCGCTGATCTTCCTGTTCGTCGGCACCATCTTGCCGCTCATTCACATCTCCCAGGCCGACGACGCGGTGCAGTCGGTGCAAGGCATCGAAGCCACGATCAACATGATCATCCTCGCCGTACTCGGTTTCCTTGCCCTGATCCGCACAGAGGAGCGCATCAAGCGCAAGCAGGTGTTTCGCCAGCTGCACGGCCTGCGTTCGCTGATCCACGTCATCGACATGCACCAGTTGACCAAGGATCCGGCGGCGCTGTCGGCCAGTTTCAAGCCGACCTCGCATTCGCCGGCCCGCATCACCAATGCCGCCGATCTCGCGCGCTATCTCGATTATTGCTCCGAAATGCTGTCGATCACCGGCAAGATCGCGGCGCTGTTCGCCCAGTCCGTCAATGACGCCGTCGTCATCGACGGCGTCAACGACATCGAGAACCTGGCGTCCAACCTGTCGCGCAAGATCTGGCAGAAGATCACGTTGATCGACGGCCGGCCGGCGGCGCCAGAACCTTCTCCGGCACCAGGCCCGGCGAGCCAAGCCGCTCGGCTTCCGCCGCGCGCACCAAGGCGCTGACCCGCTGGACCGTCGGCGCCTGCGTGCCGGCTTTTTCGGCGAGCCGCAAGACAGCACCCTGCAGGTCGTCGATCTCGGTCGGCCGGCCGCGCCGCAGATCATCCCACATCGACGAACGCGCCTCGGGGTCGATCGCCAGCATGCGCCGCGCCAGGAGCTTGAACAGCCAGTCGGGCAGCCTGAGCACCTTCGGCAGCAGCGCAGGGCGCAGGCCGGCGATGCGCGCCGGCTCGATGCCCGAGGCCTTCATCGCCCGGAGAGCCTCATCGATCTGGCCGGCGAGGATCAGCCGCCAGCGCCTGTCGGCGAGTTCGGTCGCCAGCGGCAGGCCCGACAGCGCCACCAGCGCATTGTTCAGGTTCATCATAAGCTTGCCCCACAGCACGGCCTTCATGTCGCCATGCGCTTCGACGGCGAGGCCTTCGACGTCGAGAAGGCGGGCAAGGCCGGCGTCCCCATCTTCAACCATTACCTTGCCGTCGCTGGCACGGTGGACGCGCAGCGGCAGTTCGCCGTCCGGCGATTGCACGACATTGAACGGCACCATGCCGGCCAGCACCGTTTGCCGGCCAAGCGCCGCGCGCAGCTTGTCGGCATTGTCGACGCCGTTCTGCAGGCTCACCACCACGGCATCGGGACGGGCATGGGCCTTGATTAGGGCCGCCATATCCTGCGTCGCGCCGCTCTTGACTGTAACCAGGATCACATCGGCCACCGGCAAGGCGACAGCGGGATCCACGGTGACGGCGAGTGCTTCCGGCTTGATCAGTCGATCGCGGCCCTTGAGGTCGCTGACGCGCAATCCGCCCTGCCGCAGCGCTGCCTCGATGCGCGGTCGGGCGAGCAGGACAAGCTGCCGCCCGGCGAGTGCCAGGCAGCCGCCGGCATAACAGCCAATGCTGCCGGCGCCGGCAATGACGATCCTCTTTTCCCCGTTTTCCATCTCTTGCTCCGCATCAGTCGACTATACGACATGAAAACCATAATGTCGGCGGTATCGTCGGCCATGGGGCTGGCCCCTACGTCTGGCCGTGACAGGCCTTTCGCTTTCGACTATCGCTTTTGCCATGACGCTGCCGACTGATCCCGCCGCAAACCTCGCCTCTCTCATCCGCTGTGCCTCGGTGACACCAGCCGAAGGCGGCGCGCTGAGCGCGCTGGAGGCGATGCTGGAACCGCTCGGCTTCCTGGTCGACCGGCCAGTGTTCTCGGAGGAGGGCACGCCGGATATCGAGAACCTCTATGCACGGCGCTCCGGCAACGGCCCGCACCTGATGTTCGCGGGCCATACCGACGTGGTGCCTGTCGGCGACGAAGCCGCCTGGACGCACCCGCCTTTCGCCGCCGAGATCGCCAATGGCGAGATGTATGGCCGCGGCGCTGTCGACATGAAGGGCGGCATTGCCTGCTTCATCGCCGCGGTGGCGCGCCATGTCGAGGCAAATGGCGGACCGAAGGGCTCGGTGTCGCTGCTGATCACCGGCGACGAGGAAGGGCCTGCCATCAACGGCACGGTCAAGCTGCTCGAATGGGCCGCATCCAAAGGCGAGAAATGGGACGCCTCGATCGTCGGCGAGCCGACCAATCCGGACACGCTTGGCGATATGATCAAGATCGGCCGGCGCGGCTCGATGTCGGGCAGCATCACCGTCAATGGCCGCCAGGGCCATGCCGCCTATCCGCAGCTTGCCGACAATCCGGTGCGCGGCCTGATGAGCCTGGTGGATGCCTTGCTGCACCCGGTCTTCGACAAGGGCACGAAGGATTTCCAGCCGACCAATCTGGAGGTGACCTCCATCGATGTCGGCAACCCGGCCACCAACGTCATTCCGGCCAAGGCGACCGCCACCTTCAACATCCGCTTCAACGACAGCTGGACGGCCGAGACGGTCCAGGCCGAAATCCACAACCGCCTCGATCAGGCGGCGGGGCGCAAGAAGTATCGGCCAGGCAAGAAGACGCCGGTGGACTATGACCTCGTCTGGCGCGACCGGCCGAGCCATGTCTTCCTGACCCGCGACGACAGGCTGGTCGAGACGCTGAGCGGCTCCGTCGGTGCGGTGGTCGGCAAAAAGCCGGCGCTGTCCACCTCCGGCGGCACATCGGATGCGCGCTTCATCAAGGATTATTGCCCGGTGGTCGAATTCGGCCTGGTCGGCAAGACCATGCACATGGTCGACGAGCGCGTCGCCATTGCCGATCTGGAAACGCTGACGCGAATCTACCAGCGCTTCATCGACGACTGGTTCGGACAGGGCTGACCGGCATGCTTTCGGCGGACGAAACCCAAGCTTCGCTGACCGGCGCCTGGCGGCTGATGCTCGGCAAGGCCGATGGGCTGCGCCTGCTCGACCTGTCGGCCGACGGCTTCTGGAATTCGTTCTTCGCCATCATCATCGCGGCTCCGGCGCTGATCGTCGGCTGGGTCGGCATCGCCAACCAGATCGGCGATCCCGATGCCTTCGCCGGCCGCTTCTCCATGCTGGTGCGGCTGGCGACGGTCGATATCGGCTCCTGGGTGCTGCCGCTGGTAGCGCTCGCCTTGGTGGCGCCGCGCGCCGGCATTGGCGGGCGCTTCGTCCACTATGTCGTCGCCAGCAACTGGGCCTCGGCCATCACCGCCTGGCTGATGCTGCCCTCGGCGCTGATCAGGCTTTTCCTGTCATCGACAAGCCAGGTCTCGAGCCTTGTGTCGCTGCTCCTATTTTCCCTGTCGATGGTGCTGACCTGGCGCATGACCAATGCCACGATCGGCAAGGGCGCGGCCGTCGGCACCGCCGTTTTCGTCGGCATGTTCATCGCTTCGCTGCTGGTGCTGTTCGGGTTGCAGATGCTGCTTGGCATCGCCGTGCCGGACGATATCGGGGCTCAGAGCCTCTCGGGACTCTATCCGGGGTAGAGCCCAGTTCTAGCCAGGGCAGAGTTGGTGTCTATCCGGGGTAATCGACGCCTATCAGGAAAAGCCCATCGGGCGGCGCCACCTGGCCGCAGGCGGCGCGGTCTCGCGCCTCGAGCGCGGCCTTGAGGTCGCCTGATGTCCAGCCGCCGTCGCCGACCCGCTTCAGCGAGCCGACCATGGAGCGCACCTGGTTGTGCAGGAAAGACCGCGCCGAGGCTCTCACCTCGATCACGTCACCCGTTCGGCTGACATCGAGCCGCTCCAACGTCCTGACCGGGCTGTTGGCCTGGCACTGGGTGGAGCGGAAAGTGGTGAAGTCGTGCCGGCCGAGCAGGAGCTTCGCCGCCTCGTGCATGGCGGCGGCATCGAGCCGCTTCGGCACCCACCACACCTTGCCCTGTTCCAGTGCCGAAGGCGCGCGCCGATTGAGGACACGGTAGAGATAGTGCCGGCCGGTGGCCGAGAAACGGGCATCGAAGTCGTCGGAAACGACTGCAGCTTTCAGGATGGCAATGCGCGCGCCCGCCGCCTGCAGGTGCGCATTGATGGCATCGCGCACCTTGTCGTCGGGCCACGCCTTGGCAAGGTCGACATGCGCCACCTGCGCGGTGGCGTGCACGCCGGCATCGGTGCGGCCGGCGGCGCGCAGCCGGACCGCCTCGCCGCAGAATTTCTCGATCGCCTGTTCGATCGCCTGCTGCACCGAAGGCTGATCGGCCTGGTGCTGCCAGCCGGCAAACAGGCTGCCGTCATATTCGATGTCGAGGCGAAAACGCGGCATGCCGGTCGGCTGTACGCTCTCGCCTAGGCGGCGAGAGCGGTGAAGGCGGAGGCGTAGACCAGCCTGCCGGCTTCGGGTGCGTCACCCCAGGCCAGCGCCTGCAGCGCCTCGCCTTGGTATTCGCTGTCGAACTTTTCAGCCCGGGCGTGGCTATAGCCGAAACGGCCGTAATAGGCCGGATCTCCAAGCACAACGGCCAGCGTCTCGCCAGCATCCTTGAGCCGGATATGGGCCTCGCGGATCAGCGCGCCACCGATGCCGGAGCCGTGAAAAGACGGCTCCACCGCCAGCGGGGCAAGCGCCACGGCGGCAAAACTCTTGCCGCCGTTCTGCACGAACAGGCGCGAAAACAGGATGTGGCCAACGGCCTGCCCGTCTTCTTCCGCCACCAGTTCGACGACGGCATCACCGCCGGTCACCAGCGCGTCGACCAGTCCGGCCTCCGCCTGCTGGCCGAAAGCGTGTTCCTCGACGAGGCGGATGGCCTCGCGGTCCCGCGGCGTCGCCGCGCGTATCGACATCATGCTCATGAGAATTTCAGTCCTTTTTCGATCTTGGCTCCGCGCAGGAATTCCGACGCGGCGGCGGGCTTTCCGCCCGCACGTTGAACTTCGACCAGCCTGATCGCGCCTTTTCCGCAGGAGACCGTCAGCCGGTCATCGAGAATTCCTCCCGACTCGCCCAAATCTTCCGAAGGCGACAGGCCTTCGGACAGCGTCGAGCGAAGCAGTTTCAGCCGTTCCATGCGGCCGCCAAATTCAATTTCGGACCAGGCGCCGGGAAAGGGCGACAGGCCACGAATGTGATTGTGGACATCGGCCGCGGGCCGCGTCCAGTCCACGCGCGTCTCGGATTTATCGATTTTCCTGGCGTAAGTCACCCCTTCGGCCGCTTGCGCGGTAAATGTCAGGGCATTCCGTTCCAGCCGTGCCAGCGCTTCCACCATCAGGGCAGCGCCAACGCTCATCAATCGATCATGCAGATCGCCGGCTGTCATATCGGGGTCGATGGCGCATTTTTCAAGCAATGCCACCGGTCCGGTGTCCAGGCCCTCCTCCATGCGCATCACCATCATGCCGCTTTCCAGGTCTCCTGCCATGATGGCCCGCTGGATGGGGGCGGCGCCGCGCCAGCGCGGCAAAAGCGATGCATGGCCGTTGATGCAGCCGAGCCGGGGTGCCTCCAGAACCGCCCTGGGCAGAAGCAAACCATAGGCGACGACCACGGCGGTATCGGCGCCAAGCGCTGTAAAGGCGGCCTGTTCGGTCTCGCCTTTCAACGATGCCGGCGTGCGCACCTCGATACCCAACCGCTCGGCCTCGCGCTGCACCGGCGACGGCGTCAGCTCGAGCCCGCGCCGGCCCGCGGCGCGCGGCGGCTGCGTGTAGACGGCGGCGACATCATGTCCCACTTCGGCAATGGCGCGCAGCGTCGGCACCGAAAACTCCGGCGTACCCATGAAGACGACACGAAGGGGCATTTCCCCTATCCCACCAGTTTGCCTGGCGCCTTGTCCTTGGCGAGCTTCCTGAACTTCTTCACCACCATGTCGCGCTTCAACTTGGAGATATGGTCGATGAACAGCACGCCGTTGAGGTGGTCGATCTCGTGCTGCAGGCAGGTCGCCATCAGGCCCTCGGCCTCCATCTCCTGCAGCGTGCCGTCGCGGTCGAGATATTTGACCCGCACGGAAGCCGGGCGCTCGACCTCGGCATAGTAATCCGGGATCGACAGGCAGCCTTCCTCGTAGACCGACCGCGCGTCGGCGCTTTCGAGAATCTCCGGGTTGATGAAGACGTGCGGCGCCGGCGTTTCGTCTTCCTTGGCAAGGTCGATCACCAGCATGCGCAGCGGTTCGCCGATCTGGATTGCCGCCAGCCCGATGCCGGGCGCGTCATACATGGTCGCCAGCATGTCGTCGGCCAGTTTGCGCAAGGGCGCGTCGACGCGCTCCACCGGCTTGGAAACCTGGCGCAGGATGGGGTCGGGAAGGATGATGAGCGGCTTGATCGGCATGGCGTTTCACCTAAGACCTCCAAGGAAAGGCGTCAACCGGTGCGCCTGAGCCTCGTTCACGTTTTGATCTGTGCCAGCCCGCCGAATCGGCTATGCTGTCCACATGAATGATCTCAGCACCATCTTTTCGGAGCCTGTCGTACGGCTCGGCGCCTCGACAATCACGCTGGGTCACGCGCTGGCCTTCGGCGCCTTGCTGTTTCTCGGCTTGTTCGTGGCGCTCGTCGTTGCGCTGTGGCGGTCGGCCAAGGCGCGCGCGGTCGCCGCCGCGGAGGCCGCCGACCATGCCCGCGACGCCGAGACACGCATGGCTGGTATTTTGCAGTCGCAGGCTGAGATGCAGGGCCGCATGGGGGCCATCGCCGAAGTGTTCGGCGCCCGGCAGGCCGAATTGACGCAATCGATCGGCCAGCGCCTCGACGCCATGACCGGCCGCATCGGCCAGACCATGACCGAGCAGACCAAATCCACGCATGAGAGCCTGGCGAAACTGCAGGAGCGGCTGGCGGTCATCGACACCGCGCAAGGCAACATCCAGTCGCTGGCCGGCCAGGTCGTGCAGCTGCAGGCGATCCTCTCCAACAAGCAGACCCGCGGCGCCTTCGGCCAGTCGCGCATGGAGGCGATCGTCGCCGACGGCCTGCCGCATGGGGCCTATGAATTCCAGGCGACGCTGTCGAACGGCAGCCGGCCGGACTGCCTGGTGAAAATGCCGAACGGCGCGCCGTCACTTGCCATCGACGCCAAATTTCCGCTGGAAGCATGGAATGCCATCCGCGCCGCCGACGGCGCCGACCTGCAGAAGGTCGCGGCCCAGGCCTTTCGCCGCGACATCGAGGTCCATGTTCGCGACATTTCGGAAAAATACCTGCTCCAGGGCGAGACGCAGGACACGGCCTTCATGTTCGTGCCGTCGGAATCGGTGTTCGCCGAAATCCATGAGAATTTCGAGGCGGTCGTGCAGAAGGCGCACCGCGCCCGCGTCATCATCGTCTCGCCTTCGCTGCTGATGCTGTCGATCCAGGTCATCCAGGCGATCCTGAGGGATGCCCGCATGCGCGAGCAGGCGCATCTGATCCAGGGTGAAGTCATCAGGCTGATGGAAGATGTCCAGCGTGTCGACGAGCGGGTGCGCAAATTGCAGGGCCATTTCGGCCAGTCGGCCAAGGATATCGAAGACATCCTCGTCTCGACCTCGAAAGTGACCAAGCGCGGCCAGAAGATCGAGGCGCTGGAGTTCGGAGAAGGCGAGGCCGACGTCCCACACGGCGGCGCCGCCAAGGTGGAAGCCGCACCGCGCGTGGCTGATTCCAAGACGGGGCAGTTGAGGCTGAGGGTCGTCGAAGATGGAGAGTAGTCGCTCGACGCCAGAGATTAGCGAAGCGTCTATCCCATCGTCATTCTAGGGCGGAGCAAGGAGCGGAGCGACGCGCGCAGACCCTAGAATTCATGCCGCGACCGCGGCGCGCCGCAACAGTGCAGAATTCCGTTCCACGGCATCCTTCGGCAAGGTCACGGCATGGATCCTCGGGTCAAGCCCGAGGATGACGAAGCGATGGGAGGCTTCGCTAATCGCAGAGGTCTTGTGGGAGCCTACTAACCCTACTGCTCCTCCACCGTCGTCATGCCCTCGAAGTCCGGAAGCCAGTGCAGCGCCGACCGGTGCCATTTCTGGTGTCTCGGGACCAGGTCCTGACGCTGCCGCGAGGTCCCGACCCTGATCCCATAGACCTTCGGACCGTCGCCGACCGATGTCGCATAAAGGTGCGAGCCGCAGTCGGCACAAAAAGCCTGGGCGCGCTTGGCGCCGCTCGCCACGGTCTTGATATAGATTTTCGGCGCGCCCCTGGTGATCCGGTAGTGATCCTGCGGCGCGGGAACGGTGACGCGAAAGGCCGTACCGGTCAGCTGTTGGCAATCGGTACAGTGGCAGATCGAGGTCTTTTCCGGGTCGACCTCCGCCTCGTAGGTGATGGCACCACAATGACAGCCGCCGTCTATCTTCATCGTCATTCCTCCAAAATCGATCGGCTGATCTTAGCGACGCGGGGATGCGAGGCAACGGCGCGGCGCTGGTCCAGAGGCCAGGGCATGGATCACGAAGAGGGTTTTCGGGATCATGCTCAACTTTCATCGGACGCGGATTCGATCACCTTACGCCGCTTTTCCCAGGTGCCCGTGGTCTGCGGCTTGACGAACAGCCGCGCGATCTCAGGCATTTCCTTCTTCAGCCGCGCCTCGATGCGTTCGACACAGGCCTCGATCTCCGGCGCCGCCAGATGGTCCTCGAATTCGATGCTCAGGGCGGCAACGATCTCTTCCGGTCCCATATGCACCGTCAGCACACCGTTCGCCCGCTGCACCGCCGGATCCTGCTGGACGATTGCCAGCACCTTCCTCTGCACCTCGGGTGAGGCCGGCTCGCCGATGAGCAGGCCCTTGCTTTCACGCGCCAGGAAGATTGCCGTCGCGCCGAGGATGAGCCCGATGCCGATCGAGGCGGCGCCGTCAAGTTCGGGCATCTCGAAAATCTCCGCCGCCAGGATGCCGGCAAAGGCGACGGTCAGGCCGAGCAGGGCGGCACTGTCTTCAAACAGCACCGTATAGACGCTTGGGTCCTTGCTCGATTGCACGGCCCGCAGCCAGCCTTGCCTTCCCTTCTGCTTGCGGAATTCCTTCAGTGCCACCAGCCAGGAGCTGCCTTCGAACAGGAAGGACAGGCCCAGAACGATATAGTTCACCTTGACGTTGGCGACCGGCTCCGGCGCCAAGATGTGGACGACGCCCTCGTAGAACGACACGCCGGCGCCCAGCGCGAAGACCAACAGGGCGACGATGAAGCTCCAGAAATAGAGCTCCCGGCCATGCCCGAGCGGATGCGTACTGTCCGCGGGGCGCGCGGCGCGGTGCATGCCGTAAAGCAGCAGGCCGCCATTGCCGGTGTCGACCAGCGAGTGCACGCCTTCCGACAGCATGGCCGAACTGCCGGTGAAAAAGGCGGCGGCGAACTTGGTCAGCGCTATGGCGAGATTGCCGGCAAGCGCCGCATAGATGACCGTTCTGGAGCCGCCGTGCCCTGCCATCTTCCTCGCCGCCTCCGATACTCGCGAGCTTGTGCCGGGGAGCTTAGCCACCCGCGCTGAAGCTCCATATCCATCCTGAACGCATAACCCGTCGATCCGTTCAGGCCTCGGCGTTGCCCGCCCGAGGCCATTGGGGGCCGGAAAAGCGGTTGATACGGGCACTGGCAGTGGTGGCGGGACGGAAACAGCCCCTTGCCTAGAGACGCTTGTCTTGTTTCACTCCGTTTCCCGCAACTGGAGGAACGAATCATGGCTAAAGGTGCGATGAAGGCAGGCAAGGAAGCCCGCAAACCGAAGAAAGACGCCAAGAAGCCTGTAGCCGCTCCGGCCCTGAAGGCGCCGCCGGTCAAGGCAATGAGGCTCAAGGAAAAGTAAGTCCCGGCAACCCGGCGCGGCGGGATTTCACCGGCGGCATTCGACAATGCCGCCGGCACGTGTTGATCGGGCATTCGGACAGCCCTATATCGACGGCGCGGGGACGACCTCGCACTTTCCGAAAATTCGGCCGGGACGACCCGCCATTGTCGACTGAGCAGCCAAGGCCGGAAGCCTGGATGCTCCGATGGAGCGTTGCGATGTCCTGGACTTTTCTGTTTTTCGCCGGCCTGTTCGAAATCGGCTGGGCAATCGGCCTCAAATACACCGACGGGTTCACCAGGCTGGTTCCAACCGTGCTCACGGTCACGTCGATGATCGTCAGCCTCACCTTGCTCGGCCTGGCGCTGAAGGCGCTGCCTGTCGGCACCGCCTATGCGGTATGGACCGGTATCGGCACCGTCGGCACGGCGCTGCTCGGCATCTGGCTGCTGGGCGAGCCCGCCACGGCCATCAGGCTCGGCTGCATCGCGTTGATCGTCTGCGGCATCATGGGGCTGAAATTCGCGGCCTGAACGGCCTTGTCCGCCGGCGGGCGACATCGACCGAGCCGATATCCCCGGATGTCCAAGCCGACATCCCGGATGCAGGGGCTTCCGGTCGGCGACATGGACAAGCGAAAAAAGGGCCGCGCCTTGGCGCGTCCCTTGTTGGTCATCCGTCGAGGCGAGTGCGCTCTTAGCGACCCGTAAAGCCGGGAGGAGTCCTGCCGGTGCGCTGCTTGCGTGCTGCGTAGCGCGCGTCGCGCTTTGCCTTGCGCTCGGCTTCATCGGCAAGCAAGCGAGCAATGCGCTCGTTCTCTTCAGCCTCCCGAAGCTTTGCTTCCGCCTCCGCTGCCTCTTCGGCGGCAATGCGCGCCGCTTCAGCTGCTGCCTCACGCTCGGCCTTCTCGATCGCCTCGCGCGCCAGCTTTTCCTGCTTCAGCTTGGCCTTTTCGGCCTCGCGGATCTCACGTGCCGCAAGAATTGCCTTGCGTTCGGCCTGTCGTGCCAGCACCGCGGGATCGTCTGCTGCCGGCTTTGACTTGAAGCGCTCCAGAAGCGCCTTCTTTGCCTCGGTCGCGGCATTGCGCCGCTCGAAAATGTCTTTTTCCCTGTAGATAGCCAAGTCCACTTCCTTGAAGTCTATTCGCGAGGCTTACATACGCGTGAAAACCGGGAGTTCAAGCGCCAAAACGGTATGGCAGCCATGAAATTCCGGGATGTTGCACCGGGGAGACGCATTTCCGGCCGAAATCGACATGCACTGTTCACCAGCCACCCTCTGGCGGCGCGACGGACGCGTCGCTACCTCTAGGGCGACAATCAACACACTGGGATGACATTCAAATGGAACTCGGCCTCTACACTTTTGCCGATGTGAGCCCTGTGCCGGGTCCCGGCGCCATCGGCCCGCATGAGCGGCTGCGCAACCTGATCGAGGAGGTCGAACTGGCCGACCAGGTTGGCCTCGACGTCTTTGGCCTCGGCGAACACCATCGGCCCGACTATGCCGCCTCGGCGCCGGTCGTGGCTTTGGCCGCGGCGGCGGAGCGTTCGAAGCGCATCAGACTGACCAGCGCTGTCACCGTGCTCTCTTCCGACGATCCGGTACGCGTCTTCCAGCAATTCGCCACGCTCGACCTTCTGTCAGGCGGCCGCGCCGAGATCATGGCCGGGCGCGGATCGTTCATCGAATCCTTCCCGCTGTTCGGCTACAACCTCGAAGACTATGACGAGCTATTCGCCGAAAAGCTCGACCTTTTGCTTGCCATCCGCGATCAGGTGAAGGTGACCTGGTCGGGCAGTCTGCGCGCGCCGATCAACGATCGCGGCGTCTATCCCAGACCCTTCCAGGACAGGCTGCCGGTCTGGATCGCGATTGGCGGAACGCCGCAATCGGCAGCCCGCGCGGGCGCGCTCGGCCTGCCGCTGGCGCTTGCCATCATCGGCGGCGAACCGGCGCGTTTCGCGCCGCTGTTCGACCTCTACCGTGATGCAGCCAAGCGCGCCGGCAGCGATCCGGCAGGCTTGGCCACCAGCATCAACGTGCATGGCTTCATCGCCGACACGACCGAGCAGGCGGCGGACGATTTCTACGGCCCGCAAGCCGAGGTGATGAACCGCATCGGCCGTGAGCGCGGCTGGGGTCCGACATCGCGCGCGCATTTCGACCAGTCGCGTGGTCCCGATGGTGCGCTGTTCGTCGGCAATCCGGAGCAGGTGGCGGAAAAGATCGTCGCCCAGCACAGGATTTTCGGCAACGACCGCTTCCTGCTGCAAATGGCGATCGGCACCATGCCGCACGCCAAGATCATGAAGGCGATCGAGCTTTATGGCACCAAGGTGGCGCCGATCGTGCGCAAGGAAACGGCGAAATCCGTGCCGGCCGTAGCGGCGCCTGCGGGCTTGGATTTCTCCGGCGCCGACTCGATTGTCTGAAGGGTAAATCTTTGCATCGCATGAAATATGGCGCACTCGCAGCCGAGTCTCCGGTTGCGCAATTGGCGGCACGATCCCTCGACGGCGGCCCGTGCGGCAGTGCCGGCTAACGGAACCTTGAAGCCGTGCCGGCGTTTTCGTCTGCGGATTGCATCAGTTGTGGTGCGCCGCCGAGGGGGCCACGATGAAAGCCGAACCCGCCGCTTTGGGCGCAGGCGTTGCCGAGGCCGAGGAGTCACGTTTGGCAAAGCGCGCCGACAGACGCCTGATGCGCTCGCTGCTCATCGGCATCTTCCTGTTCATGAGCATCTATGCGCTCTATTTCGCGCGCGCCTTCTTCATGCCGGTCATCCTGGCCTTTCTGCTGACGCTGACACTGACGCCGATCGTGCGGCTGCTGCGCAAGCGCGGCATTCCCGAAGTGGTCTCTGCGACGCTTCTGGTGCTTGTGTCCCTCTTCGTCTTCGCGAGCGCCGGCTATGTGCTCAGCGGCCCCGTCATCGATCTCATCAACAACACGTCGTCCATCGGCCAGCAACTGACCGAACGGCTGGCGCAGTTGCGGCGGCCGGTCGAGAGGATCATGGAGATCGCGCACCAGATCGAAGGGCTGACCGAAACATCGCAGGAACCGGGCGTGCAGAAGGTCGCGGTAGCGCAGTCCGGCTTCCTCTCATCGGCGGCGAGCAACATCCTGTCGGCCGGAACAAGCCTGACCATCATCTTCGTTTTGTCGCTGTTCCTGCTCGCCTCGGGCACGATGTTCTACGAGAAGATCATCCAGTCCTTCGCCAGCCTCACCGAAAAGAAGCGGGCGCTGCGCGTCGTCTACGACGTCGAGCGGGAAATCTCGCACTATCTGCTCACCGTCACAATCATCAACACCGGCCTCGGCACGGTCATCGGCCTCGGCCTGTGGGCGCTTGGCATGCCCAATCCGCTGGTCTGGGGCGCCGCGGCCGCTCTGCTCAATTTCCTGCCTTATGTCGGGGCCATGATCACGCTCGTCCTGGTCACGGTCATCGCGCTGATCAGCTTCGACACGATCGCCTACGCGTTGTTGGCGCCTGCCTTCCTGGTGTTGTGCGACATCGTCGAAGGCCAGTTCGTGACGCCGATGGTGGTCGGGCGGCGGCTCGAGATCAACGCCGTGGCGATCTTCATCGCCATCGCATTCTGGTCATGGCTGTGGGGCTTCGTCGGCGCGCTGATGGCTGTGCCGCTGCTGGTCGTCGTCAAGGTGTTCTGCGACCATTTCGAGAGCCTTAGCCATGTCGGCAATTTTCTCGCCGCCCAAGATACGGCGGTCGTGGAGGAGGACGCCGACGAACAGGACGGCACGACCGCCGCATAACAGGCGCACCGTTTGCGGCGGCGGGATCGAATCCCTATATCCGCCCGATCAGTGCCCGGTGCCCTTCCCGATGAACGACGCTCCCTTCGACCTCGACGCCTATTTCGCCCGGATCGGCCATGCCGGTTCCAGTGATGCTTCGCTCGACACGCTGAAGACGCTTCATTTCCTGCATCCGCAGGCGATCCCCTTCGAGAACATGGATCCGTTTCTGGGGCGCCCGGTCCGATTGGACGCCGCATCGCTGCAGGACAAGATGGTCCTCGACGGGCGTGGCGGCTATTGCTTCGAGCACAATCTCATTTTCATGCACGCGCTGAAGGCGCTTGGCTTCGAGGTCGGCGGCCTCGCCGCGCGTGTGCTGTGGGGTCAGAGCGAGGACGCGATCACGGCGCGTAGCCACATGCTTTTGCGCGCCGAGCTCGATGGCCGGACCTATATAGCCGATGTCGGCTTCGGCGGCCTGACGCTGACCGCCCCGCTGCTGCTCGAGCCGGACCTCGAACAAACGACCCCGCACGAAACGTTCCGCATCGTTGAAACCGGCGATCACTTCCGCCTGCAGGCCGCCATCGGCGGCGGCTGGCGCTCGCTGTATCGCTTCGATCTGCAGCCTCAATACGAGGTCGATTATTCCGTCACCAATTATTTCATGTCGACCAACCCGGCATCGCATTTCCTGACCTCGGTTCTGGCGGCGCGCGCCGCGCCCGACCGGCGCTACGCGCTGCGCGGCGATCGCCTGTCGATCCATCACATTGATGGCCGCACCGAACAGAAGCAGATCGCCACAGCCACTGAACTCGCCGACACGCTGGAAGGCCAGCTCGGCATCACCATTCCCGACCGCACGGCCTTCGAGGCTCGGGTGCGCGAGAAGAAGATCGTGGAGACCAGTACATGACCGAACTTTCCGTCCTCGACCTGTCGCCGATCGTCGAAGGCAGCGATGCCTCGCAATCGCTCGCCAATTCGCTCGACCTCGCCCGCCACGCCGAGCGGCTCGGCTACAAGCGCTACTGGCTGGCCGAGCACCACAACATGCCAGGCATTGCCAGTGCGGCCACATCGGTTGTCATCGCCCATGTTGCCGGCGGCACCAAAACCATTCGCGTCGGCGCCGGCGGCATCATGCTGCCCAACCATGCCCCGCTGGTGATCGCCGAGCAGTTCGGCACGCTGGCGGCCTTGTTTCCAGGCCGCATCGACCTTGGCCTCGGCCGCGCTCCCGGCACCGACATGAACACGGCGCGGGCGCTACGCCGCAATCTCGAGGCCGGCGTCGACAATTTCCCGCAGGATGTCGTCGAGCTGATGGGTTATTTCCTGCCGGCCGAGGAAGGCCAGCGCCTGCGCGCCGTGCCTGGCGAAGGCCAGACGGTGCCGATCTGGATTCTCGGGTCGAGCCTCTACGGCGCGCAACTCGCCGCCATGCTCGGCCTGCCCTATGCCTTCGCTTCGCATTTCGCCCCGGCGGAACTCGACCACGCGCTGGACGTCTACCGCTCGCGCTTCCAGCCGTCCGAGCAGCTCGACAAGCCACATGTCATGCTCGGCCTCAATGTCTTTGCAGCGCCCACCGACGCCGAGGCACGTCTGCTGTTCACCTCGCTGCAGCAGGCCTTCGTCAATTTGCGCACCGGCAGGCCCGGAAGATTGCCGCCGCCGGTCGAGAGCTATGACCGGGATCTCGACCCGATGGCCAAGACCATGCTCGGCCAGGCGCTGTCCTGCGCCGTCGTCGGCTCGCCGGAAACGGTCCGCCAAGGCATCGATGCGTTCGTACGCCGCACCGGCGCCGATGAGCTGATGGTCACCGCGCAGATATTCGATCACGCCGCCCGCGTGCGTTCCTTCGAAATCCTGGCCGAGGCACACAAATCGCTGTCGCAAGCGGCCTGACGTCTTGTACTTCGCCGGGTGCTTTTGCCGGTCACAATGCTCTGCTAAGTGCAAGGCATCCATCGGCAGCAAGTGAGCTTTCCCGTGACAAATGATCTCGAAGCACGCATGCGGTTCGCCATCGATCTGGCGCGGCGCGCCGGCGAACTCGGCCTGAGATATTTCCGCGATCTCGACAGCCTGACCATCGAGAGCAAGGGCCATCAGGACCTGGTCTCGCAAGCCGACCGCGAGGTCGAGCTGTTCATCCGCGCGGCGATCGCCGCCGACTATCCGCGGGACGGCATCGTCGGCGAGGAGCATGCCTCGGTCGCCGGCTCTACCGGCCATGTCTGGGTGATCGACCCCATCGACGGCACCGCCAATTTCGTGCGCGGCATTCCGGCTTGGTGCGTGGTGATCGCTTGCGCCCGGGATGGGGAGACGATCGTCGGCGTCATCCACGAGCCATCGACCGGCGAGACCTTCCACGGAAGGCTGGGCGGCGGCGCCTTCGTCAACGGCAGACCGATGAAGGCGAGTACGGCGACCGGCCTGGAAGAGGGCTCGGTGGGCACCGGCTTCTCAAACCGGGCCGAGGCCGAAAACATCGCCGTGCTGATCAAGAAGATCCTCGCCGAAGGCGGCGTCTTCTTCCGCAACGCGTCAGGCGCCCTGATGCTCGCCTATGTCGCCTCGGGCCGGCTGCTCGGCTATGTCGAAGAACACATGAACGCCTGGGACTGCGTGGCCGGCATGCTGTTGATCGAGGAGGCTGGCGGCACCGTTCTGAAGGCGGACCCGAAGACGGTGCTGCAGAGCGGCACGCAGGTCATCACGGGCGGCAAGGGCGTGTTTTCGAAGCTGCAGGCGCTGTGTTCCGGTGTCTTTACGCCCTGATCAGGCTCCAAATCTCGGGAAGCAGGATGGCGTCCGAAAACCGCTTCACATTTTTCGGCATCATGCTTTAGGCACTGACGCTCTGAACCGCCCCCAGCGGCCGGCATGAATTGCGGATCATCAGGCGGCCCTTGAGCACGAGCTTGCGCGGCGGCGCGTCCCGGTTGCCGGCGAGGCGGTCGAGCAGCAGATTGGCCGCTTGCTCGCCGATGGCCTGCACCGGCTGCGCCACCGTGGTCAGCTGCGGCTGGAACACGTCGGACCAAGGAAAATCGTCGAAGCAAGCGACCGAAATGTCCTCCGGACAGGCCAAGCCGATGTCGCGGATCGCCTTCATGGTTCCGATCACCATCGGGTTGTTGGCCGAGAAGATCGCGCTTGGCCGGTCATGCAGCGACAGCAGCTGCATGGTTGCGTTGTAGCCGTCGATCTCGTGGAAATTGCCGGAGCGAACCAGTTCCTCGGCCACCGGCAAGCCGGCGGCCTGGAGCGCCTCGCAATATCCGGTCATGCGGTCATGCATGGGTGAAATATCCGAGGTGCCGGTGATGTACCCGATGCGGCGGTGGCCGAGGTCGATCAGATAGCTGATGGCGTCGAACACCGCGCGCTGGTTGTCGAGAACCACGGCGTCGGTGTCGACCCCCTCGCACAGGCGATCCATCAGCACCACCGGCACGTTGGCATCGGCGACGATCCGCTCGAGGATCGCGCCGTCACCGACGCGCGCCACGATCAGCCCGTCGACCATGCGGTCGAGCAGCAGCCTGATCTGGTCGTCCTGGGTGTTCAAATCCTCGTCCGTACAGCACAGCATGACGGCATAGCCGGCGCGATCGAAGGCCTGCTGGATGACCGAGACGACGGCGGTGAAGAACGGGTTGGTGATGTGGGGAACGGTCAAGCCGATGGTGCGCGTCGTACCCATCTTCAGGCTGCGGGCGATGGCGTTGCGCTTGTAGCCGATATCGCGGATCGCCTGCTCGATGCGAGCGCTGAGCTCCGGACTCACGGTTGCGGTGCCGTTGATCAGCGCCGACACGGTGGCGACCGAGACACGCGCCGCTTCGGCCACGTGCAACATGGTGGGCGCGGTGGATTTGCGTTGTTTTTTTGGCCCTGACGCTGTCATTTTCGAAACGTTTCGTCACCCCTTGCCAGCAATACCTACGGAATCCCGCCATTTTAGGCAAGAATTGAAATGCATCAAAGTTTCGTCACCCTATATCGGCTTGACAGGATCGAAACGTTTAGATTAGCGTTCGAGAAGCTGACGAAGACGGAAGGGAGGCCGCCATTGTCATGGAACAGAGCAATTCCCTTTCCTCGGCGCGCAATGCGACATCGGATCGCTCGGACACCGTTCTGAGCGCCGAGCATATTTCGAAGAGCTTTGGCGGCATCGCCGCGCTCGTCGATGTCGGCTTCGAATTGCGGCGCGGCGAAGTGCATGCCTTGATGGGTGAGAACGGCGCCGGCAAGTCGACGCTGATGAAGATCCTCTCCGGCGTCTATACCGGCTACGAAGGCACGGTCAGCATCGACGGAAGGCCGGTCAGCTTCGCCGGCGTGCGCGACGCCGAGGACGCGGGCATCGCCATCATCCACCAGGAGCTCAACCTGGTGCCGGAACTGAGCGTCGCCGACAACATCTTTCTCGGGCGCGAGAAGCTGATCGCGGGTCTGATCGTCGACCGCAAGGCGAGCAGCCGCGCGGCAAGCGCCCTCCTGCAGCGGCTCGGCATCGAACTCGATCCGGACGCACGCGTCGGCGCGCTGCGTGTCGGCGAACAGCAGCTGGTCGAGATCGCCAAGGCGCTGTCGATGTCGGCGCGTATGCTGATCATGGACGAGCCGACCTCGGCACTGTCGCCGGCCGAATGCCAACGGCTGTTTCGCATCATCGGCCAGCTTGCCGACAGCGGTGTCGCCATCGTCTACATCTCGCACCGCATCGACGAGGTCATGCATCTGGCCGGCCGCGTCACCGTGTTCCGCGACGGGCGCCATGTGCTGACGCGGCCGATGGCCGAGCTTGACGAAAATGCCATCATTTCGGCGATGGTCGGACGGGACCTGCTAGCATCCTCCCAGGACGAGCGGGATCCCGGCGGCAGGACCGTACTTTCGGTCAGCGATCTGTCGCTGTCGAAGCCAGACCGCCAGGGCTGGCGGCAGGTGATCGGCGGCATCAGCTTCGATCTGGCCGCCGGAGAAATCCTCGGCATTGGCGGGTTGCTGGGCTCCGGCCGCACCGAGATCATGGAAGCGATCTTCGGCTCGAGCGATGGCCGTGCCGGCGGCGAGATCCGGCTCGACGGCCAGCCGGTGGACATCCGCTCACCGCGCGATGCGCGGCGGCTGGGCATCGCTCTGGTCACCGAGGACCGCAAGACGCAAGGCCTGCATCTGCAGGCCTCGATATCGGACAATGTGGCGCTGCCGCTGGTCGGCGCGCTGGCCCGCTTCGGCATCCGTTCGCTAGCCGGCGAACAGGGCTTGGCGCGGCAAGCGGTCAAGGCGCTCGGCATCCGCTGCCGGGATATCGACCAGCCCGCCGGCACGCTGTCGGGCGGCAACCAGCAGAAGGTCGTCATCGGCAAGTGGCTGGCGACCAGGCCGAGGGTGCTGTTGCTCGACGAGCCGACGCGCGGCATCGATGTCGGCGCCAAGCGCGAGATCTACGACCTCATCTTCCGGCTGGCGGGCGATGGCCTGGCCATCGCCGTCATCAGTTCCGAGCTGCCGGAATTGCTGCATCTTTCCGACCGCATCCTGGTGATGGCCGACGGCCGCCAGACAGGCATCCTTTCCCGCGAAGCGGCGAGCGAGGAGGCCATCATGCGCCTCGCGGCACCGCGCCGGACCCTATCGAGACCCGCCGCATGACCGCACTGAAACTCCTGTCCCGCACCAAGCTCTACTGGGGCCTGATCGCCATCTTCCTGATCGGCGTGCTGGGCTCGCCAGTGAGTTCCAAGGGCAACAACATCTTTCTGTCCTACGGCAATCTCCTTGACGTGCTGCGCCAGGTGTCGACCACCGGGCTGATCGCCACCGGCATGACGGCGGTGATCATCACCGGCGGCATCGACCTTTCCGTCGGCTCGCTGATGGCCATCTGCTCGGTGGTGTGCGCCATGCTGCTGACGGTTCCGGGCGTGACGCCGGGCGTCGTGCTGGGCGTGCCGACGGTTGCCCTGGTTGCGCTGTGTCTCGGCTTCGTGGTCACGCGCTTCATCTTCCTCAACGTGGAAAAGTCCCGCGCCGGCGTTGATGCCGTGGCCCGCGACGTGAGGCTGGACACCGTTCGTGGGCTGGTCACGCCGGCAATCGTCGGCATCGTCCTGTGCTGCCTTTCGCTCTGGTACCTGCTGCCGCAGATCGAGCCCAAATTCGGCGTTCTCGGCGTGCTTCTGGTGGCGCCTTGCGTTGGTCTGCTGTTCGGCGCCATCAACGGTTTCATCATCGTCGGCGGACGGCTGCAGCCTTTCATCGTCACGCTGGCGATGATGGTGACGGCGCTCGGAATCGCCCGGCTCACCGCCGGCCAGAACAATGCCGTGTTGCCGGTCTATACCGGCTCCAACGCCACCGCCGATTTCGAGCTGCTGCGCTCGCTGGTATTCGGCGTCATCCCGATGCCCGGCCTGTTCTTCCTCGGCGCCATCGTCATCTACGGCGCGGTGCTGCGCTTCACGCCGTTCGGCCGCTATGTCTATGCCATCGGCGGCAATGAGGAGGCGGCAAGGCTTTCCGGCATCGCCGCCGGCCGCGTCAAGATCGCCACTTATGCCATATCAGGACTGCTCGCCGGCATCGCCGCCGTGCTCTACGTAGCGCAGTACCGGCAAGGCAAGCCGGATGCCGGCGCCGGGCTGGAGCTCGACGCCATCGCCGCCGTGGTCATCGGCGGCACCAGCCTGATGGGCGGGCGCGGCAGCCTGACAGGCACCTTCTGCGGCGTGCTGATCTTCGGGCTGCTGTCCAACATCTTGCAGCTCCACAACATCAATTCGAACCTTCAGCTGGTGCTGAAGGGGATGATCATCATCGGCACCGTGCTCGTGCAGGAGCGCAATGCCGGCGATCTCATGGCCTATCTGCGCCTGCCCGGAGCGGCGCACAAGGAAACGGCCGCCGCGAAACGGCCGTCGCAAGAGACACCGTCTCTCAATCTCGGAGGAAACAAGAAATGAAACGACGTGACATGCTGAAGCTTGCCGCATTCGGTGCGGCCCTGCTGACCACCACGGCAATGCTCTCCACCGGACATGCCTTCGCCCAGGACAAGAAGTGGAAGATCGGCTTCTCGCAGGTGACCACCATCGAGCCCTGGCGCGCCCAGTTCAACAAGGACATCATTGCCGAGGCCGCCAAGCATCCCGATGTCGAGCTGATCATCACCGACGGCGAGGACAAGACCGAGAAGCAGGTCGCCGACGTCGAGAACCTGATCCGCCAGGAAGTCGACGCGCTCCTGGTGTCGCCGAAGGAATCGGCCGGCCTGACCGGCGTCGTGCAGCAGGCGATCGACGCCAAGATTCCGGTCTTCGTGCTCGACCGCAACGTCGACACCAAGGACTTCACCCAGTTCGTCGGCGGCGACAACAAGCTGATCGGCCGCGCGGCCGGCGAATATGCCGTCGAACTGCTCGGCGGCAAAGGCAAGGCGGCAGGCAATGTCGTCGAGATCTGGGGCGGCATGGGTACCCAGCCGGCGCATGACCGCCATGACGGTTTCCATGAATTCACCGACAAGGAACCGGGCATCAAATATCTGCTCGACCAGCAGTCGGGCGACTGGAAACAGGATCAGGCCTACAATTTGATGGCCAACGCGCTGAAGACCAACGAGAAGATCGATCTCGTCTACGGCCATAACGACCCGATGGCCTACGGCGCCTATCTCGCGGCCAAGGATGTTGGCCGCGAGAAGGACATCAAGTTCATCGGCATCGACGGCCTGCCCAACGAAGGCGTGCAGATGGTGAACAAGGGCGAGCTGACGGCGACCTTCACCTATGTCACCCCAGGTGCGGAAGGCCTGCGCCAGGCGATCAAGTTCCTGAACGGCGAGAAGGTCGAGAAGACCATCACCTTGCCGACGCAGAAGATCACCAAGGAAAACGCCGCCCAGGTGCTGAAAGACAACGGCCTGTGAGATAGTGGAGCTTGAGGGGCCTCGGTTGGCGCAGCCCCTCATCCGCCTGCCGGCACCTTCTCCCCGTATAGTGACGGGGAGAAGGGAGCTGTGGTGAAGCCGGCGCCCTTCTGCAACGCCGGCGACTAGAGCGTTTCATGTTTTGACGGAAGCGTATCCGGCGTTTTCGAAGTAGTTCTTGCATTCGGCTGCCTCGATGGTTTCGACGAGGTGGCCGATGTGGCGCCAAGTTTCCTCGATGGTGCGTTTCTGAGCCTGGCGCATCCAGTGTTTGATCTTGGCGAAGGCCTGCTCAATCGGATTGAGGTCCGGAGAGTAGGGCGGCAGGTACCAAAGCCTGGCGCCGGCAGCCTTGATCATCTGCCTG
>NZ_SRUN01000189.1:0-317 GCF_004791595.1 Mesorhizobium sp. M8A.F.Ca.ET.202.01.1.1 | reverse complement strand
AAGGCGGGCAGAAGCCGCGGATCGGCTGCAGGGAAGTTGCCGTTGGCGTGGCGCCCGCCGGCGAAACGGGCGATACCGAAAGGACCGCTTCGCACGACCTCCAGCGCCAGCGAAAGCGCCGGTCTGCTTTCGAGGTTCAGCGTGGCGATCACTATGTCGGCCTTGGTCTCGGCCCTCCAGTTGCGCAGCCAGGACGCGCTCTGTGCCGGGGCAAACAGCGCTGAAGCGCAGAACTCCGCGTAGCCGGCAAGACCGGCGCTGTCGATCACCGCTGCCGTCAGCCCGCCCTGGCTCGAGGCAGGGGCACGCGCCGTAGC
>NZ_SRUN01000188.1:0-318 GCF_004791595.1 Mesorhizobium sp. M8A.F.Ca.ET.202.01.1.1 | reverse complement strand
GGGTGACGGTGCACACGCTCAGGCACTCCTTCGCCACGCATCTGCTCGAGAACGGCACCGATATCCGCATCATCCAGGTGCTGCTTGGCCACAACAATCTTTCCTCGACGGCACGCTACACCAAGGTCTCGAACGGCCTCATCCGGCGCACGACGAGCCCGCTCGACAGGCTGAACGTTGAAGTGGTGCCGCCGGGCTGACCGGTTCCGCCCGTGTCGGCGAGACTGTAGGTGGCGGATATCTTCGGCCGCCACGGCGTGGGGTCGCGGCAGGTTGATGACGGCCATCTCTGACGTGTCGAGCGGCGTGGGATGAGCG
>NZ_SRUN01000187.1:0-319 GCF_004791595.1 Mesorhizobium sp. M8A.F.Ca.ET.202.01.1.1 | reverse complement strand
ATAGACGATCCTCCAGCAGCGCGCGGTTGGGAAGCCCGGTCAGCGCATCGTGGTTGGCCATGAAATGGATCTGGTCTTCAGCCAGTTTGCGCTCGATGGCGATCCCTGCAATGCGTGTCGTGAAGTCGATCAGCCGTGTTTCGGCCTCGGTCGGTTCACGCACCGTCATCGAATACATCGCAAAGACACCGAGCACGGCGCCTTGATGCGACAGGATCGGGGTCGACCAGCAGGAACGATACCCGAAGGGCGCCACCACCTGACGGTATTCTTCCCAAAGCGGGTCCTGCATGATGTCCGCGACGATGACCGGCTCCCG
>NZ_SRUN01000186.1:0-319 GCF_004791595.1 Mesorhizobium sp. M8A.F.Ca.ET.202.01.1.1 | reverse complement strand
CCTGGGTGTATCGCCGCTGCGAGGCACGTATCGCCTGACCCTGCTGGAGAGCCGAGCCCACGCTCGGCTCTACAGGGGCTTCGCGTCCTGCGTGGATTCGATCAACCGCCACGGGTTTCTAGGTAGATCCACGCCATGCGTGGATGAGGCGCTTCCGCGGTCAGTCGACCAACCGCAGCCGCAGTTCCTTAGGCAGCGCGAACACCCTCGATTCCGGTTTGCCATCCATCTCGGACACGCCACTGGACCCCAGCTCGGCCAGGCGCGCCAGCACGCCGTCGACCAGCACCTGCGGCGCCGAGGCGCCGGCAGTGACGCC
>NZ_SRUN01000185.1:0-319 GCF_004791595.1 Mesorhizobium sp. M8A.F.Ca.ET.202.01.1.1 | reverse complement strand
CTTCCGATCTACGAAACAAAACGACACACATAACAATATTTCAAAACACGACTTCAAATTAATTTTAAAAAGTTCTTGACTTTCAAAGTTAAAACCTGTAGAATTAATTCTTGTGATTGAAACAAATGAACATTGAAAACTGAATTGCAATATGTCAACGTTAATTCCGATTTCAACATTAAATGTTGAATCAAAACAACGTGTTATTAATAACACAAATTAGTATTTTATGAGCTAATCAAACATCATATTTTTATGGAGAGTTTGATCCTGGCTCAGGATGAACGCTGGCGGCGTGCCTAATACATGCAAGTCGAGC
>NZ_SRUN01000184.1:0-321 GCF_004791595.1 Mesorhizobium sp. M8A.F.Ca.ET.202.01.1.1 | reverse complement strand
CATTAGAAGGAGTGATTTTTTTTTTTTTTTTATTTACTTGACTTGTAAGATAAATGCGATAGTGTTTTACTTAAGATATATTATACATATTAGTATTTAGTTTGAATTTTCGGAAAACTTATTGAATAGTATATATACGATTGCTATAATCTAGTATAACTATTTATATTGGTAGCAATATTAGGAGGCCGTTATCATGACAGAACAAGTTAAATTTGAGAAACGAGATACTTTAAAAGAAAAACCAGATAATTCGAATTTAGGATTTGGTCAATACTTTACAGATTATATGTTGAGTTATGATTATGATGCTGATAAAGG
>NZ_SRUN01000183.1:0-321 GCF_004791595.1 Mesorhizobium sp. M8A.F.Ca.ET.202.01.1.1 | reverse complement strand
GCTTGAGCGCCATCCGGGATCATTCCCTTGATGATCTCTGCATTGTGGCTCTTGTCGGTCGGCACGAACTTGATGGTGTCGCCGGGTGCGGCCCGGACGAAGTCGGGCTGAAAGACCATCGCGCCTTTCTCGCCCTTGTTCAGCATCTGGACAACATGTTCTTCGGCATTTGCAGCGCCGGCAATTGAGAGCAGGGCGACAGCCGCGGCAATCAGGGGCAGTTTCATTGGAGAGTTCCTTTCTTTGTTTCACCACGGCATCAACCGTTGCGTCCTTGTAGATCGCCGCACCAGCTGGCGATTTGCGCTGGCGCAAATTGCC
>NZ_SRUN01000182.1:0-323 GCF_004791595.1 Mesorhizobium sp. M8A.F.Ca.ET.202.01.1.1 | reverse complement strand
GGCTGGTGCCTGGTGCAGTATGTCGTGACGCTGCGCGGCGGCGCGGCCGATTCATGGCGCAAGGGCGTCGAGTTCCTGCTGCTCTACGCCGGCGCCACGGTGCTGATCCAGGTGGCGCTGCTCGCGCCCAATGCCAATCCCGCCGCTCTCGTCCTGTCATCCTTGCCGCCGATCGTTGCCGTGCTTGTGCGCGGCCGGCTGCTAGGCCTGCTTCCCGGCGCGCGGCCTCTGCGGCCGCTGGTTGCCGGCATCCTGATCGCCGCTCCGGCGATTCTGGCCATCGTGACGGCGATCGTTTGGGCGCCGCATGGGGCCGCCCTCGG
>NZ_SRUN01000181.1:0-324 GCF_004791595.1 Mesorhizobium sp. M8A.F.Ca.ET.202.01.1.1 | reverse complement strand
GGTCTTCCTCGAATGGCAACTCGGCCGTCATCGAAGGCCCTGCCCCAACTGTCATCCCCGAAGATGCAGATTCGGCCGTTCAGGCGCTCAACGCAAGCGCGCTCGCGATCCCGGCGCGCACGGCCTCCAGATCGACCGGCTCCGGCTCGTGCCGGATGCGGCCCAGCGCAGCGGCGGCGCGGCGCGCACGCGCGCCCGTCATCTCCGGCACGGCACCGGCGACAGCGATCATCTCGTCCATGATGCCGTGGCAATGCAGGATGACATCGACGCCGGCCCGGATCGCGGCCCGCGACTTGGCCTCGAACGAGCCCGACAGCGCCT
>NZ_SRUN01000180.1:0-325 GCF_004791595.1 Mesorhizobium sp. M8A.F.Ca.ET.202.01.1.1 | reverse complement strand
CAGCCGAAACGGAAGTCGAGCCCCATCAGGACCAGCCAGGCGAAGATACCGGTGAGCAATATGCTCAGCACTATCTTGTCGGCCGCGGTCTGGGTCTTCTGGATCGGCGGGCTGAGGCGTTCATTCATCAGGCCTGGATCGCGCCGGGCCAGCGCTACGCCCATGGTAAGGCTCAGCCCGACCATCACGACTATGTACACCCAGGCTCCGGTCAACCGCCGCGTGCCGGCCGATAGAAACATCAGAGCGCCCATGACGCCGAACCAGATGAATGTCTGGAAAACCACTCTCGATATCATTACCAACCTTCCGTGCCGCCCCTAAT
>NZ_SRUN01000017.1:120254-139575 GCF_004791595.1 Mesorhizobium sp. M8A.F.Ca.ET.202.01.1.1 | reverse complement strand
ACGCAACAACACGCCGACGCAACTCAAGTGGTAGCGGCTTGCCCATCACGGTCTCCCTTCAACCGCAATGAATCACGAACTCAAATCAAGGGGAATCCTGAATCCCTTAAATCGCGACACGCTTTAGACACCGACTTGGAGCAACTCAACTGGTGGGATCGCTAGCCGATCATGTGCCCGGGGAGCATCCAGTTCGAAAGCTTGCGCTAAGCGGCTTGGTGACTTGGCCGAGGTCACCAGGTGGAAACGACCAACACTTGGGGTGAGCCTAGTGGCGCTCCCCTCGATGATGTCTGGCGGGGTGGTTAGCCGCCTCCGTGGGACAAGATCAGCCTACACGAATGGACTATAGCCTCTCCTCGCCTGCCTCATTGGCCGTCCTTCAGAGCCGGCCACACGAGCTTTTGTCTTTCAGCAGGGCGTTTTTCTCGCCAGCTACAGAGCCACACCGACGCCATTAATGAGCGTCCAGTCGACGGGTTGGATGGCCCTGTCCATCTTGCCCAGCACCTTGGCTTCGCATTTGCCGGTGCGGCGGAAGCCTTCAAGACGCAGTTCTTGACCTTCTCCAGATCAGCCTCGGACGGATATCGGCAAGGGTTCAGCTCGTCCTTTTGAACTTGCGCATCTTCGTGTTGGCCAACCCCAGGCCGCCCGACATATTTGCGGTCTATCCGGCACCTCAACTTCGAACAACCTTGCGGCAAGCTCTTGGGATAGCCCACGCTCGTGCCTCCACCACCCGCTCAGCAGAGCCAGATTTGTCGTTGATGGCACGGAACTTGCGCAGTCATTCGCAGATGCGTCACGGACCGAGAGTGTCGTCCCATGAATTCGATCACCAAAAAGGCCGCCCGACGTTGCTGGGACCGCCTGCAATTACCTTATCCCAGAATTGGGAGCAACGGCTTCAAAAGGGATAACTCATCACCTCAATTTTGTCGATCGCGCGGCCATCGAACCGCAGCCATCCATCAGACTTCCGCCTCGTTGCACTCATTGCGACCGCCTTGGTGCTTGCGACAACCGCTCAATTCTGGCTGCCAGGATAACCACATATGGCGACGGAACTTCCTGCTTCAAAGCAATATAGAGATCGTCGATCATCCCCCCATCAAGGCCTCGATCGAGGACACCGCGTTCGGCTTGCTTGGTTCGCAGTGAACAGACCGCACTTCACGAATGCGATCGATGCGACCGCGCCGAGAACTCTCCCGCATTGTCGACGGTTGGGTCCGTCGGCCCTCCGATGAGGCCTCGGATGCGTCGGGCGCCGAGGCCTCGACTGATGCCGACTGGCCGCCGCCGGAAGGCCTCGCGGCTTTGATCCCCGGCGATGTAGCCACCCCTGCTGCAACAGCTCCTAGCCGGAGAACTCATTCATGACCGAATCGGCGACAGATTTAGTGGACGCGGCTTTGTTCGACCGAGATCGGCTTGACCCAGAAAGTCCATATCAACGTTCTGGCCCTGCATGGGGTGCCATCATTTCGCTTTCCTTCGGCACCTTCGGGCTTGTGACGGCAGAGTTTCTGCCCGCCAGCGTTCTGACACCGCTCGCGCATGATCTCCGTATCACCACGGGCACGGCTGGACAGGCGCTAACAGCGACCGCAATCGTCGCGGCGATCTCGGCACCGATAATCGCCATGGTGACAAAGCGTCTGGACCGCAGGGTCGTCATCTGGGCGATGACGCTCCTGCTGATCCTGTCGAACGTTCTGGCAGAGGTTGCGGGGTCGCTGCCGGTTTTGCTGGCGGCACGCGTCGTCCTTGGCATATCGCTTGGTGGTTTTTGGTCTATTTCGGCAGCGTTGGCGATGCGGCTGGTTCCAAGTCACCTCATGCCGCGCGCCATGTCGATCATCCTCACCGGCGTTTCTGTCGCCTCCGTCTGCGCGGCTCCAATCGGCGCTTATGTCGGTGACATTTGGGGATGGCGAGCCTCGTTCAAGGTCGCCGCAATCGTGAGTGCCGTTGCGCTGCTCGTGCAACTCGTAACCATTCCGCCACTGCCTCCGATCGAAGTGCGCAGATTCCGCAGCCCGCTGGATGTCGCGAAGAATCCGGCGATGAAGGTTGCGGTGCTAGTCGTGCTATTGGTCGCTTCCGGCCATTTTGCCAGCTTCGCCTACATCCGCGCCTTTCTCGAGAGCGTTCCTGCGCTCGAAAAGAAGTCAATCCCGCTCGTGTTCCTTGCTTTTGGCACGGCCGGCGTCTTCGGCAATTTAGCCGGCGCATTCCTCACCAAACACAGTCTCAAGGCGGTCGCGGCCCTGCCGCCCCTGCTCATTGCCGTAGCCGCTGTCTCGCTCCTGACCATGGGAGCATCGGCCTTGACCTCGGCAATTGCAGTTGCCGTATGGGGCTTTGCTTTTGGCGCGGTCCCGGTCGGATTGCAGACATGGATGGTGCTACGCGCCGCTCCGAAACAGGCCGAGAGCGCTGGTGTACTGATGGTCATAACCTTCCAAGTGGCCATCGCAGCCGGCACAACTTTCGGTGGCCTATTGGTGGATCACACGGGTATTGCCAGTGTCTTTGTCTACAGCGCGGTTGCCACGTTCCTCGCTGTCTTGACAGTATTTTTGCTCGGCCCGAACCGCAAAACCTGACCGCCTGGTGGGGAGTGACGGTCGGCGGCGTTCACGCTATTGCCACCTCTGAGCTCGGCCCAAAGGCCGCGGCTTCGTCGTAACCATGCGGTCGATGGGGCAGCGCCAAATTGCTTCCTGCTCATCGCGTTGCGATAATACAGCGCGCTTATTGCGTCATCGTGTCCCCGGTCTCGGCTTCAATGCCCGGCTACTGGCTGCGGAGGCAGATGGGCGCCGGCGTCCCACCGACGACGATCGGTCTTTTCTCATGTAGCTGTCGGGGAAACGAGGCAGGTTTTCCGCCAGAACCCGCCAGTCGTCGCGCTCGCGTTCGCCTTCCTTGCGCGCACCGAACAACTGGATGATGATCTTGCCGTCGGACCCATATGCTTCGAGCGAGGTGACGTGACTGTCATTGGTCGGCTTGCGCACGGCCCAAACCTCACGGATTTGGTGGGTCCTGAGATGCAGCCGGAACATTTCGTCCAGCACATGGATGCACGGCCCGATCTGCTTGACCGACTTGATTAAGCCGGAATGGGTCTGGATAGAACCTCGGTTGCCGACGAAGCACATGATCGGCAATTCGTCTTCGGCCGCACGCTGGAGCACGGCGCCAACTGCGGCATTGTCGAGCAGCCAAGCGTAATCCTGGCCGACCATGCGCAAAGCCTGGCAGCGGCTGAGCTTGAGCGTCTTTAGAAGGTTGACGTCAGTCAGCCGGCTCCAGTGCTCGCGTAGGTCGTCCACCGTGCCGGCCCAGTCCGCAGTCCTCGCGCCCAGGTCGGCTACTCTCGCCTTAAGCGACATGGTCGGCTCCTGGTTGGCGGATACGAGCTCGGCCACCAGCTTTCGATAGGCATGAAGGTTGGAGACCGGCCTGAGATGCACCTTATGCACTGCTGCGCCGGTGGCGTCGAAGAATTGCAAACTGCGCTGGATTCCGCCGCGATGGCGCCTTTCAACAGCGAAACCATACCTCCAAGCTTGCGGGAAGACGCGAAGGTCGAATTCGTCACCAAGGACCATGGCGTGATTGTTGCCGGTTATCACTCTGTTGAAGACGCCAATCTTTTCGTGCACGGCACCTTGATTGCGGGTCAGCGCCGTCACTTCGCCCACGAATTCGAGGCCCGTCAGAACGTGATTGACGCGCGGGTCGATGCGTGCCGCGCCGAAACCGCAATGGGCCGCGACCAGTTCCGCTTCCGAAATGGCCAATTGGGCTGCGAAATCACGCGCGGGAATGTTCGGACAGACTTCCCACGCACGCCGGATTTCGTTGGGCGACCGCTTCTTGCGCTGATCCATGTTTTTACCCCTGCCCCGTTCTTCTTTTGACGATCGATCGAAAAACGGGCCTCAGGGGTGTGCACGGCGGACGCGATCGATCGTCAGGCACATGCCAGTCGAATCCTGTCTCCGGGCGGTCAGCGGCCAATCGCCGGTAGAGAGCGATTGTTGGGTGGTCGGCGCCAATCGGCCGATCGAGCATTCGGGTACCACCGGCGGTGCTGCTTTCCCACTCAAGGCGGGTCTGATGGATCATATTGCTCTCCTTCGTTCTTCGATTGCGAGGGCAACCCAAAGGTGAATCGGCCGGCAATTTTGCCGCCGCAACGAAGGCTTCACAAAAATCGTGCCAGTTGCTCCGCGGCAAGCTCTGAACATCTTTGGCTCTGTTCATTGCTTTACGCGTGAGTGCATCGCGAACTCAGGCGCCCTTCCTGTGACGCGGACGCGACAAATCCGACAGTAAGTGTCGGTTGTCGGACGTCTCCCCAGCAATCGAGCATAAGAGACGTCGGGATGTCCTACGGTTTTTGACACGTCTTCCCTTTGGCACGGTCCATGCGAGATGATCCGCGAAAACGTCGGACCGAGGAGAAATCGAGCCATGATTACGCTCACCGACAACGCTGTTGCCGCCATCAAGGCCGCTCTTTACCGCGCCAGCGAGCCGGCGGAAGGATTTCGCATCATGGTCCATGCCGGCGGCTGCGCCGGCTTCCAATACTCAATGGGCCTGGAGAGCGTCTCACGTGAGGGCGATGCGATCATCGAGCGAGATGGGCTCAAGGTGTTCATGGATAGAGGCTCCCAACCCCATGCCGCCGGCATGACCGTGGACTTCGTCAATGGGCTCGAAACATCCGGCTTTGTTTTCGATAACCCCAATGCGCGTGAGACGTGCGGCTGCGGCAAGTCCTGCAAATGATTGCTAGGGAACAGGCTATGTTCGACTATAGCGACGCCAAGGAATACTGCGTCGAACCGGTAACCGCCGGCGCTCTGGAACCGGCCGACACGCACTGTCGGCCCGGAACAATTGCGTTCGGTGATGCGCCAAATCGCGATCATCGATCGTTGCCGTGGGCAAGCAAACAAAATTGCCCGAAACAGCTGAATTCCCGGCAGATGCCGCCACCAAAGGGCAATGTCGACAGCGACCGGTCAGCCAAGCCATCGCTCGCCCGGCCGCCCACCTTACCAGATACGATATGCGCCAGAGGTTCAATGGCCGCCCGCCTACCCTTGAATCATTTCAGCAGTTGAAGGATCACTCCCATGAACCCTGTCTATCTCGACAACAACGCAACGACGCGGGTTGATCCTGCAGTCGTTGGAGCGATGTTGCCTTTCTTTACGGAGCAATTTGGCAATCATTCGTCCATGCACGCCTATGGCGCATCGGTTGCTGAAGCCGTGAGAAAGGCGAGGCAACAGTTGCAAGCCCTCATCGGCGCGGGATTCGAGGACGAGATCATCTTCACCTCGGGCGGGACTGAAAGCGACAGTACAGCCATCCTTTCGGCGCTGGAGGTGATGCCCGACCGAACGGAAATAGTGACTTCCGCGGTTGAACATCCGGCCGTTCTGAAGTTGTGCGCGCACCTTGAAAAGACGCGCGGCGTCAAGGTGCACATTATCCCAGTCGATCACCACGGCCGGCTCGACCTGGACGCCTACAGAACCGCTCTCACTCCACAAGTGGCAATCGTCTCGATAATGTGGGCGAACAATGAGACCGGTACGATCTTTCCCGTGGTTAAGCTTGCCGATCTAGCCAGGGAAGTCGGCGCGCTTTTCCACACTGATGCAGTGCAGGCGGTCGGAAGGCTTCCGATTGAGCTGAAATCGACCGCGATCGACATGCTGTCGCTCTCCGCCCACAAGCTGCATGGTCCAAAGGGGATAGGCGCGCTTTATGTAAGACGTGGCGTGCGCTTCTCCTCCATGATCAAGGGTGGGCACCAAGAGCGCGACCGGCGTGCAGGCACTGAAAACACACCCGGCATAGTCGGACTGGGCATGGCGGCCGAACTCGCCTTGAAATTCATGGACGAGACAAAACGAATAAAATGGTTGCGCGACCGCCTTGAGAACGGGATCATCCAGCGCATCCCAAACACATCCATCAACGGCGATCCGCAAGAGCGATTGCCAAACACTGCAAACATTGGATTCGAAGGTATCGAAGGCGATGCAATTCCAATTGTCCTGAGCCGGCTGGGAATCGCCTGTTCCGCCGGGTCCGCCTGTGCCTCTGGCTCACTGGAACCGAGCCATGTTCTGATCGCTATGAACGCGGCATGTGGGGCAGTCCGCTTCTCCTTGTCGCGTGACAACGGCGAAGATGACGTAGACCGCGTGCTTGAGGTCCTGCCTGCGATCACCGAGAAGCTACGGGCCGTTCCCAGTGCTGGACTGTGCGGGCGAGGTGCGGAACAGCTTCATTCCGGCCCGGGTCCGAGCGGCACAATAGCCGACGAGCCGTGAGGTCTTCCTCAACGTGACGACCCTGCGCAATGGAGAGCAGTCAAACTCGGGGTCGCCTTCACCACTTCAGAAAAGCTTGAGATCGCCAAGTCTCTTGCCCAGCCGCCGTGCCAGAGGTCGGCACGCCGTCAGCAATGTCACCAATGCATCGACACCACAATTACGCGCCGGGAGAATACAATGAACTGCTCCGCTGATAGCCGCCCGATCGATCGCACCGATATCCTAGCGCGACTGAAGGGCCTGTCGGCCGCGGAGGACTTCTTCGCCTGCCTTGGCGTCTCCTACGACCCGAAAGTGATGAATGTCTCGCGGCTCCATATCATGAAGCGCGTGGGCCAATACCTTGCCGAAGAAGATTTCTCCGGTCTGCCTAACCAGGTAATCGCCGCGCGGGTGCGCGCCAAGCTGGAACGCGCCTACGAAGATTTCGCGACTTCCTCGCCGCTCACGCAACGTGTGTTCAAGGTGCTAAGGGACCACGATCCAAACATATGTCCCGCACCTGGCCGCGCCTTCGTCCCGCTCGACTCTGCACTGAAGCGGTTCGGAAAGTAATGAGCCCGACACGGCTGCGACGCGACAATGTCGAGAAGTCGACAAATCCAGTCCTCATGACGCCTCCTCGGAAGCAAACGAAGCCACCTTCTGGAATAGAGGCAGGAAGACGACTTGGCATGAACGATGCAGGCAATGAGGTGAACCGCCAAGCACGAATCCGGACTGGGAGCTTAGAGAAACCGCCAATGCATATCGTAATCTGCATTAAGCAGGTGCCGGATTCGGCACAGATCCGCGTGCACCCGGTGACGAACACGATCATGCGTCAGGGTGTTCCGACCATCATCAATCCTTACGACCTGTTCGCCCTCGAAGAAGCGCTCAAACTGCGCGACGTTCATGGTGGCGAGGTTACTGTGCTCACAATGGGTCCGCCCATGGCGGAGGACTCGCTGCGAAAGGCGCTCGGTTACGGTGCTGACCGAGCAGTTCTCTTGACGGACCGCTATTTTGCCGGATCCGATACGCTGGCGACTTCCTTTGCTCTTTCGCAAGCAATCGCAAAAATTGGGGAGACTTTCGGCAGGCCGGACATCGTCTTCACCGGCAAGCAGACGATTGACGGCGATACCGCCCAGGTCGGACCGGGCATAGCCAAGCGCCTAGATTTATCGCAACTTACCTATGTCGCGAAGATTGCCTCCATCGATCTCGATACGCGAGAGATCGAAGTCGCGCGTCGCGCCGAAGGCGGCACCCAGTTGCTGAAGAGCAGACTCCCTTGCCTCATTACCATGCTGGAAGACACCAACGAAATCCGCCGGGGCTCGCTCCAGCAGGCTCTGTGCGCGGCGCGCAGCCAAGTCGTGAAGTGGACTGCAGCCGACGCCGGCATTGACGATCTCACCCGGTGCGGTCTGCGTGGCTCGCCTACAGTCGTCAAGCGTGTTTTCGCCCCCACCGCACGGGCAGAAAGCGCGGCGCAGATCGACACCGCGGAAAGGGGCTTGCAGGACATAGCCGATGAACTCATCGCCGATATCTTAACCCGCCGGCCGGCGCTGGAACATGAGCTGGCCTTCAACAGCGGCACGTGACGGCCAGGAGCAGAAAATGTCGACCGCAAGCCAAACTACCCCTCGCATTGCCCCCGGCCGTGCCGGTGTAAAGAAAGAACTTCCCGACCGTTTCAAAGACTACCGGCACGTGTGGGTCTTCCTCGAGCTCGAACGCGGCAATGTGCATCCTGTATCATTCGAACTGCTGGGCGAAGGCCGCAAATTGGCCGACAAGCTTGAAGTCCAGCTCGCGGGCGTCGTGCTGGGACCGCCGGGCGAGATGGTCGAGGACGCTGCTGCCGAGGCCTTCGCTTACGGGGCGGATCTTGTCTACATCGTCGATGCGCCGCCGCTCGCCGACTACCGGAACGAGCCGTTCGCCAAGGCGCTCACGGATCTGGTCAATACCCATAAACCCGAAATCCTCCTTCTCGGCGCGACCACACTGGGCAGGGATCTTGCAGGCTCGGTAGCGACGACCCTGCAGACGGGGCTCACGGCCGACTGCACCGAACTTGATGTAGATTCCGACGGTTCACTCGCCGCGACCCGTCCGACTTTTGGTGGCTCATTGTTGTGTACGATCTATACACTAAATTACCGGCCGCAAATGGCGACGGTGCGACCAAGGGTCATGCCTATGCCGCAACGGGTGGATAAGCCGGTCGGGCGTGTCATGCGGCACAAGCTGTCGCTCGTTGAGGACGATATCGTCACCAAAGTCCTCGGCTTCCTACCGGATAACCAGTCGGCAATGGCAAATCTTGCCTATGCGGATGTCGTGGTTGCGGGAGGCCTCGGTCTCGGAGCGGCGGAGAACCTTCAGCTTGTGAAGAATCTTGCCCGAGCGATCGGCGCCGAGCATGGCTGTTCGCGCCCCTTGGTCCAGAAGGGCTGGATGCCGGCTAATCGACAGATTGGACAAACTGGCAAGACCATTCGACCGAAGCTTTACATCGCGGCCGGAATTTCCGGCGCCATCCAGCACCGAGTGGGGGTCGAGGGGGCCGATCTCATCGTCGCGATCAACACCGATCCGAACGCGCCGATTTTCGAGTTCGCCCACCTCGGGATCGTCACGGATGCAATCCGCTTCCTGCCCGCACTGACGGAAGCCTTCACCCGGCGGCTGTCGCCGCACAGTCGAGACAAGCTTGCGAGTTGAGGGAGAGGACATGATTGAACAATTCGATGCCATTGTGGTCGGAGCCGGCATGTCTGGAAACGCAGCTGCTTACACTTTGGCAAGCCAGGGGCTGAAGGTACTGCAGTTGGAGCGCGGTGAATATCCGGGCTCTAAGAACGTCCAGGGTGCCATAATGTACGCGAACATGCTGGAGAAGATCATCCCGGACTTCCGGGATGATGCGCCCCTCGAGCGGCACCTGGTCGAACAGCGACTTTGGGTGATGGACGACACGTCTCACACCGGAATTCATTACCGGTCGGACGACTTCAATGAGGCGAAACCCAACCGCTACACGATCATCCGCGCCCAGTTCGACAAATGGTTTTCCCGCAAGGTGCGCGAGGCTGGCGCGACGGTCCTGTGTGAGACGACCGCGACGGAACTCGTCCGTGATGGCAATGGCAAGGTGATCGGCGTCCGCACAGACCGGGCTGGCGGAGTGGTCTTCGCGAATGTGGTCGTTCTCGCAGAAGGGGTGTCGGGATTGCTTGGCACTCGCGCAGGCCTGCGCGAGATGCCGAAGCCGGAGACCGTGGCGCTTGCCGTCAAGGAAATGCATTTCTTGCCCGAAGAGGTCATTGGCCAGCGGTTCGGGGTCAAGGGCGATGAAGGCTGCGTAATCGAGGCCGTGGGCACGATCTCTCGCAGCATGGCCGGGCTCGGCTTCCTTTACACCAACAAGGAGTCGATTTCACTCGGCATCGGCTGCCTGGTCTCGGATTTCGCCGCGACGATGGAGAGCCCGTCCGCCCTCCTAGATGCGATGAAAAACCATCCTTCGATCCGGCCGCTGATCGCTGGCTCGGAGGTGAAAGAATATGCCGCCCATCTTATCCCCGAAGGTGGTTACAAGGCCATTCCGCAGCTCTTCGGCGACGGTTGGGTCATCGTCGGCGACGCAGCGCAACTGAACAATGCCATTCACCGTGAGGGTTCGAACCTTGCCATGACCTCGGGTCTTGTCGCGGCTGAGGCGATCATCAAAGTCAAAAGCCGCAACAGTCCTATGACCAAAGCGAACCTTGCGCTCTACAAGACGATGCTGGATGACTCCTTTGTGATCAAGGATCTTAAGAAATACAAGGACATGCCAGCCTTGCTCCACACCAATTCCAGCAACTTTTTTGACAGCTATCCGCGGTTGATGTCGCATGCCGCTCAGAACTTCATGCGTGTCGACGGCACGCCGAAGATCGAGAAGGAAAAGAACACCACGGCCGCCTTCATCAACGCGCGCTCGCGCTGGGGGTTGGTCAGCGACGCGGTCCGCCTGGCATTGGCATGGCGCTGAAGAGGGTACAAGATGACGATCGCAGTGACGAAGGTTCGTGTCGAGGACAAACTTTACCAGAACCGCTATCTGGTCGATTCCGGCCGCCCCCATATTATAGTGCGACCGCACGACAAGCCAAGCGCGAACTTGCTTGCGTTGACCTACGTCTGTCCGGCGAAATGCTATGAGTTGAATGACAAGGGTCAAGTCGAGATCACCGCCGACGGCTGCATGGAATGCGGCACCTGCCGGATATTGTGCGAGAAAGGCGGCGACATCGAGTGGAACTATCCGCGCGGCGGCTTTGGTGTCCTGTTCAAGTTCGGATGATCAGCCGGAACCGTGCCAAGAGCATGCCGGCAGCGAGCAACTGCGGCACACCATGAGCCTCTCCATCCACTTGCAAAGAGCTAGTGAATATTGGCCTTTCGCAATTCAAATTTCCTTGACTCGTTAGCGGTGTCCTCGAGGCCACGGCGCTGCCCTGTGCGCCGGACTTACCACCGGTCACGTGGTCGAGCCCCCCTTTGGGACAACGCCCGGCCATCGTGCCGGATGGCAGCCACAACGGCCGGTGAGCAAGTGGAACGGCACAACCCATGGCAAAGACGTATGTGCTAGTGCATGGTGCCTGGCATGGCGGATGGTGTTGGCGGGACGTGGCCGCCAATCTTCGTAAGATGGGATACCACATGACCACGCCGACCCAGACAGGTGTCGGCGAACGCGCACGTTTGCTGTGCAAGGACATCACGCCCGACACATTCGTGACCGACATCGTCAACCACATTGTGACGGAAGAACTGAGCGATGTGATCCTTGTCGGTCACAGTCTAGGCGGCATCAGCATCACCGGCGCCGCCGACCGGATACCCGACCATATCAGCCATCTCGTTTATCTCGACGGCGCCATCGTCGAGAGCGGTCAAAGTGGATTCAGCACCATGCCCCCCGACATCGTTGCCGCCCGTCGAAAATTGGTTGCGGAGGAAGGACGGGTATCTTCATGCCGACTCCGCCGCCAACAGCATTCGGCATTCCCGAGGGACACTCGCTCACGGACTGAGTGCGGCGCAGGCAGGCACCTACGAAAGCGGACTTAAGCTCGAGCACCCGCTCGGCAACGGCAGGCCCCGAACCTATGTCGTCTGCACTAATCCACTCCACCCGCGATGGCGGGAGCGCGAGAATGGGTCGCGAAGCAGGATGGCTGGGCGTGGCAGGAACTCGCCACTGGCCGACGCAATGACCCTCGCACCGACGGAAGTTGCTCTCCTTCTCTGAGGAACCAAGTAAAGGGTGAGCGGCGGCCGATTCTCAGGCCGTGGCCTTGAGCTCTGGTGCACGGATGTTGGCCCAACGGGTCGTTCCGGTGGCGCCACCGAAACCACTAGGCGGGAGTGGCCTGTCCTGCCAGCGTCGCAAGCTTGCGAGCGTTCCGCCGCGGCCGCGGCCCGTAGCGCCGGGCAACCTCCGAGATCACCGCGTCGGCTCCAGGGTCTCGGAGATGACTCCGTGCCTTGTCGTCCATCGACCAACGCCGCCGACCAACAGCGCCGTTGATCACCCTCGAAAACGCCGAGGCTGCCGCTCAGCGTCAATCTTAAGTTCAAGTTCAGACACAAGCCGATCTCCGATCCACGTCAGAATCGGCAGGCCCACAGATCGCCGGGTCCTCCTGGAAGGACACAGCGCTTACCCTTGAAATATGGAGAACCATGGCTTTGCGCCGTCGGCAGTTGAGCTGATCTCGCAATGCTATTTCCCCGGCAACGTCCGCGAGCCGGAGAACTGCGTGCTTGGCGTTCTCCTCTGGAAGGAACCAATCTTTCGGAACGTGGCAATGTCATCGACGAGCTCTCACGGGCCAGCACGATGCCGGTTCGGCGCATCGGCGCCCCCTGAGCACGAAATAGCCGGTTGCGATTCTAACGATACGGCCGGACGGGGGCTGGGACCGCGGCGGACGGAGCCTGACGGCTGATCGACACAATGGAGAAGGCCGGCTGGGTTCAGGCTAATGCGGCTCGAATTCTCGGCCTCACGCTGCGACAAGTCGGCTAGGCGATACGCCGGCATAGTATCGAGCCGAAGGAAATTCTAAGAGCCTGATGAGCCAATCGTCAGGCCAGTGGTCTTGCGCGCCCTGTGCGCGACAAGGAGTGCTTTGTGCTTCTGAACGGATTTGGACTTGTGCTGTCGCAAGCAGGACAAAATTGTGTCGCGCCCGCCTGACACAATGCGATATTGACCCAAATAGTGAACTGAAGCCGCTGTTTTAAGTTGGTATGGCTCTTGCACCTTGAACCGCGACGTTACCAGCAACGGAGCCGTTTGATGTCCTCACCGACAGTTTCGATTGAGGGTCCGACTAGCACGACATCCGAGGGTTTTCTGGCAGCCGCGAAATCCGTCTGCGCATCGTCCTCCTACGGCTCGTCGCCGACCAGCCCGGGCGAAGGGGATCCGGCTATTTGGGAAAGGATCAAGGATCACCCCTGCTTTTCGGAGGAAGCGCATCACTATTTCGCGCGTATGCATGTGGCGGTCGCGCCGGCTTGCAATGTCCAGTGCAACTACTGCAATCGCAAATACGATTGCGCCAACGAGAGCCGGCCTGGTGTTGTGTCTGAGAAGCTGACGCCCGACCAAGCGCTACGCAAGGTCATCGCGGTTGCCAACAAAGTTCCGCAGCTTTCGGTTCTTGGCATCGCTGGGCCGGGGGATGCCTGTTACGACTGGGAGAAAACGAAGGCAACGTTCGACTGCGTCATCAGGGAAATCCCCGACATAAAGCTGTGCGTCTCCACCAACGGGCTCGTGCTGCCGGACCATGTCGCCGAGCTTGCCGAAATGAATGTTGATCACGTGACGATCACCATCAACATGGTCGACCCGGAAGTCGGCGCAAAGATTTATCCTTGGATCTTTTATGAAAATCGCCGCTACTTCGGCATCGAAGCCGCTCGAATCTTGCACGCGCGGCAGATGCTGGGCCTGGAGATGCTGAGCGCGCGCGGCATCCTCACCAAAATCAACTCGGTGATGATTCCTGGAGTGAACGACCAGCACCTGTTTGAGGTGAACAAAATGGTCAGGGAGCGGGGCGCGTTTCTGCACAACGTGATGCCTCTGATTTCGGACCCGGCGCACGGTACCCACTACGGACTCATCGGGCAGCGCGGCCCAACGGCAATGGAGATGATGGCTCTTCAGGATCGACTTGAAGGTGGCGCCAAGTTGATGCGCCACTGCCGGCAGTGCCGGGCAGATGCTGTCGGCCTGCTCGGTGAAGATCGTGGCCAGGAATTCACGCTGGACGGGATTCCCGACGATGTCGCCTACGATGCTGGCAAGCGTCAGGCCTATCGGCAGGTGGTCGCACACGAGCGCCGTGATCATGAGGCGGCGAGGAGCGAGGCCATCGGTATGGTCAAGGCAACAGACTCCGAAAAGTCGCTTCTGGTTGCGGTGGCCACTAAGGGAGGTGGACGGGTCAACGAACACTTCGGCCACGCGAAGGAATTCCAGGTTTATGAAGTCTCGCCTAGAGGGATCAGCTTGGTCGGGCATCGGAAGGTCGAGCGGTATTGCCTCGGAGGCGGGGGCGAAGACGCCATCCTCGAGGGCGTCATCGCAGCGCTCGAAGGCATACACATAGTGCTATGCGCCAAGATCGGAAATCGCCCGAAGGAACAACTCTCGCGAGCTGGACTGCGCGTAACCGACGCCTATGGCCATGACTACATCGAGACCGCAGTCAGCGCACTTTACGCGGCAGAGTTTGGGATCAGACCACTAGCGGCGACGGCCTGAGCCGTCTCGTCCGATAACCAGGAGTTAGAATGGCTTTAAAGATCATCGCATCCCAATGTACCCAATGCGGGGCCTGCGAGTTCGAATGTCCTTCGGAAGCGATCAAGTTCAAGGGCGACGCCTATGTGATCGATCCAAACAAGTGCACCGAATGCAAGGAGGCCTTCGATACGCAGCAATGCGTGTCGGTCTGTCCGGTACCGAAAACCTGCGTTCCCGCTTGATTCCTACCGAAACGGTCGGGTTCGCCGCACGACGACGCCTGCAACCCGCGACCACAACAAAAACCTCGAGAAAGGAATGGACAGCATGTGGTCCAGACGCGAACAGGAGGTCGAAATCGGCAGACCGCCACGGTTCATGCAGGGTGAGCGGGTCCGTGCGATACGCCACATAAAAAACGACGGCACCTATCCCGGCAAGGAGATCGGCGAAAACCTCGTGCGGAAGGGCGACGAAGGCTACGTGCGCGACATTGGAACCTTTCTCCAGCAATTCTTCATCTATGCGGTCGAATGGATCGATCGTGGCACGGTCGTCGGCATGCGAGCGCGCGAACTCATTAGCCTCGACAAAGTCGAGGTTCCCTGCGGAGCTGAAGGCATTTCCAACGGGGGAACAGCCGGATGAAAGTAATGATTCGCAGGACCGCTACTGGCTTGTCGGCTTATGTCCCCAAGAAGGATCTCGAAGAGCCGATCACCGAGATTGAGAACGCTGACTTATGGGGCGGGACCGTGACGCTCAGGAACGGTTGGCGGCTCATGCTGCCCGACCTTCCGCGCGACACGCGTTTGCCGATCACCGTCGAGGCGATGAAGATTTCCGACGGGGCCTGATGCCGGTGGGTTCAGTGGCGGAGAGGAAACGCGTATGAACACGATGCTGAGCTGGGACCATCTCGTCGTCGTCCGGGGCAGTTTTGCCAAAAAACTGATTGACCTGCTGAACGGCGCTCTCAAGGCCGATCGAGTGATCCCCTATCTCGGTCCTGGTCTTCTGCAGCTTAACCCACCGGAATCACCTGTACCTTGCACCCCTGAAGATGTCGCCGCGGCCCTCAACAAGCGGGCGCCTGCCCCTTCCAGGATTCGCACCAATATGTGGTCGGTCGCGCAGTTTATCGAGCAGCGCCGACATCGTCGGACTCTCCAAGCGTGGATGGCGGAGATATTCGCAGCCCCCGCCGAGCCGACCGTTCTTCACGCCTGGCTCGCAACCCTTCAACTGTCTGTCATCATCGACAGCTGGTACGATGGCGCCATGCGAGCAGCCCTTGCAGAGGCCGGCCAAACAGACGTTGTCGAGATACAAGGAACGACGCGCGCGACCGGAATCGGTAACATCTGGACGAGAACTTACGATTTGTCAGGAACAGAACTCGAGGCCGAACAAGTGGCTAGGACGGTGCTCTATGCGCCGCACGGCAGCGTCAGGCCGGCGGCAAACTTCCTCGTGGCTGATTCCGATTACGTCGAAGTCCTAACCGAAATTGATATCCAGACGCCGATCCCGGACGCGGTGAAGCAACGGCGCGTCAACCGGGGTTTTTTCTTCGTGGGCTGCCGCTTCAACGATCAGATGCTGCGCACATATGCCAGACAGCTGATGAAGCGCTCCACTGGCCCACATTTTGCGGTGATCGATTCGGCTACGCTGACCAGAAACGAACGTCGTTTCCTTGCCGAAGGCGCAATCACGGTCATCGACATGCCGATCCGCAACGCCGCGGCTCGCCTCGTCGGGGTCGATGCTAGCCAGGATTAATGGCCGGCGATTGCTGGTGAGTCGCTGCTTGCCTCCAAGGGCGAAAACTCAGTTGGGAATACATTCGTGAGTAGTAATGCTAGTGGCAGCACAACGTAGGCTCTGAATTCGTTGGGCGATGTGAAAGGGTCCGCTGCTGCGGGACGTGAGCACGTTGCGGCGGCATTACGCACATGATCTTGTGACCCCCGTGGCAAAAGAACTGAAGCGCCCGAGTCGCGACAACATATGCAGCGCTCAATGGCTTCGACAAAAATTCGGCACAGTTTCGACAGTTCGCATGCACCTCCAGGGTCAACGAGGTTGATTATGCCTGTTTATGTGGGTCGGCCACGCGAGCAGGAATTCCCACTACCTTTGCCCCGGCGGGAACATCTCGTGTGACCACGCAGCCAGCGCCTACCACTGCATTATCACCAATCGTGACGCCAGGCAGAATGATTGCTCCACCGCCGATCCAGACACGGCTGCCAATGTGAACAGGACGCCCGACCTGCAGGCCGGCCTGCCGCTGCTCGGCATCATGTGGATGATCGGCGGTATAAATCTGCACAGCAGGCCCAATTGCCGTTCCTTGCCCGATTTTGACCTCTACCACGTCAAGAATAACGCAGTTGAAGTTGATGTAGGCATTGGCTCCAATGCGGATATTGAATCCGTAGTCGCAAAAAAAGGGCGGACGGATGACCGTTCCGCGCCCAACCTCTCCCAGCCGCTCGGACAAAAGCTCATGCCAATGCCCCGTGGTCTGCCCCAGCGTATCATTGTACCGCTTGAGCCAAGCCCCGGTGGCCAACAGGTCAGCTTGGATCTCCGGATCCGCCGCATTGTAAAACTCGCCTGCGAGCATCTTTTCTTTTTGGCTACGCATCATAGTCTCCCGTCAGGTCGTGTCCCGTACAGTGATGCAGGAACGCACATCAAACTGCCTCGGCAACTTTGTAACTCGGTCTTGCCGGGCGCGCGGTCGGTCACGAGCCGGGGCGACAGTTTCGTCTCGACCAACTTCCGCGAATTTGGATATCGCAGATCAACCGGTCGCAGGGGCCAATACCTGACGAGGTCGGCAACTGTCCAGCGGTCGAACTCACTTTCATGCCCATCTCAGATTGCGTGATATCGAGCGGTAAGCCATCAGCTAATGTATCGACCAGGTCCCGCCAGCGGAGATCTGCGCGTCGCCTCTACGCATGCTGGCGTGTCACCAATAATACATCGATTATTTCTGGATCCAGGCACGTCGAATTGATTTGCCCTTGCGGTGTAGAGCGAAGTTACTAGCCATAGGATTACTCCTTTTTAGTTTGTCAGTCGCAGAGCCCCAGTATGACTACGTGGTAGAAAGCACACGGCCGGAATCTTGGCAGCGCTGTTCACACCCACTTCGTAAGCCTGGCCGATGGGCTCGCCAGAGCACCAATGCTTGACCTGCTCCAGCTCTTGCTCGGCGGGTTGTTTCAGAGACGCTTGATCTCGATACCGCGTTTTCTCAGCACGTAGCCGATCTGGCGCGGGGTCAAACCGAGCAGGCGCGCCGCCTTTGCCTGCACCCAGCCACACTTTTCCATGGCAGCAATGACCGTATCGGCATCGGGCACCCTACCACGACTCGTGGCAGGGCCTATCGGCGCTTGCCCGTCGCCGACGGGCGGGGCGGCACAGGCGGCGGAAGGCTCGATCGTAGTCGACTTCTCTGACGTCGGCGGTCCGTTCTTCCACAGCGCCGCGGCCAAGCACTGATCCGCGTAACAGGCAAAGTCAGTTCTGAGGATTGATGGACCCGTCGCCAGAACTGCCGTCCGCTGAACGCAGTTTTCGAGCTCTCGGATGTTGCCTGGAAATTCGCAGTTCATTAGCACCTCAATCGCTTCGGGAGCGAAGGTCAGCGTGTGATCATTCTCAGTATTGAAATTCTTGAGAAACTGAGCGGCCAAGAGCGGAATATCACCTCGCCTTTCGCGCAATGCCGGCACGCGTAAAGTGACGACGTTGATGCGATAATAGAGGTCTTGCCGGAACTCCTTGCGTTGAACTGCCGTTTCCAAGTCCCTGTTCGTTGCGGCAATCACGCGAACATCAACTTTAATGGTGTGGTTGCTGCCGACGCGCTCAAACTCCTGCTCCTGCAGGACACGCAGCAGCTTAGCCTGGAACGAACCTGATATTTCGCCAATCTCGTCCAGAAACAATGTGCCTTTGTCGGCAGCCTCAAAGCGCCCCTTGCGCAAACTGCTCGCGTCGGTGAAGGCACCCTTCTCATGACCGAACAAGTCAGATTCCAGAAGCGTCTCGGTGAGCGCCGCGCAATTGACCTTGATGAAGGGCTGCTTGGCGCGAGGCGAGAGCTCGTGAATGGCTTTGGCAACCAGCTCCTTACCGGTTCCGGATTCACCTCGCAACAGGACCGTAGTCTTCGCCTTGGCCACCTTGACAAGGTGCTCACGCAGCTTGCGCAGCGCCTGACTATCGCCAAGCATCTCCTTGCTGATCTTTTTACGTTCCATTTGGCAGCCCATCCCACTCCGCCACCCGCCGGTAGAACTGCACTGGACGGTGAGCTGTGTTGTATTTCGTCATCATCATTCTCGATCTCACCTTTGTTGCTTCGAAATTTTCGGCGCGCGGACGCCCTCGGCAAATGGCAATGGCGCCTGAGCATCGTTGCCTTTCACCAGGACGAGCGTCTTCCTCCGCGCGGGCGCTCGCAATATGCGGTTTGCGCAGGCCTTTACTCGACCGGTCGCTGTTCTGTCCGGCTTCTGCCGCACCGCAGCCTGCAAACTCATCCTTGACAAGAAAGGAGGGGAGTCAACCGAGCTCTCCTTGCATTTATGCAAGGAAAATTGTCAGTTTGATAGAATTCTATCAAAACGGCAGAAACGCCCCGCCCCAGTTTGGCTGTACCTGCGGCGTTCAGCGTACGTGACGACATGTGCGGACTTGTCCCAATTGCCATCCGAGTTGTGCGGAACAGTAGCTGCTGCGCTGTTCGCTTCAACCGCGTGAGGCCGGAGACAGTAGAGACGGCGGCTCGTCGAGCGAGGTTTCATTGTTCGGCTACTAAACCGGCTGTCCTTTGGTGGGAGTTGGTTTCGCCCAAGTTCTGGGCCTGGGGGCGTCTAGCCCGTTTCGCCGCACAGGCTCCTTCCACATCGTCGAGGCCGAGAAGGAGGGACCCCACAGCTCTCCCTGTATCACAATGCCCCGCCCCTCAAGCAGCTAGATACGACAGGTGACCTCAAATGAGGCGTCTTGCATGGCTTCTACACCTGCCTGAATGCCAGAACTGCGTTCGTACCGCCCATGGCGAAGGCGTTGCTCATGGCGACGCGCACCTTGC
>NZ_SRUN01000017.1:0-120155 GCF_004791595.1 Mesorhizobium sp. M8A.F.Ca.ET.202.01.1.1 | reverse complement strand
CAAGCAGCTAGATACGACAGGTGACCTCAAATGAGGCGTCTTGCATGGCTTCTACACCTGCCTGAATGCCAGAACTGCGTTCGTACCGCCCATGGCGAAGGCGTTGCTCATGGCGACGCGCACCTTGCGCTCGCGCGGCACATTGGGTGTGATGTCGAGGTCGCAAGCGGGATCTGGCTCGCGATAGTTGGCGGTCGGCGGCACGACGTCCTCTTGCATTGCCATCACGCAGGCGATCATTTCAAGCGCGCTCGCTGCGCCGAGGCAATGCGCGTGCGTGGACTTGGTGGAAGAGATGGACATCGAATAAGCGTGGTTTCCAAACACACGCTTGATCGCCGCCGTTTCAGTCTGATCATTGCTTTTGGTACCGGTGCCGTGCGCGTTGAGGTAGTCGACGTCCTCGGCATTCAGCCCGGCATCGGCAAGGCAGGCGCGCATCGCCGACGCTGGCCCCTCGACAGATGGCGCGGCAATGTGGAAGGCATCGGCGGAAAGGCCGACGCCGGCGATCTCGGCAAGAATTGTGGCACCACGCCTCGTGGCATGCTCGTAGCTTTCCAGCACGGCCATGCCCGCACCCTCGCCCAGCACCAGGCCCTTCCTATCGGCGGAGAAGGGCCGGCAGGTATCGGGTGAAAGCACGCGCATTGCTTCCCATGCTTTCAGCACGCCCCATGCGAAGGGTGCGTCGCTGCCTCCGGAAACCATTACGTCGGCCCGGCCCAGCTTGATCTGGTCCACCGCCGAGGCGATCGCATGGTTGGCCGAGGCACATGCGGAGGTCACCCCGAAGACCGGCCCGCGCAAGCCGAGGCTCAAGCTCACCTGGCCGGCGGCGGCGCTTGGCATCGTTTTGGGTACAGCGAGGATGCCAACTCGCCTCGCGCCGTCCAAAAGGAGGGCCCGGTAAGTTTCCTCCATCACATCCCAGCCCAAGCCGCCGACGCCCACTGTCGCGCCGAAGCGATGGGCATTCCTCTCGTCGCAGGAAAGTCCGGCCTGCCGCATGGCTTCGCGCGCTGCAAGCACGGCGAGCAAGCTGAAGCGGGCCATGGAGACGAACTGCTTGCGATTGATGTCGTGCTGGGGCAGCGCCTTGATCTCAGCGCCGGTCATGCCCTCCAGGTCATGAAGCTCGGAATTGGCGATCGGGCCGATGGCGGAGCGGCCTTCGCGCATCTCTTTCCACATAGAGGCGGCGTCGGTGCCCAGTCCGCACAGGCCGCCCACTCCGGTGATAACGACGCGCCTGTGCATTCAAGCCTCCTTCGCAAGCAAGCCGCGGACGGCTTCCACGACGTCGCCGACATTCTTGAGATTGGACCAGGCATCGGCCGTGTTCATGTCGATCTTGATGCCGTAGGCCTGCTCCACATCCCAGAGGACGTCCGCCAAACCCAGCGAATCAAACCCGAGCGCGTCCAGTTCCGTGGCGATTGTTATCTCGCCGACGAATGACGTAGGCATTCCCTCACCGCTCTCCGACTCGGCGCGTTTCTTGATCAGGGCAATGACGTCCGTTGCGAATTGATCGGCCATTCTGTTTCCTGTCTTTCTTTCCCGCGTTTCGACCTGGACGCGGCTCAGTTCCTGAGGCGCGCCGCGTCGCGAAAGCCATCACGCTTGGGCAACTGACAAAGCCCAATGCTCATAAAGCCGGATCAGGTCCGGCCGGTGTGTGGCGTAGGTGCAGTATGACGATGTGAGCCGCTACACCGTGCGCGTCTCCCAGTCTGTCCATAGGCTCGGAAGAAGTCGGACCCGGTCAGTTGCAACTCCCTTTCCCAGCACTCCACTGCCCGGTAGAGCGCATGAAAAATCTCCTTTCGGGCGGTTTCTTAAGACGCTCGCCACGCCATGAGGCAGTGGGGGCATCGGTGTGCGTCAGGTGCTTCTGCCCATGCAGGATTCCAGAACATTGATGAAATCGTTTGTTTCGATGAAAGGCATCCACACTTTGGATAGTTGACCACGCGTTTCAAAGATCGTGAACTACATCTCGTCGTTGTGCTCGACGCACTCCCGACAGAGCGCAACCTCATGGGCGCGGCATGCAGGATTAACCGAGCCCAGCCGGTCATGAGTGCGGCCGGCGCTCGGCTGCTCGATTATTTGCGCGATAAGCTCGCGACCATGTCCGCGGAGGTATTCAAACTTAACGCTGCGTCCGGGAGCTCTTGCCCTCCAGTTCGCGACGCTCTCCCGCCCATCCAGTGCTCGTTTATTTCGTCGGATAGTTTGACCCGGCTCTACCGAATCGCCGCTTCAGGATCATTCTTTCCGATTTCGTCACGCTCGTATTTCTGCCGCGTCCTACACCGATTGGGCGCGAACAAAACTGAGCGCCTTGGAACCCGAACCCGTGCGTCGTGACCGGGAGCTTCCGGGGCGAACTCATCCGCTCGGGGGCATCGCATCACCGGACGGCGACAGGCACGGTCGACCGGCATCTCGGCATCGGCTGGGAATTCGTCCATGGTCTGCATTGGCGACGACGCTTCCTGAGGCCACGTAGCCCTTATGCCAAGCTGGGCGCCCGGGTCGAGCGCGTAATGACGACAATTGCTTCGCTACAGGTCAAACGCTTTCCGCGCCACCTGCAAAGTCTTCACCCGGCCGTACAGCGCCCAAGACCACTGATGTGATCGACAAGAGCCTTTTTGATAAATCTGCGCTATTCTCCTGTCGCGCACGGACGACCGCGTGGCGAAGAGCAGGGTCCGAGATGAGAGCCCTGCCGCGCAGCTTCTATCGTCGCGCCTCGTTTGCGGCATCCGTGCCTACCCTCTTCGGACCTCGTGGGTTCCAACCGGCAACGAGGCGTGCATAGGCGCCCTCGGCCTGCTCCACCCAGCGGCGCTCTTCTTCCCGGTGGCTCTTTATGTTGTAGGCGTGCGCTCCCTTTTGGCCGCGCACAGCCTTGCTCCCGGCCTTGAGTTCCACATCGCGCAAGCTTCTTGGCATGCAGGGAGGGTCGAGCCTACGCGTAACTCTCGCCCTTCTCAACAGATGACAGATCACGACAGAGAGTTTGCGTGCGGTTGCCACGGCCGCGACATGCTGTCCGCGCCGGGCTCGCACGCCGCAGGGAGAAGGCTCGCAACGGTCCGGGAGCACGAGCGGCCGCCCAGGCCGCCTCGACGAGCATGCCGCGCGCATGACCACGGCCCTGCTTGGTGATCCGCCCATGGTAGGCCGGACCTGGCCGGACTGCTGGACGCTTGGGTTCAACCCGAGATAGGTCACGAGCTTCTGCGGATCGTCGAAGCGCGACACGTCGCCGATCGCCGCCCTTCATCGCCAGCGCGACGGTGATGTCGACGCCGGGAATGGTCATCAGCCGCTTCACGCCTTCATCCTCGAGAGCCGAGCGGACAAGATCGCGTTCGATGACCTGGAGGTCTTCGCCCAATCGGTCGAACTCGCGCAGATGCCCATCGATCGCGAGGCGCTCGTCCTGCGGTACGACCTGCTCGATTACCAGGTCCGACCCTTGGCGCCGCACAGGTCGGCATGCGGGCAGGACGGATCAGGTGGCTATGAAGGATCGACTGGATGACGCTCTTCAATCGAGATCTCTGTCGGACAATCTGATTGCGCCGTGTCACCTGTCGACGCAGAGCCTGCGTCGGCTCGTCCGCAATCCAGACTTCTGGCAAGAAGCCGCTGGCATAGAGCTGCGCAAGAACGTCGGCGTCGATCGTCGTTTTGATCTTGGCATAGGCAACGATAAACACCTGTTTCGGCTTGGCGATCCCCACCTTCTTCACATGCGGCGCAACCACAGCTGCAGCGGACGTCGCGCTGCCGGTGGCCTCGATCACCCCGATATCGTTCGGCGACAGCTTCGCGGCGAACGCGGCCAGCAGATCGCGCCGCATGTCGACGCGGCCGAGTCGCCTGAGCCTGCCCTCCTCCCATGCCACTGCTTCGGCGAAGGCGCGGTGAATATCCAGTCCGATGATAAGCATGCCCGTTCCTCCTTCTTGGCTCGGTCAAAGACGGGAGCTGGCGGGCAACACGACATCTACTGATCCGCGCTCGCAGCGCATCCGGGAAAGTCGCCAGGGGCGGCCATGTAACGAGCTCGGGCTCTCAGCCCACGGTCTATTGACGGCCTGCCTGCACCTTTGTGCTCCCGGTGCCCCACGTCCCGGATGGGCTCACCATAAGGGCGTTCCAAAACAAGAACAGCAGGACGAGAAGACACCACAGATCACATACCGGATAGCGGCAAGGCCAAGCGCTTCGTTCAGATAGGCTTGCGCCAATGGGCTTAGGCCGAGCCTACAACAGCTCTCAAAAACGCTGCCGGACTGCTGCATTGGCTCGCCGATACAATTGGCACAGGCCTCACGGCAGCTTAGGATCAAACCGCCCATCAGTCGCCTCGGACTGGAAAGGTGCACCCTATTAGATTCCACGCCCAGCTAGGTCGGGGCCGCCGAAGACGCTGGTTGATAGCCCGGCGCCATCGGCCCGGCGTTTCAAACTGCCAATCTCTGACCTGCACAGTACGAACGATTGCTCGCTTCGGCAGATCACGCGGCTCATATGTCGGACCTTAACGTCATCCATCATAAACTTTTTGCGACAAAAGATTGCAAGAATGCTAAATTGTTAAAGTCGTTTGTTTCGGTTAAAGGCATCCATCCCATGGATGGCTGATGACATGCGTTTCAAAGGACTTGATCTAAATCTCCTCGTTGTGCTCGACGCACTCCTGACGGAGCGTAATCTCTCGGCGGCGGCACGCAGGATCAACTTGAGTCAGCCCGCCATGAGTGCGGCCGTCGCCCGACTGCGCGATTATTTCCGCGATGAACTGTTTACGATAAGAGGTCGCGAACGATTTCTAACCCCGCGTGCGGCAGCATTTGCCCCCGCAGTTCGCGACGCTCTCCAGCACATCCAGTGCTCGATTATTTCTTCGGATCCGTTTGACCCAGCTCGAGCCGATCGCCTCTTCAGGATCATTCTTTCCGATTTCGTCACGCTCGTGTTTTTCGAAAAGCTTGTGGAGCGTATTTCACGGGAAGCCCCCGCCGTCAGCTTCGAACTGCTGCCTGTCGACGATAGCCCCGATGAGCTTCTCCGGCGCGGTGACGTCGATTTTCTAATTCTACCGGATATGTTCACGTCGAGTGTGCATTCAAGCATTGCGCTGTTTGACGAGAAGCTCGTGTGCGTAGGCTGTCCCACAAACAAGCAGCTGCCACAGCAGCTTACATTCGAGAGATACATGTCGATGAGGCACGTCGCGGTCAGGTTCGGGCGTACGATGAAGCCGTCTATCGAGGAATGGTTTTTGCTTGAGCATGGCCTTAAGAGACGTGTCGAGGTCGCCGTGCAGGGCTTCAGCATGATTCCACCTATGGTGTCCGGCACAGCTCGTATAGCGACCATGCCCTTACGGCTGGTCAGGCATTTCGAAAAAACGTTCCCCCTGCGGGTTATCGAACTTCCGCTGCCATTTCCCACATTCACCGAGACCCTCCAATGGCCGGCCCTCCACAATAGCGATCCGGCAAGCATCTGGATGCGGGAGATAATGATACAGGAGGCATCTCGGATGGCTGCCCCGCTGTGAACCCTCGGAAAATTCAGGCGCACCTATAGTCACTACTCCTGTCACCATCTACTTTGACGACAATAGCCCTCGCCGGATAAAGTCGATGCTGGCGGCAAGTGCGCCTGCGAGATCGTCCAGAGAATGGACTTCCTCGATCAGCTCGAACGAGAAAGGTCCCGCGTAGCCGCCATCCAGCAGCGCCTGAATCTGGCTGCCATTGTCGGAACCTGCAAGAAAGCGATCGGGGTAAATCCAGAAGGTCGGGTCGTTTACGCTTGAAATGTGCACCAGGCCGGTAAGCTCGCAGAACAGGCATGTCTCCCCGGCCAGGGTGTGGTGGAACGTGTCGTGCACGAGGCGAAAGACGGACTGGCCATCAACCGCGGCAACGGCCTCGGCCGCTTCCTTCTTTGATCGAAGCGAGCAGGTTCGGAAACCCAGCGGCTCGATGAGACCGATCAGACCCCGCGACTGGAGGATTGGCTTGATCTCGTTTAGAGCGAAACGAAGATTGTCCTGGCGCTCGCTATTGGTGGGCCACGAGCTGCGGTTGGCCGGCACCAACACGAGCGTCTCTGCCCCGCACGCCGTCGCATAATCGGCGAGGTTGCTTGCCTCGGCCTGACGCGTTGGAGTCCAGTCGTTGAACCGCTGCAAGGCGTTGACAGAGATGATCGTGACGCCCGCTTCGGTAGCGGCAAACCGAACGTCCGCAGCCGGAATGCCGCGTGCGACAGGATTGCTGAAATGAGGGTAACGGATTTGGACGTCGGTCAGGCCTTGGTCACGGGCAAGCGCGAAAAGCGCACTGACGTCAAGGCGGGGCGCCGCCATGTGATCGAGTGCAAAGCGGGGCGATACCTGGCGCATTGCTTGACTTTCCTTCCATGAAGCGCGGCTGCCATTTCGGCATCCGGCTTCTTTCAAGACGGAACCACGCCGGTTCACAGATCGGACAGAGACGGCCGAGTCAATCGAGCTTTCCTTTCATCGGTGAAAGGAAAATGGGCGCTCATGATAGAAATCCATCAAGGTCAAATATTTTCCGGAAGATAAATGTCGAACGGCAGAAATGTCTGCCCCGGGCTCTCCGCGACGCCGGCTTTGATGGCCCGCTCCATTGCCATTATCAGCTCCTGGCAAAGTCGGCGCATTGGCGTGCCGACCGCCATCGTCAAGATGTCATCCGCAAGCGCCCCACGTGACTGCGGCGTCATTTCACTCACGATCGCGACGAGATCCTGACCGCTCCCCTCTTCTCGGAGCGCGGAAATTGCTCCCTCTATACCCCCGCCGGCCATATAGAAGCCGACGAGCTCTGGTTCCCGCTGCATAAGATCCAGCAATTTTTCGTAAGTGAGCTGCCGTTCATCAAGGTTCACGAGCGGATCAAGCACCTCGAATTTGGGCGCGTTCTCACGAAAATAGGCACGAAAGGCCGTTTCCCGCGTCGCATGCGCCTGGAAGCGATGGCTTCCGACAAACACCGCCACCTTGCCGGGCCGTTTTGCGGCCTTGGAAAACACCCAAGCGGCAGTCCGTCCGACCTTGCTGTTGTTGAGGCCGATGTAGCCCTCGCGCACGCCATCGGCGAAGTCGGATAACAGCGAAAATACCGGGATACCTTTCGCCTTGAGCTCCTCGACTGATGCTGTGATTTTCGGGTGATCGGCCGCCACCATGGCGATCGCCTGGCAGCGGCTTCCAAGGTCCTTAAGAAGCGGGAGCAGGTCACGCGGCAAATGTGACTGCGCGAACTCGATGATCGGAAGGCCGTGGAAGGATTTAGCCATACTGACCGACTCTTCAATATTGCGAGCGAAATCTTGGTAAAAATCGTGGGCAGGTTTTCTCAAGATGAAGCCCAGCTTGTAGTGCGGCAGGTGCTGCTGCAAGCGCTGTTTGATGAGACCGGCAGCATGATAGCCGATCGCGTGCGCGGCCGCATGGACCCGCTGGGCGGTCTCCTCTCGCACCGGAAGGCGGACGTTCAGAACCCGATCGACTGTTGCTACGCTGACTCCGGCTTCGCGGGCGAGATCGGCAATTGTGACGCGCTTTCCCCTAGCGATTCTGATCGGCCGGTCCTCCGTCATCCGGTGCGATCCCGCGACGGCTTGGGGCGGCAAGCTGAAATAGTTACCACACCCCACGGTTGATAACGCATTCGACGAACAGCGCTCCATGCGGACCCAGATGAGTTTCCGTGAACCGTTCGTTTGCTTAGGGGCTTCATGGTGTTGTATTACTCTCCGCGTTAGTACACTATTTCCAGCGCTCTTTGGAGGCCGGCAATTCGACTGCTGTGAAGGCCGTGACTTACACGTCGCGCTATTGCTTGCTTGCGGGGAGCCCGTTTGATGTAACCCTAACCGCGGAAAGCGGCTTCCATCCGGGACTGGTCCAATTCGCCTTCCCAGCGAGCGACAACGAGCGATGCCACCGCATTACCGACTAAATTCGTCAGCGCGCGGCATTCCGACATGAAGCGGTCCACGCCAAGAATTAGAGCCATTCCGGCAACGGGAACACTCGGCACGACAGACAGAGTAGCGGCCAATGTGATGAAGCCGGCGCCGGTGACGCCTGCCGCACCCTTCGAGGAAAGCATCGCAATTAGCAGCAGGAGGATCTGATCGGCAATTGACAAATCTGTGTTCGTCGCCTGCGCGATGAAGAGGGCGGCGATCGTCATGTAGATATTGGTGCCGTCCAGATTGAATGAGTATCCAGTAGGGATGACGAGACTTACGACCGAACGCGCGGCGCCGGCCTTCTCCATCTTCTCCATGAGCGAGGGCAGCGCGGCCTCCGAGGAGGACGTTGCCAGGACAAGCAGCAGCTCGTCCTTGATGTAGCGGACAAGAGAAAAGATCGAGAAGCCGTTGCAGCGGCAGACCACGCCGAGAACCCCGAACACGAAGAGGAAGGCGGTCAGATAGAACGTCGCGACCAGTATCGCGAGGTTGGCCACCGAACCGATTCCGTATTTGCCGATCGTAAAGGCCATAGCGCCGAAGGCGCCGATGGGTGCAGCCTTCATGAGAATGCCGACGAGCTTAAAAATGGGGGCGGTGAGCGCCTGGAGAAAGGTAACGACCGGCCTGCTCGTCTCTCCGGTCATCGCCAGAGCAATGCCGAACAAGACCGAGAAGAACAAGACTTGCAGGATGTCGCCTTCCGCGAAGGCACTGGCAATCGTTGACGGGATGATGTTCATCAGGAAGCTGGTCACGGACTGCTCGTGAGCCGTGGCCACATAGCCCTTAACGGCTTCGACATCGAGCGAGGCCGGATCGATGTTGAGGCCGGCGCCAGGCTGAACGATATTCGCGACAATCAGCCCGACAACGAGTGCAAGCGTCGAGAAGGTAAGGAAATAAACCATCGCCTTGGCGGCAACTCGGCCGACCTTCTGCAGATCGCTCATGCCGGCAATGCCGGTCGCAATTGTCAGGAAGATGACAGGTGCGATAATCATCTTGATGACTTTGATGAAGGCATCGCCGAGCGGCTTCAGGCTTTGGCCGGTTTCCGGATAGAGGTAGCCAATTGCGGCTCCAAGGACCATGGCGGCAAGTACCTGCACGTAGGTCCGGGCAAAATGGCGCTTGCGGGGCGCTGCGATCGCGCGGGGGACTCTTGGAACCAACATCGTTTCTCTCTCCCTGACCGGATCGGGGTGGGGGCTCCTCCTTCTCCCATGCTGCGCTCCGGTCGAGCGCTGCTGTCATCTCGGAGCAAGCGCCGTGCCAACTGGACGCCTGTCCCGTCCAGCGAGATTGGTGCAGTTGCGCACTGGAACCCTCCACCTTGCCGGAATTCTGCACTCGAGGCTCGCCAAAGATCGCGTCTGAGGAAGTGCTTCATCAGAGAGGGAATTGACCAGGTCGCCTTGCGCCCGTGCCCTTTGATGTTCGCCGCAGATCGACTGCCGGTTGCCTTGGTGACTTTGGTTTGTCAGTTTTGGAACGGAATGCGCGCAAACTGCAGGATATCCTACACGCCCATCAGAGCACGCGGTACAAGCGATTAAGCGTAGGAGCGCATTGAATCTCCGAGGTCAAAAAATCTTGAATAAGGTCCGCGTGCGAAGTGAATCCGCAACTCGTCAAAGTTCTCCACCGTTTGATCAAGCGGTCGCGTTTCCTGGCGCTGCAAGATGGCGTTATCTGATGGCTCAAGCGCTGGAACGCCCAGGAAATCCCAAACCGCTCCCAAGCATTGGGCAGGTTCGTGAAGTAGGCTCTCGTATTCCATTACAAGCAGGTTGGTCGACGTGAAGGAGTCCATAACGCGAGCGTGAAAGTCGTCGGCGGCTTTGAAATAAGCCTCACAGTCGGCGATTGACAACCTGACGCTCGGTGGCCGAGCGGTATCGTTGTCCGAGCTGAACTTCAGCCACTGACCGCTTTCCCTGGCCTGCACAAAGGATCGGAGCGATTCCAATACGTTTCGGCGAACAACGAGGATGACCTTGAGTGCTGGCCAACGAGCTAATTCCGCAAAGAATGCTGGACGCTCGCGAAACTGAGGTTCATTGATCTTGCAGCCAAGATGCGTCACATTCTTGTAGTCGCGCATAGGGCAGCGCACATAGGCAAGCTCAAGAAGCTCGCGATCCGTGCCTAGCAGGCGATCCGTGCTGGGCCAATTGGGATCATATTCGTTTAGCAACTCACCGTTACTCAGAACGGTCGGATGCTCGTTTAGCAATTCTTCTAAATAGTGTGTTCCGGTCCTTGGCATAGCAAGGATCACAAAAGGCTCAGGAGTTGGTTCGTTGTGGGTCATTGCATGTGTATCCAACTAAATAATGGCCGCGACGGTCTGGGGACGCGCACAAGAAGCTTGGCTGCTATCGCTTGAACGCTCCGGGTGGGTCCGCGCGCCTCACCACCCAGCCTGTACTCCGAGGTGTGGTCGCGAAGATGGGCGCGTGCCTGCAGCGGCTGGGTGGCGCCCGGCTTCGGCGTTGTTGTACCACTCGCGATTCCTGGCACACGCATGCCTCCGGGCCGCTGGGGGCAGTTTGCAATCCGGCATTGCGGACCTCCTTCTCGTTGATGGGCGTAGGTAAGCGTCAACGCATTAGTCGTCGATGAAACAGTCCAGCCGACAGAAAAAAAGGCAATACAGCGAACATGCAAAGTGCGCCTATATGCAGCCCTACATTGTCGCCCAGGCGGCCGAGCATCACCGGACGGATTAGATCGATAGAATTCGCCAGCGGCGAGAAGGCCGCAATCTGCTGAAACACTCCTGGCAATTGGCCGACTGGAAAAACCGCGCCCGAAAGGAACAGCATGGGTGTGATGACAAGCGTCTGATAGAAAATAAAATAGTGATAACTGGGCGCGAGCGCGATGACGAGCATGGCCAGGCTCGCAAAGGCGAACCCGGTGAGAGCGATGACCGGCAGCACGTAGAGAACCGACGTCCACGCGGCATAACCTAGCGCGGCGGCAACAATCGCAATTGTCGTACCGGCCAGAAAGGCCTTTGTGGCTGCCCAGGTCAATTCACCGAGAACGATGTCGCCGAGGGTAAGTTGTGTGTGCAGGATTGCTTCCCAAGTGCCCTGATCGCGCATTCGACCGAAAACCGCGTAAATTGTTTCGAAGGTTGATGCTGTCATCGCGCTCGTCGCAACCATGCCGGCTGCCAGAAAGGCGATGTAGGATGCACCTTCGATGCGGCCTACCAACAGTCCAAGGCCAGTGCCGAGCCCGAAAAGGTAAATCATCGGATCAGCAAGGGTGCCGAGCATTGAAGCAAATGCCACCTTCTTCCATGCCAGATGATTGCGGCGCCACACCGCGATCCAGTTCCAGGCGTTGGCGGGTAGAGCGGCCGCAAAACGTTCACCCATTGCTCACTTCTCCATCTCACGTCCGGTTAACCTCAAGAAAACGTCCTCCAGACTGGGTGGACGCTCTAGAATACGCAGACCCGCTCGACCGCGAAGCTGGATGCGCACATCCTCCGGCTCAGGCGCATAGCAAAAGAGCGTCTCGCCGCTTACCTCGACACGCTGAACGTACGGTCTGATCAGCGAAATCAGCTCCTGTGGATTGCCGCCGAAGATCTCGATCACGTTGCACCCAATGTACTCGTCGATCAGCGCATGAGGACTGCCCTCGGCGATCTTGCGTCCCCGCTCGAGAACACACAGCCGATCACAAAGCCGCTCAGCCTCTTCCATGAAATGGGTGGTCAAAATGATCGTTTTTCCGCTCGCCAGCAGGAAACGAAGTCGCTCCCAGATCAGATGGCGGGCATGCGGGTCGAGGCCGGTCGTGGGCTCATCCATCACAAGCAACTGGGGGTCGTTGATCAGAGCACGTGCCAGCGTCAGGCGCCGCTTCATCCCGCCGGATAGCAGGCCGACACGTGAATCCGCCTTGCTCTCAAGGCGAGCGAACTCGAGGAGCCGTGGGATGACGGCGTTGATCTCTCTTGTACTCATGCCGAAGTAGCGCCCGAACACCAACAGGTTCTCGCGTACCGTAAATTCCAGGTCGAGATTGTCGAACTGCGGGACCACGCCTATGCCCTTGCGGGCCAAGCGGCTGCGTGCCGGCACTGGTAGACCGAGGACTGTTATATCACCCGCGTCAGGCCGGGTCATACCGAGGAGCATACGCGCAATCGTGCTCTTGCCTGCGCCGTTCGGCCCCAGCAGACCGAAGCACTCTCCCGATGCAACGGTGAAGGACAGCCCGTCCACAACGAGCTTGTTTCCGAATAATTTGGTTACGCCGGTAAGGTCGATTGCTACATTGGACATGCGTCTATCTCAAGCGGAATGAGTCCGATTGGCCACCGGCAGCTTACTTGCGAATTCTGGTTCAGAGCAGGCCACCGCCTTGAGATGGCACCTTTGGAAAGTCGCGGCCGGAGCGACGCGTGTATCGCTTCCGCCAAAGAATAACGTCAAGATGCCACGTGTCGCTTCCAGATAGTTCCCGTTCTGACCATAGGTAACTCGAAAGCTTCACCCCGTGTCGACTGACACAACTTACTCGGTCACTCGGCGCTGCAAGGCCGTCAGACTTCACCAGCTGTGAGCGAAAGATCTGCAGTATGAAGTGACTCCGCAATTCCAGAATTGCCCGCAGCATTTGCTCCGGCAAGCGGCATCGCGCTTGTGATTTCCTTTGTGCTCCTGTTGGGCAGGGGAACACTTTTACGCGACAGCCAATCGCTATTGCTCAATGTACACAGGGCGTAAGCCTTCAAGGGGATCAACAGGAATATCCTGATTAACGCGTGCATTGAATAGCCGATGAATCGAAGCTGCCGAGTGCGGAAAGATAACACCGTAGATCTGATTATGGTCATCGTGACAATAGCCAGCACCGTCCACCAATTTACTGTATGTGAAAATAGTAGCTCACCGAGCGCCGTTACTACCGCGATGCCGAGCAACAATGGGCCGAGATTCTCTCCCATCACATCCAAAGTTAGATAGCGATCCAGGCCACGCAGTAGACCTCGCGCAAGCATCGTGTCCCGGAAGGTGCTTCGTGCCCAGCGGAGTTGTTGGCGCAAATAAGGTCCCATCTTGTCCGGAACGACTGTCGCCGCGACGGCACCTGGAACGTACTCGGTTCGAAAGCCTGCTTTCAGCATGAGGATCGTAAGATGACGGTCTTCACCGAAGTCGCTTGGTTTCCCCCTGAACAGCTGCGTCTCGTATTGATCCAGCAGAGAAAGGAGACAAGACCGGCGGTACATTGCACATGGGCCGCAGCAGCACATGACCGCACCAAAGCGACCTTGCGCCGCGCGCTCCTCATTGCAAGCCAGCCAGTATTCCATATCGATCAATCGGGTCAACCAAGTGTCGCTGCGGTTGTATGCCGTCAGCTGGCCCATGGCCGCTCCGACCATGGAATCCCGCATTTTTACTGCAAGCTTTGTGATGACGTCGGACGCAAGTGTCGTGTCAGAGTCGACGCTGAGCACGAAATCTCCAGATGAGCGGCGGATGGCGGCGATCTGCGCCTTGCGTTTGCCAACATTCTCGCGGAGCAGAATGAAATTGAATCTCGGGTCGCCCTCGTAGGCGTGATGTACCGGGATGACGGCATTACGATTTCCAGAACCGTCGTCAACCAGATAGACCTGAAATGTTCCGGCGTAATCTTGATTTGCAATGGAAGCTAAACACGCCGCGAGTGTGCGCGGGTCCTCATTGTAGCAGGGGATAATGACATCCACGCTCGGCCAACGGTCGGATCCGAACAAGCTTTCCGACGGCGGCGTAACATTTTCCGGTTGGGAGTAGACCGCTTGCATGCCTCTGTAAACAGTCGAGAGCACCGCATAAGACGAAACGGCAACAGTACTGGCTGTGGTGAGAAGGTCCATAGGATCTCTGTTTGTTCAGGGGTGTTGAGGAAGTGATCGGATTACAAATCCGCGGCCGTGCAATTCTGGAATTAGGCGTGACAACGCTGTCACCGTCTGGTCGCGCAGACTGGCTTGATTGCCTGGTTGCAATTCGTCGGGAGCGCACCCGTCGTGCAACAGCACGATTGCGCCCGGCCGGATATCGGCGAGCACTCTGTCGACGATGGCGTCAACGCCGGGGCGAGACCAGTCGCGTGGATCAATGGACCAATGGACGGGCGCCAATGCCGCACCCGCTGATGCAGCGATTACTTCTTCGGTCCAGATGCCATACGGTGCACGAAAGTACCGAACCATGGCCTGCGGGCAAGCCATCCCTATGACTCTGTTTGCCTCAACTATCTGGCAGTCGACTTCGACGGACCCGCATTTGGCCAGGTCCGGATGAGTCATCGTGTGGTTGGCTATACCGTGCCCGTCTGTAATAATTCGGCGAACGAGTTCCGGCTCGTCGGCCGCGTAGGCCCCAACAACGAAGAAGGTCGCCGTCACCTGATGTTGCGCCAGCACATTGAGTATCTGCGGTGTGAAAAATGAATTGGGACCATCGTCAAACGTCAGATAGACGCTGCGCTCTGCAGTGCCATCGGCATTGTCACTCTGCCCTTCGCATATGTAGTCCAGAGGCTTCATAGTTCCGGACCGTTCCGGTCGATCAGGGTACCGGACGGCCACTCGTCCATCGAGCGTCCGATCGGCGAAACCAACACGAGTACGTCTTCCAGGCGCGTGGGCGGCAGGTCGGGATGCACATCTGGACGGGTCGATCGTACGCGAACGCCCGACACAATGTTCGCGAGGCCGGCTCTGCAGAATCTTTCGACATGGTTTCGCAGCGCGTGCCGAACCGTGCCGAAAGCGAATGGAACACCCAACTGATGGAGCACTGGGTACGCCACGCGCATCGAAAAACCGATTCCGAGCCCTTCAAGATCCGGACGAACCGCGTACAGGCCCAATTCAGCGACGATCAAGTCGACCTCGCCAACTTTGATGAAGCGCCGCAGCATGCCGATGTGAGCCGCTACCCCATGCGCGTCGTAGCCGATTGCGCGGAATTCCGGCCTCGCGCCGGCCCAACTGCGGCCGCCTTCGAATGGCTCCGCGTTGAAGGCGCCAGTCCGTCCATAGGTCTTTCGAAAAAAGTCGGAGAGTTCGACATGGTCGGCCAGTTGCAGCTCATTTTCCCAGCACAACTTCCAATCGACATTCGGGCGCATGGAAGACCTCACCTTGGAGCTGTCTGGTTGAGATAAATGTCCAAGCATTGGTTAAATAATTGGCATCGCACCAACGGGGCGTAACTTGTGGAGACCGCCGAAAGACCAAGCCGTAATGCAGATGCGACTGACTTTGTGCGCCCCGCACACCAGATGATGCTCCTCGGATCCAACGCAACCATGGGAACTACCTATCTTTCCAACTTGAAGCGCCTCTATGGGACCTGCAGCAAAAACGGTAAAATCCTTTGTTTAGATGAAAGGTATCCACGCTTTGGATAACTGGGCGAATGCGTTCCATATGGCTGGTCAATTATCGTCGTCACGCTCGAGGCACTTCTGACGAAGCGCAAAGCTCACGCCCGCGGCACGCGCGGCCGTTGCCGGGCCGCGCGATTATCTCCGTAAGAGCCGAGCGGAGCTCAGACACGACGATTGATCAGAATCTGATTCGCGGGTTCAGTATCTCTTTCGTGTATCCAGCTCTGGGCTGTCCTTTGGCGGGAGTTAGGTTCGCCCAGGTTCTGAGCCTGGGGCGTCGGCCCGTTCGCCGCACAGGCTCCTTCGCACACCGTCGAGGCCGAGAAAGAGGGGGCCACACAGCTCCCCCTGTACTTTCCACCACCCGACACCAGCGCTCACCCAGGGCGCCGGCCTTGCTCACCTCAACGGATAGCGCACTCGCGCCGCTTCACGATTAAAAGAATTCTACAAGCAGATGCCTGTTTGATCGTGAGACGTCCGCTGCCAATTCCCGCATCGCAGAGGCAGCCAATAGCGCTCGCTTCACATAGTGGTCCGGCAAGCAGCTAGATACGACAGGTGACCTCAAATGAGGCGTCTTGCATGGCTTCTACACCTGCCTGAATGCCAGAACTGCGTTCGTACCGCCCATGGCGAAGGCGTTGCTCATGGCGACGCGCACCTTGCGCTCGCGCGGCACATTGGGTGTGATGTCGAGGTCGCAAGCGGGATCTGGCTCGCGATAGTTGGCGGTCGGCGGCACGACGTCCTCTTGGATTGCCATCACGCAGGCGATCATTTCAAGCGCGCTCGCTGCGCCGAGGCAATGCGCGTGCGTGGACTTGGTGGAAGAGATGGACATCGAATAAGCGTGGTTTCCAAACACACGCTTGATCGCCGCCGTTTCAGTCTGATCATTGCTTTTGGTACCGGTGCCGTGCGCGTTGAGGTAGTCGACGTCCTCGGCATTCAGCCCGGCATCGGCAAGGCAGGCGCGCATCGCCGACGCTGGCCCCTCGACAGATGGCGCGGCAATGTGGAAGGCATCGGCGGAAAGGCCGACGCCGGCGATCTCGGCAAGAATTGTGGCACCACGCCTCGTGGCATGCTCGTAGCTTTCCAGCACGGCCATGCCCGCACCCTCGCCCAGCACCAGGCCCTTCCTATCGGCGGAGAAGGGCCGGCAGGTATCGGGTGAAAGCACGCGCATTGCTTCCCATGCTTTCAGCACGCCCCATGCGAAGGGTGCGTCGCTGCCTCCGGAAACCATTACGTCGGCCCGGCCCAGCTTGATCTGGTCCACCGCCGAGGCGATCGCATGGTTGGCCGAGGCACATGCGGAGGTCACCCCGAAGACCGGCCCGCGCAAGCCGAGGCTCAAGCTCACCTGGCCGGCGGCGGCGCTTGGCATCGTTTTGGGTACAGCGAGGATGCCAACTCGCCTCGCGCCGTCCAAAAGGAGGGCCCGGTAAGTTTCCTCCATCACATCCCAGCCCAAGCCGCCGACGCCCACTGTCGCGCCGAAGCGATGGGCATTCCTCTCGTCGCAGGAAAGTCCGGCCTGCCGCATGGCTTCGCGCGCTGCAAGCACGGCGAGCAAGCTGAAGCGGGCCATGGAGACGAACTGCTTGCGATTGATGTCGTGCTGGGGCAGCGCCTTGATCTCAGCGCCGGTCATGCCCTCCAGGTCATGAAGCTCGGAATTGGCGATCGGGCCGATGGCGGAGCGGCCTTCGCGCATCTCTTTCCACATAGAGGCGGCGTCGGTGCCCAGTCCGCACAGGCCGCCCACTCCGGTGATAACGACGCGCCTGTGCATTCAAGCCTCCTTCGCAAGCAAGCCGCGGACGGCTTCCACGACGTCGCCGACATTCTTGAGATTGGACCAGGCATCGGCCGTGTTCATGTCGATCTTGATGCCGTAGGCCTGCTCCACATCCCAGAGGACGTCCGCCAAACCCAGCGAATCAAACCCGAGCGCGTCCAGTTCCGTGGCGATTGTTATCTCGCCGACGAATGACGTAGGCATTCCCTCACCGCTCTCCGACTCGGCGCGTTTCTTGATCAGGGCAATGACGTCCGTTGCGAATTGATCGGCCATTCTGTTTCCTGTCTTTCTTTCCCGCGTTTCGACCTGGACGCGGCTCAGTTCCTGAGGCGCGCCGCGTCGCGAAAGCCATCACGCTTGGGCAACTGACAAAGCCCAATGCTCATAAAGCCGGATCAGGTCCGGCCGGTGTGTGGCGTAGGTGCAGTATGACGATGTGAGCCGCTACACCGTGCGCGTCTCCCAGTCTGTCCATAGGCTCGGAAGAAGTCGGACCCGGTCAGTTGCAACTCCCTTTCCCAGCACTCCACTGCCCGGTAGAGCGCATGAAAAATCTCCTTTCGGGCGGTTTCTTAAGACGCTCGCCACGCCATGAGGCAGTGGGGGCATCGGTGTGCGTCAGGTGCTTCTGCCCATGCAGGATTCCAGAACATTGATGAAATCGTTTGTTTCGATGAAAGGCATCCACACTTTGGATAGTTGACCACGCGTTTCAAAGATCGTGAACTACATCTCGTCGTTGTGCTCGACGCACTCCCGACAGAGCGCAACCTCATGGGCGCGGCATGCAGGATTAACCGAGCCCAGCCGGTCATGAGTGCGGCCGGCCGGGTCGGGCGATAGGCAGTCATGCCCTGCCCTTCCTGCGGGTCAAGCACTCCGAAAAAACATTTCCCCCATAAATGCTAGATCTTCCGTTGCCTTTTCGCGGGCTTCTGCGTGAGGTGAGGCACGCCATCCATGGCATGTGGCACACGCACGCGATGCCAGTGCACGGTCGTTTTCTCGGCAAGGCCGTTCTCTACCTCGACCCGCACGCGCTCGCCCTGACGGACCCGGATTTCCGGGCCTGGAACGGGCCTTCGGCGCGCAATCGAGCCCGGTTCACCCGGCCCAATGGCGTCCACTTTGGGGGCGCATGCACTGCAGACCCGCTGGACCTGATCCGGGAGAGGATGGGCGCGGCGATTGGAATAGCTATGAAAGCGCATCGGACCGTGGAACTGCGCGCGCAGACTTTCGGAGGAAGGCTCGCTTTTAAACGTTATCGTGCAACTCTGACCGTTCTTCGCCTTGGCGGGTGCCGCGGAAGAATCCCGGGTTCTGCGAGCGCTGCGAGAACACCTGCGGTCGATCCTGTACCACAATCTCGCGAAGCTCGATGCTCTCTACAAACGATGTCTTGGATTCTCACGCCCTTATTTCAGCACTTCGCTCGCTTGCCCGACTCGGCCGCGGTCAGCCTTCACCGCCAATTTTATTGGCGCAGCGACGTTCCTATCGGTTCAGGCGAAGCTTCTTGAACCTGCCGCTCTCTCGTTGCCCTGGCACGATTAATCGTCCTCTCAGTCTGTCATTGGCGGAGTCGCTCCTGAGGCGCGCGCCGGCGAGTTCGAGGAGCGCGTGGCTATCTCCTCGGTCCAGCCGGATTCCGCTGCGCGCTCAGCCAATTCCTGGAAGGCCGATTCCAAGGCGAGCTGGCATTGAAGGCCGCGGTCCGGATGGTCGACTAGCTTGGTTCCACGATCGCAATGCTTGATCGCTTCATTGCAGGCCATGGGCTCTCGCCCTCTCCTTTTGCCACACGAGGCGCCAGCTCACGTGTTGTGCGCCCCGGCAACCGCTTTCACCAGCCGCTCCAGCGATCCCGCGCGCTCCAGCTCCGCAAAGAATGATGCGGCGTGACGCTACCCAGCCGGTGCTTCTCGGCCATTTGCACACATAGGGATAGTCGACCATGAAATCGGACCGAGGCGAGGCGTTGGACGTTTCAGTCTTGGTCTGAATGCGCCGCCCACGAGCCGATCGGCCTTCTCGATGATTTGGCGCACCCTCGTTGTCGACAAGCCATGTTCCTGAGCCAGGTCGGCGAAACTCTTGCCCTTCAGAAAGCCGTCGACCAGGGCTATGTTCCTATCGACGGTCGGCTAAATCCCAGCAGGCGCGCGCAGTTTTCCGGCATCATTCCGTTTGTTCATCCGCTTGTCCGCGCCCCCTGCAAATCCTACCGGGCCAAATCGGTGCTTGGAAGACCCACTCATGTCATGGCCTCGGGAAAGTACAAGGCCGACGGTTATGTGAATACGAAAGATGCTGGCGATCACCATGATCGTTGGTGACCGCTGACCTCCCCAATGTCGGCTTCGACGGCACACCGGGAGCTCTCGGCAATGTTGAATAATTCCGTTTGAAGATGGTTGACTTCGTCGTCGAGGCTCGATCCATCAGGATCGGTATCGACGATTCTATATTTGAGAAACCCAAATTCGTTTGACTCGCGCAATTCGCTGTACGGCGTATCATCGCAAGCGCGGGATTCCGACATCCTGCGAAGTGCCCGCGTTGCTGGAATCGATTTTGCGGAAGTAAAAAGGCCCCGGCGCTGGGTCGGCGCGCAGGGCCTTCAGGCATGTACGAGCTACCAGCATGTCCAGTTATGATCGTGCGCTATCATAATGAACAAACGGTGAATGATCGCTATCCGAGGTGCAGGGCGGGCGAGATGGTGGGGCGGTGGGGGACCTGTACCGCTGCAGCGGGGCCACGAGCAGCGACTCGAGCCATGCGCCACGCTGCAGGACCTCGATTTCGGGCCAAGCCTCGAGCCCGCAACTCGCCTTGCTTCTCGGAAATCATAAGGCTTTGTGGGGCGGTTAAGCAGCGCGATATGGCCGCGGCGATACGAAGTTTTCATCTTTACCCTGTTCAGACGGTCAGGCTGCCTTCGCCGCCGGCTTGGCTGCCTTGACATGGGTTATACTGCGGCGACCGTCGACGCCGATCGGAACGTCACCGTCAACCGTAGCGCGACGCACAACCCGGTGCTGGTCGCCATAGTCGTTGACCGCATAATGCTGGTTAGCACGGTTGTCCCAGATAGCGACGTCGCCTACTTGCCAGCGCCACCGCACGGTATTTTCCGGGGCAGTGACGTAGGACTGGAACACCTCGTAGAGTTTGGCGGAATCGCTCTTGGAAAGGCCGACGAGGCGCTGCACGAAATTGCCGAGCAGCAGCGACTTCTCCCCGGTTTCCGGATGGACGCGCACGACCGGATGCTCGGTCTCGTAGATCGTCGATGTGAAAACTTCCTCGAAGTGCTTCTTCTCTTCGGCTGTGGCGCGCGGGCGCACGGCTGCGTAGTCGTAGGCATTGCTATGAATAGCCCACAGATTGTCCGCCAATATTTTGAGCGGCGCCGGCAGATTCTCGTACGCGGCGTGCGTGTTGGACCAGATCGTGTCGCCCCCCGCCGCCGGAATGACGACGCCACGTAGGACCGAGAATTTCGGATAGGCATCGACGAAAGTCACATCGGTATGCCACTGGTCTGGCCTGCCACCGCCACGGCCGGAATCGAGATTGAGGATTGAGGCCGTGCCGGCTGCCGGCCCCTGCGTGGGATGAGGTACAAGGTTACCCAGACGCCGCGCGAACAATTCCTGCTCCGCATCGTCGAGATGCTCCTGGCCGCGGAAGAAGATCACCTTGTGTTTTAGAAGAAGCTGGTTGATGGCTGCTATCGCTGCGTCCGAAAGGTCTCCACCAAGGCGAACGCCTCTGATTTCAGCTCCAACACGGCTGGTCAGCGGTACAACGTCGGAGTCAGGAATTCTCTTCGTCAAGCTCGAAAGCCAAAATCCCGGCGGATCGATCAAGGATCGCATTGCGTTGTCGATGATCGTTAATGCCGAACAGCGTGGCCAGCTCGCGCCGGGCGGTACAATCATCGAAGCGACCGCTGGCAACACAGGGCTCGGCCTGGCCTGGCGGCACGAAGCGCGTGATCGCGTGTCCAAAAGCTGACAGCGTCAGACAAATGTCAGGTTCATTACAACCAACATCTGGGCACTGACGAGGTTTTTCGAAGCAATGGGCGCTAACTGCGCGCTGAGCGCGTTGGCATGGCTTTTGAGACTGAGTGACTGTGACTGCACTTAATGGGGCAAGACGAGCGATGCGCTCCTCCCTGAACCCGTGTGCCGTCTCTGAGAGGAAACCAGCTCGTGCAGAAACCTTTGGAAATAGCTTTGGACCGCAACGTGGTATTGCAGATGGAGTCCCCGGCTCCTTCGATTAGAGTCGAGAACTGGCTGCATGGCGAGCCCCTCACGAGCTTTGAGCCCGGCAAGTGTACATAGTCGAATTTTGGGCAACTTGGTGCGGCCCATGTGGGACGGGATGCCCCATCTGATCCAGCTGCAGGGCGTCGCCAGGCGCGCCATCTGGACAGCAGGAGCTGGACTATGGGCAAGGTAACAGGCTTTCTCGAAATCGACCGGCAGGTGCACAAGTACCAGCCGGCCTCCGACCGCATCCGGCATTTCCGTGAATTCACGCTGCCGATGTCGGACAAGGAGGTCGAGAAACAGGCCGCGCGCTGCATGGATTGCGGCATTCCGTTCTGCCACGGGCCAACGGGCTGTCCCATCCACAACCAGATCCCGGACTGGAACGACCTCGTCTACAATGGCGACTGGGACAATGCGATCCGCAACCTGCATTCGACCAACAATTTCCCGGAATTCACCGGCCGCATCTGCCCCGCACCTTGCGAGGAAGCCTGCACGCTGAACCTCGAGGACATTCCCGTCGCCATCAAGACGGTCGAGCAGGCGATCGCCGACAAGGCTTACGAGACCGGCCATATCAGGCCCTATCCGCCGGAGAAGAAGACCGGCAAGCGCGTCGCCGTCATCGGCTCCGGCCCGGCCGGCATGTCGGCTGCCCAGCAGCTCGGCCGCGCCGGCCACGACGTCCATGTCTATGAGCGCGAGAGCCGGCCCGGCGGGCTGATGCGTTACGGTATTCCCGACTTCAAGATCGAGAAGCACTATATCGACCGGCGCATCGAGCAGATGCAGGGCGAGGGCGTCACCTTCCATTGCGGCGTCAATGTCGGCGTCGACAAGCCTGTTGCCGAGCTGCTCGCCGAACATGACGCCGTACTTTATTGCGGCGGTTCCGAAACGCCGCGCGCGGCCGGCATTCCCGGCGACGATCTCGGCGGCGTGCATGACGCGATGCCCTATCTGGTGCAGCAGAACAGGCGTGTCGGCGGCGAACCGATCCAGTCGGTGGCGTGGCCGTCGCATCCGATCCTCGCCGGCGGTCAGCATGTCGTCGTCGTCGGCGGCGGCGATACCGCGTCCGACTGCGTCGGCACCGCCTTCCGCCAGGGCGCGGTCCGCGTCACCCAGCTCGACATCCGTCCGCAGCCGCCGGAAAAGGAAGACAAGCTTTCGGTCTGGCCCTACTGGGCGACCAAGATGCGCACCTCGTCCTCGCAGGCCGAAGGCGCCGAGCGCGAGTTTCAGGTGGCGACGCTCGAGTTCATCGGCGAAGACGGCCAGCTGACCGGGGTCAAATGCTGCGAGGTCGACGAAAAGCGCAAGCCGATCGCCGGCAGCGAATTCGTCATTCGTGCCGATCTCGCGTTCATCGCCATCGGCTTTGCCGGGCCAGCCGCTCGCGGGCCGGTGTCGGAACTGGCCGGCCAGATGAAGATCGCCATTGACAGCCGCCGCTCGAAGAATGTCGAGGCCAATGACCGGGACTACAGGACCAGCGTCGAAAAGCTCTATGCGGCGGGCGACGTGCGGCGCGGCCAGTCGCTGGTCGTCTGGGCGATCCGCGAGGGCCGCCAGGCGGCGCGCGCCATCGATGAGGCGCTGATGGGATCGAGCGTGCTGCCGCGCTGAGTCCGTCTCGAGACCCTACTTGTGCGGCCACCTGAAGGCGCTTTCCGCCCTTCCGCTGCCCCGGGCAGCTTACGGACTGATCGCCGTGGTCGTTTCGGTTGTGGCCCCGGCCGCAGGCTGCCGCCTTGGCGGCCAAGAAAAATCGTCGGCGCGGCCGGGCGAAGCAGCGGGCGCCTTGCCCTCGACGACGAATTTTTCACCGGGCCCGTCCGGCTTGGCCGGCGCTGCGGCACCGAGAAGTTCCGAACCGCCGTCGAGTGCCGGTGATTGCGAGTCGGCGTCGGTAGCCGGGTCGGCGGCCTCAGTCTTTTCCTTCGAGGGTGGACTACGTTACTGGCCAGTACCGGCAACGCATCGAAGGAACTTTACAATCATAAAGGTACGTCACTGGTCTCGCGGCTCACCTATGACGATCTAGACGCGCATTCGAGTGAAGTCTTCTTCAACGCGATCCACAATCCGACTGGCATTTTCGTAAAGGCCTCCTCGGTGCGGGCGGCATCAGGGAGGATTTTCTCATGACGAGGACTTCTTACGGAAATGGGGGGCTACTCAAACACATTCAGTGATCAGCGCGGGGGCGGCGTCAGCTATTTCACCGCCGATCTTGGATATAATTTCTTGAACTCACCGCGCTACCGCATCGGTGCTTTTGTTGGCAACAATTTCTGGCACGAGAGCTACGATGCTTTCGGTTGCACGCAGCAGGCGACCAACTGGGGAACCTGTGTGCCAACCGTCCCACCTACGTCAACCTCTCAGCCAGGACAACGATTGGCATTCGCTGCGACTCGGCTTGGCCGGGCAGACGCAACTCACCGAGCGACTCAGCCTTTCTGGTGACGTGGCGTTCCTCTTCACGCGGCTCGACGGCAAAGATCAGCACCACATGCGCCCAAGATCAAGCTAATTTCCGAAGACGGCGATGGGCATGGCGTCCAGCTCGAGGCGGTGTTGCGGCCGTGGCGAATAACGGCACCGCTCATTTCGAAGAGGCAATGGGCGGTCGTGGTTCCCCGCAGGCCGACGATTGGAAGGCAAAGCGCTACGGCGTTTTCGTGCAGGCTAGCATCAAGTTCAACTGAGAGAGCAAGAACCGAGGAGAGCGGCGATGCCACTCCAGCTCATTACGATCATTGGATCAACAGAAGGAAGTTTTCCGAAGAGTTTTGCAAGCGTGCGCAAAGTCGCCAGACAAAGTTCTCTCGGTCCATAGTGTACGTGCCGTCACGCCCGTTCTCGACATGGTTGAATGATACGTCCCGCGCGATCGATCAAAGTCGTTTTTCATTGGTTTTCCGGAAATCGCGGGGAGCACAGCGTGCTGTGACCCTCGCCTGCTGGTTTTCTGTCAACGCGCAGATGAGGGAGAATGAGCGTACAGCAAAAATCATCAGTGCTGTCGCTTTCGCCAAAGCCCGCCGCAGCTAAACGGGGTCCCACGCCCGGTAGCGCCCCCTGCCGGTCACCTCACGGATGCCGAGTTCGGCACCAGCCCGAGCGCAGCGCGCTGGCTAATTTTCAGCTCGGCCGCGACCAGACCTGCCGACACCAGCGGCCGCGCCAGCACCAGCTCGATCAGCGCCGGCAGGCTCGAGTTTTTGCGCCGGTTCCTGAGCCGGCGCTCCATCTGGCTTTTGGCCAGCGCCTGGATGATTGCAAGGCTGAAACAGTCGATGGAACGCCCCTCCAGCGAAGCCGAACCGGACGAGGCGCGCGCGCCAGGTCCTTCGGCTGCCATCGGCACGCTGGGTTTAAGTGCTTGGGGTGACACGGCGTGATCTCCGCCGTTGGCGGGAACAGGGCAGTGCAATAGTACTGCCCTGTTCCTTTTGATCAGAGGCCAGTGCGGATTTCTTCGGCAAGCGCCCTCAACGTCGTCTCGACGTCATCGCCGTTTACCATCTTCTGCATCGCCACGGCCCATGCGTTCATGGCTTCGCCGAAGCCGACACGCGGTGTGAAAGCCAGCGCGGCTTGGTCCTGTATCTTTTTGAAGCTGTCAACGAAGTTGTTGAACTCGGGCTGCGAAGCGTACTTAGTCCAGGTGTCGTCTGCCAGGTCGACGTGCGCGGCGGATTGACGAGCTGGCCAGCAAGGGCACCCTTGAGCGCCACCTGCTTGGAGGTGCCCACGGGATGAACAGCCAGGCCGTGCCCTTCTTTTCGGAAGCCGCGTTCATGGCGAGAGCCCAGATCCAGATGTCAGACTCCAAGCTCGTGGCGCTCGGTGCGTGCAGCGGCGGAGCGAAGGCGATCTTGCCGGATGCCGGCTTCCCCGCAACATCGTTCCAGAAGCCGAACATATTTGAGTCGATCGTCATCGCGCTGCGGCCGGACGCGAAGGAAGGAGCCGCGCACTTCTTGATCATGTCCACGTAATGTAGTCGTATCCAGCATCGGTAAGCTTCCAATCGCTCAGGTATTTGTCCAGCGGCTCCAGGGCGCCACTCGGAGCGAGGTCCTACGCGGGCTGAATGCCAGTGCCGAACACATCCCATGCTGGCGACTTCGTCGCAGTTGGATCGTCATCTTGTTCCAGTAAGAATCGTCTGGGTAGAGTTCCGGCGTGACCTTGATGCCGGGTCAGCTTCTCGAACTCCGGAAATTGCGCAGCGAGAGCATCCGCATAGGGGTGGATGTCGTAGGCCCAAGTTATGCTGGTCCCTTCGAATTGACGCCAGTTCACGGTGTCGGCAGCGGCCGAATTAGTGAGCGATGCCGAGACGGCAAAAAACGCCAAGTCAAAAGCAAGCTGTTTGCGAAGCGACGCGCACCTGTAACGAGTACGGGGAATGAGCGACCCATGTAATCCTCCCTGGGGCATTTTGCCAATTTTTGGGTCCACTCCTCCATCCCGAGTTCGCTCATAGCCACAATAAGCGGTTTCCAACGAGCTCGCTCTGAATGCACCAGGCCAACTGGGTAAAAACGGGTAACCGGCACTAAAAGGCGTTGTAGTATCGCCACCAGAAATACTGCTCCGTGGTGCTGGCCTTTGCCTGGGGGCGCAACACGGCAACTACCCGCTCAAAACGGTTGGTCCTCTACCTCTTATTCACCGTCGCTTTCCTCGCGGCCTAACCCGGCCGGAATATCCGTTGCCAGAAAAAGGCCTCGCGGCCGGTTCGAGGCTCATCCCTCCTCCGAAGCAGCACGCTCAAGTATCGTCACAAGCCCCGAGCGCTTCGCGTTCGGCGATGTCCAAATTCCGACAATGTCGGATACAGTCAGATCTACTGGATTGCGTTTGAATGGTTTTCTCATTTGGCACAGTACATGCGGGTCATCCGCAAAACACGTGACCGACCAACAAGAGTTCGCATGATCACCTTACCACAACATACAGCCGCCGCGGAACAATCACTTGGCCCCTGATCGCCCACCCCGGCACCACAACCGGAGTCATCGATGTTCTGACAGGCTGCCCAAGGATACCTGCTGCAACAGGGCTTGCCCTGGTGACGACCACTCCGGCTCCGCCGGTTACCGACGAGGGCAAAGTGACGGATTTCCTGCTTTTCAACGGCATGGAGGTGGCTGTCATTCCCGACCACCGCGCCGGTCGTCACCCATATGGTCTGGTGCAGGATCGGCAGCGCGGAATGAGCCGCCGGGGATATCTGCATGTCTTCGAGCATCTGATGCTCAAGGCGCCTCATGACGAGCACGGCTCCGTCGCTGGGAGAGATTGAACCCAAAGGGAGATTCAGATGTCTGAAGCGAATCAGGAAAAGTTGGACGCATTCTTGGGGAAAATGGTCGGCGATCTCGGTGCGATCGCAACGGGCGCGGGAGTCCTGCTGGGGGACAGACTCGGCCTGTTCAAGGCATTGCGCGAAGGCGGCAAGATGACGGCCGCCGAACTTTCGACACGCACCGGCACCCAGGAACGCCTCGTAAGGGAATGGCTTTCCGGGCAGGCGGCGGCGGGTTACGTCGACTACGATGAAGCGAGCGACAAATTCTATCTCAACGCCGAGCAAGAGCTGGTGTTCGCTGATGAAGACAGCCCGGCCTTCATGGCAGGCGCATTCGAGTTCCTGTCCGCGCTGTGGCTCGATGAAGAAAAGGTGAGGCAGGCATTCCAGTCCGGCAAGGGCGTCGGGTGGCACGATCATAGCGCGTGTCTGTTTCGCGGTACGGAACGGTTCTTCCGTCCAGGCTACAATGCCAATCTGATCGACTCCTGGCTGCCGGCCTTGGAGGGCGTCGTCGAGAAGCTCGAACGCGGCGTGGACGTCGCGGATGTTGGATGCGGTCATGGTGCATCGACCGTGCTCATGGCACAGGCCTTCCCCAATTCGCGCTTCGTCGGCTTCGACTATCATGCCCCTTCGATTGAGCGCGCCCGCAAGGCGGCCGAGGTAGCCGGCGTCCGCGTTAACACGCGGTTCGACGTGGCGGCCGCCAAGAGCTATCCCGGAACCTATGACCTCGTCACATTCTTCGATTGCCTTCACGACATGGGCGACCCGACGGGCGCCGCCACCCATGTCCACGGATCGCTCAAGCCGGACGGCACGTGGATGATCGTCGAGCCGTTCGCGCATGATCATCTGGCGGCGAACCTCAATCCCGTCGGCCGCGTTTACTATGCCGCTTCCACTTTCGTGTGCACGCCCGCATCCGTGTCGCAGGAAGTCGGGCTCGCGCTTGGAGCCCAGGCCGGTGAGGCGAGGCTGCGCAAGGTTGTGACCGGCGGCGGCTTCAAGCGATTGCGTCGCGCCGCGGAGACACCGTTCAACATGGTGCTGGAGGCCCGCCCTTAGCGTGGCCGTCGCCAGAAATTGCAGCTCATCGCATTTGATGAAGATCACCGCCAAAAATCCGGACGCATCGGGCACATTTTCAAGGCGTCTGGGTTCACGCAGAGGTCGCTGCCGAGTTGTGTGCCAAGAGTCCCATACGTTGCGGCTCAGAAAGGACCCCACGCACGGCGACGAACATGCCCATAGCGATGGCCGCTATAATCACATATGTCCACCATGGCGCGTTCACAAAGCTGGTAAGCCACGTCGCACCGAACGCGCTTACGACAAAAACGAGAGCCTCGATAAAAAGACTGAGCCTGTACACATTCAGTCGTCTCATCCTCATACCACCCATCCAAAGACTGAGCTTGTTGCGCTACTGCGACAGAGCCTAACATATTGGAGAGTGCTCACTATTTCTATGCTGAACAGTCTCGCCTGAGTATATGTTTTAGCTAGTCGCTAATTAGACGGAATTCTGCCAGTCTGCATTCCCCCCTGATCTGATGTAGAGCAGCTTCCAAGTGGGAATTAGCCCCCCATCGACCGGATCGGGCGACACGAACATGCGCTGAAGGCTTGGCGGAACGGCTACTGGGACCATGATGCTACTCGAATGCAAGATAGTGTCAGAACGTCCCGGGAAGGCTGCAGGCAGGGGATGTCAGGTCAATCAGCCTATAGATATGATACCGCCCATTCGCTGAGACTTCACGATGGGCATAGGAGGTGGGAATTCGTGCCTTGAGATGGACGCGGCTGTCGGAGCAGGCGAGCACGGCAGCAGCGATGGCCTGAACCTTCGGGCCGCTGACAAAAACGTTCACCACCGCACGCGAGCCGAACCCGTCGAGATACGTCTCGAAAGCATCGAGGTGGGCCATCAGCCCGAAAGCCTGGATGTCGCGAACTTCGCCATCTTCGAGCCGGTGGGTTTCACGTACCTTGGCCACCTGTTGATCGAGCAAAGCATCGATATGCGCATTCTTGTCGCTTCTTGGGACGAGGAGCGAGATCCGTTCCGGACTGACGATATCGATCAATCCGTAGAATACGTCGGCATCTCCTCCGATCCCCACGAGCAGGACTTTCTCTTCGCCCATTCCTCCGCTGCCTTGAAGATGAGGGACGGTGACGTATCGGTCCAAGCCGCTGGAAAAATCCTCTTTGCCGATCGCGTTCCCGTAGATACCTTCGGCGTACCCGAATTCGAGAGACTGAATCGACATTTTCTTGAATGCCACCGCAATCAGCCATTGGATGTAGATTCGCGGCATCGTCGAGCACTCGACGAAAACCTTCCGCAGGCTTCCTTCGTATGAGCCACATGAAGCGGCCATCTGAGTGAGCAGGTGATCGAGGAGATTGATGTTCTTCTGATACTCGATGGAAGGCTCGAGGGTGATCACAGTCACTTCGACGCCCCATCGGGTACCCATAGCGATGAGCTTTCGCCGGTTTTCTTCGACGGCTGGGACGTTCGCTTCCTTCAGAGCAAAGTCCAGAACCACGATCTTGCCGACCTTCAGGTCAAGATGGTTTTCGAACGCGGCGAAACGCGTTTCCCATCCAAGCGCGACGATCGCGATATCTGCCTCCATCGTTTCGCAGGTACCTGCATCTCTCGCCTTCTCGGTGACGGCCAGATGGCCGAAGACTCGATACTCGACAGTTGAAGCGGTCATTCGAGATCGCTCTCGAAAAGCGAGTGCTGGAATTCGGTCTTGAGTGCGGGCCGCGCGACGAGCTCCTTAAACACCGAGTCGGCCCAGTCTTCTGGGAGCCGATGCCTGGTAAAAAGCAGGTCGACCATCCGCGCCGCAGGGATTGTGTTGATTTCGTACGGGCCGCGATAGGAGAACCCGAAGTAAGGTGCAAATCGCCGATGCAATCTGATCATCATCTCCTTCGATGCGGGGTCGGCGCGGTCCACCTCAAAGTTGCCGGCGGCGGAGACCTCCCGGATAAACCCATCCCTTTCCGCCCGACGCAGGACCTCGTCCAGTTTTCCGCTGGGTTGCTCCAGTCGGTTCACCAGCGAGCGCATTTCCTTTAGATCAACCCTGAAAATGCCTCTCTCTGTCGTTCCTAGAGCATTTTCTTCGGCAAACTCTGTCTGGAGGCGAGCGGTCAGGTAACCCAACGCCCGCACCATGCGCACGCTCTCTTCTTCGTACGGATGTGAAAGCGCCTGAAGTCCATCAAGCTTCCGTTGAGAGGCGGCGTTCACAGCCTGTCTCTGCTGTTCGAGATGAATCTGTAAATCCGAGTTGATGAATTCCACCAGTTTTCGTGGATCACTGGAACTCGGAACACTGCGGCGGAAGATCTCTCCCATTATATCAAGGAAATCGCGTATACAGACGTCGCTCAATGATGTGATGATCTGGTGCCCTACGTACGGGTAGTCATGCAGACGCAGCATCTGGCACGCTTTCAGAAAAGCCCATCCCTGTTTCCGGGCGATCGACCTCTTCAGATTTGAAGCATCCGCCTTGCTCATGGGCCGGCGCTTAATTTCCGGGTTCATGAGCGCGAGCGCCAGCCCTTCGGCATAAGGGCGCGCTTTTCGATCAAGAAGGAATTGCTGCTGATCCGCCGTCCTCAAATTCACGGAGAGGAATTCACGTGCTGCATCAGCAAGTGCCACAAGCTCTTCTCTGCCCTCGGAATGACCCGATATGATAACCCGCTCGATGATGTCATTGACGGAAAGCCGCCCCAGCCGGTTTTTGAGCGAAAACGCGCTGAGCGCATCGTTGCGCTCGAGATCACTCCGCAGATGGTCAGGAAGCGCATAGTACAGCCGAAGCGACGACACGTTCTCGCACAGCGTGGCGAACTCCCTCGGATCGACTGAATCAAGATTCTCGACGTCCCGGTCAGCATTCGAGAGCGACTGGCCGGGTATGATCGTCCGGATCGTGTCGTAGAGGCCGCCGATGTAGGCGAGGACCCATTTCACGTTGCCGCGCGTCTTTCTCACCAAGGTGTTCAGGAACTGCTGTTGGAGCGGTGTCAGTGCTTCACAGTCGTCAATCAGTATCTTGAAGAAGGGCGCCCTGTCACCGGCGAAAGATGGGCCATTTAAAAGTGGAGTGATCGCGGTCGCGACCTTGTTAATGATCGCGCCAGGGTCTGTTGCTCTGAAGCCGGTCGCTCCGGCATCGGCGGCAAAGAAGAACGCGTTGAAGCATTCGTCGACGTACCGGGTTATCCCACCCCGCAGCTCATCGATGCTGAAGAAGTCGAGACGGGCAGGTTGGGGTATGAAGTGCAGCACTTCGCGATGCAGTGCCAGGGCGACGTCCCTATCTTCGGAGGCCCGGTATTTCAAGTGGCCGTCGCGTCTGAGCTGGCCGATGCTCTCGAGCAGGCGTTCGACTATCTTCAGCTCCAGATAGTGAGAGAAGATTACGAATTGCCGCGGGATCACGGCGGCCGTGTCGAAGCGTATCCGCTCCGGAATGAGGTTCAGAACGGCGTTGTCGATTAGGGGCGAGAATGTCTCATTGAGCTGGAAGAAGACGCCATACCAAGCGAGCTTGCCGACTTGGTCCGCGAGACTTTTGTCTTCAAGAATATGGACTGTGGAAAGCGAGCGAAGAATGCTGGTCTTGCCGCTGCCTCTCGTCCCTGCGACGAAGACCGGCTTGGCGGCGGCAGAAATCAACGCCGACTTCTGACTGAACCACAGTATCGGGCGGCTTTCGTACTCGATCCTGTTGGGGCCGAACGGATTCTCCATCGCTATTCGTCCCTTACCTTAATGCGCCAAGCCGAGTTTGCCTTGGTGAGGCCGTCTATCTCGATGAAGCGCGCCGCTTGGAGCATCAGAAGAGAGTCTTCCAGATCTAGCCCGAGCTCGGCGGAGGCAGCAATCTCAGTGATCTCGTCCCAGAAGAGTAACCCATTCCCGCGCCTGGTGGCATGGTCGCGCAGTCGGCGCAGCAGGTCAAACGTGTCGTTGTTCAGAAAGGCCTTGCCGTTGGACATGGTCGAAATAAAGCAATGTTCGCCTTCCATGACCGTCCCGTCGGCGACATTGGTGCGGTAGGGTATAAGTCGGATGCCGACGAGCTCTCCCTGATCGGTCGTGAAGAAGACGAGCTCATTGAAACCTGACTGTATCTCTGGTGCTGAGATGCAGATCAATTTGCCGTCCGGAAACCTTGGATCGTTGACGATCTCGACCGGATCAGCATGTATGTGTCCATGCAGGTAGACGATAGGCTTGTTGCCCTGCAGCAGCTGAGTTCTGACAAATCCGCTGTTGAGCATCTCCGCGTATGGCGTAATGCGCGGAGTCTTTTGTGGCAGCAGATTGTGATGGCCGATCATGATGCCGTAACGCATGTCGGGCTGCTGGAGCAATTCCTGTAGGCCTGCAAGCATCTCACGCGAGATGTATGGCGTGTCCATCTGACCGTAATACTCGTCGTCGGACGCCTCCTTGTCTGGATCGCTGGGAGGTGTCGCGGGCGAATGTCCCGAGATGTCCGGCGAGCCGAGATCTACAGGCTCTGTAGAAGGACTGAGTGCCTCGAGACGATCACGAAGGAACGCGGGAAGGTTTTGAAGCTCCCAACTGCCTATCGCTGTGTTGACGAGGATGAAGTTTGCGCCTGCGGATCCTGTCGGAAGTCTGAAGTGCACGGGTTGGTCCACGGGAACGGTCTGCCAACCCAAGCGGGCGGCTAAACTCGCCATTTCGCTGAATTTCTCAGTCGGTCCAAGTTCGCGCGCGTCATCACGGTTCACATCGTGATTTCCCGGTACGAATATCAACGGAAGCGCCTTTGAACTGCGTCCCTGTGCGCGGCAGAGCAACGTGAAATGCTGGAATGCCGAAGCAATGAAGGTCTTGTCGCCACGGCTCGTGAAATCCCCCATGAAGGCGATCGTATCCAAGGGCTTCGAAGTCGTCAGCCGCCGAAGTTTCGTCAAGACGGCACGCAGCGAAGACGCGCGTAGCTTCTGCGTTATTTTCGGAGCGAACTTGCTATCCTTGGCATCGATGTTGCTAGAGGAAGGATGCCAGTCCGGATAGTGAATATCGCCTACTTGAAGGATTCGCACCCGCCGCATAACTCGCCCCCCTGCCGAGAGCCATAGACTAATCCGTTCGCTTTTGCCAAGCGCGAACGATCATCCGCAGTGTCCTTAACGAGGTAGCCTGCACTTTTCGAGAATTGCCACGGCGGCTATTTTTCGGCTGTGAAGCACACGAGACCCGTGACGTGAGACCCAGTTGCTCAATGCCCAGTTGCTCAATGAGCTTTCTTACGAATAAGGGAGAATTTCCGCGGCCGGACTATCTCTGAGCGAGCGTGCATGACTGCCAACGGAAGGTCTTGCACGCACCCTTGCGATCTTGAGCAATGGTCGCCATGACTTTCTTCTTGCAGGCTTTTGAGTGGCCCAGCCTGCGATCACCAGACCCCACCGATTCTAAAGAGCGTGGCAGATGGGATAGTCGAGGTTGCCCGTGCACAGTCACGCTCAGGGCTTGCGCCGCCCAGAGGACACGCTGAAAAGGCAGATTGGGGCGCAAGCACGCCATTCACGAGAGGTTCGACATGAAGACCATGCAAGAAAAAGACATTCCGGCATTCGTACAAGCAGTTGTGGACGCCGGCTGCAAAATTTGCGCGATTGGCAACTTGGGATACGTCTTTGGCGATGCTGATTTCACGCCAGCGCAACGGAGGGCCGTCGAGCCACAGCTGCGTAGGATTGCTGAAATCTACGGCGAACGCGATCATCTCATGAACGAGATAGCTGTATATCTGCGGTCGATCGGACGCCATGTCGAGGTTGAGCCGAAGACAGGTATTTCCTGATGGCCGTGATCGCGAGAAGCCGTCTTCCAACCTCTGAATCCTAAAGGAGGTGACCCCCAAGGCCGTTCGTCACCTTCGACCAGAATAACCACATCCGTGACCGCCTGAGCTACTTGGTCGATACGCGCACATGGCCAATACAGTTTCTCCATCCTTCACGAAGCGAATGAGGCTTTGGCCATTCAGCCCCGGTCTACGGGGCGTGACTTGTCCCCGATGCATGCGCGAGCTCTCCGCCCGGCTGGCCGCCGGTCGTCGCCACCGGCCGAAGGCGCCCGAATGCGCTTGACAAGATAGCGTCAGCCCGTTCAACCTAAGGCATTCACCAGGGGAGTCCCGGCAAGGGGCTGAGATACTGCTGGCTTTCGCGGCGCAGTGACCCGTTGAACCTGATCCAGTTCATACTGGCGTAGGGACGGTGCAAGCGCTTTGCGGGAGTTTACGCCCGAGGTCCTGTTGCAGCAGGTCTACAGAAGCGTCTTTTCATCCTTCCGGCACAGAACTGGGTCTCCAATGCATGAGCAAAGGAGCCTCACGATGAATGCCCTCACCCCCGCCGTATCGACGGGACCACTGCCCGCCTCGCGGAAAATCCACAAGCCCGGCGTCCTCTACCCGCAGATCAGGGTGCCGATGCGCGAGATTTCCGTCCATCCGACGGCCGGCGAACCGCCCGTCACCGTCTACGATCCGTCCGGCCCCTACACCGATCCATCAGTCGAAACCAGCATCGAAAAAGGCCTTGCCCGGCTTCGCCACGAATGGGTCACGGCGCGTGGCGATGTCGAAGCCTATGACGGCCGCCACGTCCGGCCGGAAGACAATGGATTCGCCACCGGCGAGCGCCTGACACCGGAATTTCCGATACGCAATCGGCCGCTCAAGGCCAAGCAGGGCAAGGCGGTGACCCAACTTGCCTATGCGCGCGCCGGCATCATCACGCCAGAAATGGAGTTCGTAGCCATCCGCGAGAATCTCGGCCGCGAGGTGATGCGCGGCAAGCTGCAACGCGACGGCGAAGCCTTCGGCGCGGCGATCCCAGATTTCGTCACACCCGAATTCGTGCGCGACGAGGTGGCGCGCGGGCGCGCAATCATTCCCGCCAACATCAATCATCCCGAGAGCGAGCCGATGATCATCGGTCGCAATTTTCTGGTCAAGATCAACGCCAACATCGGTAACTCGGCTGTCACATCGTCGATGGCCGAAGAGGTCGAAAAAATGGTCTGGGCTATCCGCTGGGGCGCGGACACGGTGATGGACCTGTCGACCGGCCGCAACATCCACAACATCCGCGACTGGATCGTGCGCAATGCGCCGGTGCCGATCGGTACGGTGCCGCTCTATCAGGCGCTGGAAAAGGTCAACGGCATCGCCGAGGATCTGAACTGGGAGGTCTACCGCGACACGCTGATCGAGCAGGCCGAGCAAGGCGTCGACTATTTCACCATCCACGCCGGCGTGCGGCTGCACTACATCCCGCTGACCGTCGACCGGGTCACGGGCATCGTCTCGCGCGGCGGCTCGATCATGGCCAAATGGTGCCTGCACCATCACCGGGAGAGCTTCCTCTACGAGCATTTCGAGGAGATCTGCGACATCGCCAGAGCCTATGACGTCTCCTTCTCGCTCGGCGACGGCCTTCGTCCCGGTTCAATCGCCGATGCGAACGACGCGGCGCAATTCGCCGAACTGGAAACACTTGGAGAACTCACCAAGATTGCCTGGGCAAAGGACTGCCAGGTGATGATCGAAGGCCCGGGCCATGTCCCCATGCACAAGATCAAGCAGAACATGGACAAGCAGCTCGCAGTGTGCGGTGAGGCGCCGTTCTACACGTTGGGGCCGCTGACGACCGACATCGCGCCGGGCTATGACCACATCACCTCAGGGATAGGTGCCGCCATGATAGGCTGGTTCGGCACCGCAATGCTTTGCTACGTCACGCCGAAAGAGCATCTCGGCCTTCCCGACCGCAACGACGTCAAGATTGGCGTGATCACCTACAAGATAGCCGCCCATGCAGCCGATCTGGCGAAGGGCCATCCGGCAGCGAAAACCAGGGATGATGCCCTTTCGCGCGCGCGCTTCGAGTTCCGCTGGGAGGACCAGTTCAACCTGTCGCTCGACCCCGAAACCGCACGGTCCTTCCACGACCAGACCTTGCCCAAGGAGGCGCACAAGCTGGCACATTTTTGTTCGATGTGCGGGCCGAAATTCTGCTCCATGCGCATTTCCCACGACATCCGTGCCGAGGCCCAGAAGGAAGGCATGGCGGCAATGGCGGCAAAATACCGGGAGGGCGGCGATCTCTACATGCAGGCGGACGAGACTGGCGTACCGGTCGTGCCAGAGGCTCCCAAACCATCATGAGGGTGCTCGTCAAAGGGGCCGGCGTTGCCGGCCTCACCGTCGCTTTCGAACTCGCCGCCCGCGGCGCGACGGTCACCGTCGCCGAGATGCGGCATGGCCTTGGTGGCAACGCGTCGTGGTTCGCCGGCGGCATGCTGGCGCCATGGTGCGAGCGCGAAAGCGCGGAGCAGCCGGTGCTGGATCTCGGACGCGATGCTGCCGACTGGTGGGATGCGGTGCTGTCGGGTCAGGTGACACGGGCCGGGACATTGGTCGTGGCCGCGCCGCGTGATGCCGGTGAGCTTGACCGGTTCGCCAGTCGCACGTCAGGGCATCGGCGCGTCGATGAAAACGAAATTGCGCTCCTGGAACCCGACCTCGCCGGCCGCTTCCGGCGTGGATTGCTCTTCCCCGACGAGGCTCACCTCGACCCACGCCCGGCGATGGCGGCACTTCATGACAAGCTTGCGACCATGGGTGTCAAATTCCACTTCGGCTGCGACGCCCGGCCTGTTTCGGGATTCGCCCGTCAGATAGACTGCATGGGAATGGCAGCGGCCGATGACAGGCTGCGCGGTGTTCGCGGCGAAATGCTGATCCTTCGCACGCCTGATGTCTCGCTGTCGCGGCCGGTCCGTTTGCTTCATCCACGCTTTCCGCTTTATGCCGTGCCGCGCACCGATCACTGTTTCATGATCGGAGCGACGATGATTGAAAGCCAGAGCGCCGGACCGGTGACGGCGCGTTCCATGATGGAGCTGCTGGGCGCCGCCCATGCCCTCCATCCGGCCTTTGGTGAGGCCGAGATCGTTGAAACCGGTGTGGGTGTCCGTCCGGCATTTCCCGACAATTTGCCACGCGTCGAAACAGACGGTGAGATCATCGCGATCAACGGTCTTTATCGTCACGGTTTTCTCCTCGCCCCCGCCATGGCGCGCCAGGCTGCCGACCTGGTTTTCAGTCAAGACAGAACCAAGGAGCATGCTCATGAAACTGATGGTCAACGGCGAGGCGCGTGAGATTGCCGCCACCACGCTGGCCGAGTTGCTTGCCGCGCTCGACTATGAGGGCGATTGGCTCGCCACCGCCGTCAACAGCGACCTCGTGCACAAAGCCAACCGCGCGGAGTTCCAGTTGAGCGACGGCGACCGGATCGAAATCCTCTCGCCCATGCAGGGCGGCTAGCATGTTGGAGCTTTATGGAACCGAGCTTTCGTCGCGCCTGCTTCTCGGCACGGCTCAGTATCCTTCGCCGGCCATCCTTGCCGATGCAGTCAAGGCATCGGGCACGTCGGTGGTGACCGTCTCGTTGCGGCGTGAGATGGCGGGCGGTAGGGCCGGCGAACAATTCTGGTCGTTGATCCGCTCGCTGGGCGCCAGAACCCTGCCCAATACCGCCGGCTGCCTCTCCGTCAAGGAAGCCGTCACCACCGCGAAAATGGCGCGCGAGGTCTTCGGCACCAACTGGATCAAGCTCGAAGTGATCGGCAATCACGACACGCTACAGCCGGATGTGTTCGGTCTGGTTGAAGCCGCCCGCATCCTGTGCGAGGACGGCTTTGCGGTATTCCCCTATACCACCGACGATCTCGTTGTCGCCGAGCGGCTGCTGGAAGCGGGCTGCAAGGTCCTGATGCCGTGGTGCGCACCGATCGGTTCCGCCTTGGGACCGGTCAACATGACGGCGCTGCGCTCGATGCGCGGATATTTCCCTGGCGTCCCGCTGATTGTGGATGCGGGGCTCGGACGGCCGTCGCACGCGGCCACCGTCATGGAACTCGGCTTTGACGCCGTGCTCCTGAACACAGCGGTCGCCAAGGCGGCAGATCCGGTCGGCATGGCGCGTGCTTTCGGTAAGGCGGTCGACGCCGGTCGTGAGGCGTTCAGTTCGGGAATGCTCGAACCGCGCGACGTCGCCGTGCCATCGACACCGATGGTCGGCAGGGCCGTTTTTTCATGAAGCTCGATCCCTTCTACCTGATCGTCGACAGCGCCGCCTGGATCGAAAGGTTGGCGCCGCTCGGCGTCAAGCTGATTCAGCTTCGCATCAAAACCATGGATGAAACCGGGCTGCGCGCGGAGATCCGCAAGTCGAAGGCCTGGTGTGTCCAACAAAAAAGCCAGCTCATCATCAATGATTATTGGCGCCTGGCAATCGAGGAAGGCTGCGATTTCGTGCATCTGGGCCAGGAGGATTTGCAAACGGCCGACCTCTCGAGGATACGGGCAGCGGGCGTCAGGCTCGGATTGAGCACGCATGATCATGTCGAGCTGGAAACGGCCATGTTTGCCGAGCCCGACTATGTCGCGCTCGGTCCGATCTATCCCACCACTTTGAAGAAAATGAAGTGGGCACCGCAAGGGCTAGAGCGGATCAGCGAGTGGAAGCGGCGGGTGGCGCCGATCCCATTGGTCGCCATCGGCGGCCTCAACCCCGACCGCCTCGACGGCGTCTTTGAGGCCGGCGCCAACAGCGCCGCAGTGGTCACGGACATCACGTTGAGCTTCGACGCCGAAGCGCGCACGCGAGAATGGATCGAAAAGACGGACCGATGGCGATGAGACGAGAACCGCATGTGCTTGTCGTTGGCGGATCAGATTCCAGCGGGGGTGCTGGAATAGCACGCGACATCGAGACGATCTCTGCCGTTGGCGTGCGCACCTGTCTCGCCGTCACAGCGCTAACGGTGCAAACGCACGACGCCGTGATCGAAATCCATCATTCGCCACCCAGCATGGTGGCCAATCAGATGTGTGCCGCGCTACAGGCCAACGACGTAGCCACAATCAAGATCGGCATGCTGGCGACTGCCAAGATCATTGTTGCCGTTGCCGCAGTGCTGCGCAAATTTCCGCAAGTGCCGGCAGTACTCGACCCTGTGCTGGCCTCCACCTCAGGCCGCGCACTTCTGGAAGCAGGCGCTATCGCTGCCATGAAGCGCGATTTGATGCCGCTTTGCTGCATTGTCACGCCCAACCTTCCTGAACTGGCGCTCCTTACTGGTTCCGAACCGGCTTCGGATGAGGACGGTGCGCTCCAACAAGGACAAAGACTGCAGGCCGTCGGCCCTCAGGCCCTGCTGATCAAGGGTGGGCACGCGTCGGGTCCCCGATCGGCCGATATTCTGTTACGCTCCGATCATGAACCCATCCACTTCGACACGCCGCGCCTTGCTATATCGATGCGCGGAACAGGTTGCATGCTGGCCAGCGCGATTGCGGCGCATCTGGCGAAGGCGAAGTCGCTCGAAGATAGCGTGCGCGAAGGCAAGCTGTTTGTGTTCGAGAAGCTTCAGAAATGCCGGCTGAATAATCACAACGTTCTGCGTCCAGCCAAGCAGACCCATTTTCCAGAATTTTTCCCGTAGCGAGACTGGAGGGCTACTGCTTCTCTATGCCATCCTTACAACGCGTTGAGTTCCACTGTGCCGTCCAGAATTATCTGTCGTTGTCCAGAATTAAGCCGGGCTTAGAACTGAAACGAACCCGCCGAAAGGTACGAGCGGCCCTCACTCGATAAGGGTTACCAAACCTATTCCTGTGGGCTACCAATCCGCGTGGTGGGTGGCCTTAGGTTACCAATCAGTGTGGCGTCCGGAATTATCTGCCTCTCTCCGGAATTAAGCCGAGATTAGAAGATCGGTGCGGTATTGCGCCCGGTCAAACCGTCTCGATTTGCGGCGTAGCCGACGTGTCTCACGCTTGGCGGCGTCGCACGCTGGTCCCGATTGTCGCCCGAATATCTGCCTACCGGCGACAGTGAATGCGCCAAGCTAGACCTTCGTCGATAGGGCGGCTCCGGTTTACCAATCCTGTCGTCCTAGGTTGACCAATCCGTTGTCGACCGTGAGCGGGTTTACCAATAAGGGCGGCTATATTCTGCGCAAACCCAATCACCTGATGCCAATCCAGAATTAATCGTCATTAAGGGCATTGGTAAACTCAGTCTGAAACCCCACCCTTAGCCAGAAAACTCTCCTGTTTTCAATCGCATAGCCCGCCCGCCAGCAACCGATAATTCGGGACCGGTAAACCCGTGAAAGGCCCAATAATTCCGGACGTCACACCAGTCTGCCCTTTTATGCGACTTTTCGAGCACAGACCGGGAACATCTGACCGTTTCCATTCATCGCCCAAGGCCGGTTTAGCGCTGGAAAAGCCAAAGTGCGGGAGTAAGAATGGCCGCAACGGGGCCGGAAGCCGTCGGTCAGCTTTCGGGGAGTGATCCCGGTAAGTTCGCAACTCATTCGCTTCTTTTCTGCAGTCCCCGCCATTACGAGTTGGCGGTGTCGGTCGCCGAGGGGATCAACGCCATTACTGCGGCTAGTTCGGCCCTCCGGACGAGGAATGGCATGCGCGTCGTCCCATAGTGCTTGGCAAGATGGAAGCGGTGCATGCCTCCTACGATGTGAACTTGGCCTTGGTACTCGCCGAGCAAAGGCGGTGTGACACCGCGGCCATGCAGCCATCGGTAGGCGATCCCACAGCTCTTGCTCTTGTAACGTTGATGCCAAGGACCCTTGTCCCTGCTGGCGGCGTAGGTAAGCCTACCGCCAACGTCAGTGACATCAGCGTCGATAAGAATGAAATCCGTCGAAGCGTGGTCGCTGGGATCATCGCCGTCGAACGCGAGATAGAAGTTTGCAGGATCGCAGTCCCATATCGCAGTCAGTGCAACCGGAATGTTCTTTCTTCCTTTGCACCAGATGTCGACCTTGCGTTTCTCCTGAGCGCGGGCGACCTCGAAGGCTTCGTCTAGTTTTCCTTCCGCGACATCCATGGCTGTGATGACGTTCAAGCCAAGGGCCGTCAGACGGTTGATCTCGTCCACGTTCGCCATGCCTTCTCCTCTGGCAGCAGATTATTATCCACCGTTGGAAGATGCGGCGGCAATCCAAGCCTGAGGCACGAGGGCCTGTCCACGCCATTCCTCAATCAACTTGACTCCGGGAAGCTTGCCCCAGACGTCCTCATCTGCATGATCCAGCACGATGATCTGGAGGCGACCTTTCGCGGCCATGACCTCAGCGCCTAGGAGCGCAAAGACCTTCCTGACGGCGACCACGTCCTGATCCCTCCACGCGATGAGGTCGGGGCCCTCGTCGCCCGCCGCCCGCTTAGGAAAATAGACTTGGCTAGGTTGGTCGAAGATCAGCTGACCAGGGACTGGGTGATGAGGTTCGGCCAGGAAGTAGTGCTGCAGCGCAAGCATTAGTGCGACGTGATACGCGAGCCAATTGGCGCCGCTGCCAATCTCCCACAGGTAGTCCTCACGCGTTCCCCTAGTCACCTTGACGGTCAGGTCTTCAATCAACAGCCTAATCGGGGCCTCGGGCCACTCCGCGTCAAGCTGCGGAATCAGCCGATTGGCATGATGGGAGACTTGGTTCAACGCGTTGAATAGCTTGCGCTGGATGTCGGCCTCGGAGATCGTCTTTTGCAGCGTTGCAATATCGGCCTGCAGCGAGGTGAGTTCCTGCCGCAAATCCGACGACTGGTCGGCGCGGTCGTAGACGTGCAACGCCTGCTCCAATCGACCGAGGAAGCGCTCAAGCCTATCGAAGCGATTGGCCTCGTCTCGGGCGACGTCAGAGTCCCGTTCCAGCACCGCTATCTCGCTACGGACATCGTTCAACTCAGATAGGACCGCTTCAGCGGCGCCGCGCTGGCGCAGGATTTCCTTGTCAAGCGTGTTAGACATCGCAGGGTGGGTCCGCAGTCGGATCTCCAGACCGCCGAGGTTGTCGCAAAGGGCCAAGACCTTCTCGCGGCCGCCGTCCCCGAGTGCGACCAACGGATCGGCGAACTCGTCGGCCAAGTCCCTCAGCCACGTGGAAAGGTCCAAGCGGTCACGTTGGATGCGCATGGCGTCGCCGTACGCCTCGCTGCTCTCCACCAGACGGCGCAGTTCGTTCAGGCGCTGACGATGCTCGGTAAGTCGCGCGGCGATTTCAGTTTCCGACGCACGAAGGGTTTCCAGACGCGTCAGCACCACATCGATGCCGGCCAGGCTTGGTCGAGCAAGACTTGAGTTGCTGTTCGACACGCGCCGAAGCAGGTCAACAACGTCACTCCAGTCCTTCGGCACTTCAGTGGAGGAATCGACTAGGCCAAGTTCGACTGCCTGACGCAGCCACGCCTCCGCCTCCGCCCGCCAAGCGCCAGTTGCCGACACGATCGCGCGTAGCTCAGCCTCCTTCCGGCGGAGGTTGCGCTGGAGCCGATCGATCTCAAACCGCGCCTGGAGAATCTTTGCCGTGACCGCGCCCAGAACGTACGGGAAGATGGTCTTTAGCTTCTCCCGGTGTTCCGTCGTATCGGCCTTGAAAAACATCACGTCGGGATTGGCGATCACGTTCTGAGGTTGGAACGTGAAGGCCATGAGGTCGCGGAAGCTTGGCCTTTGCTTGAATCCATTCTCTGTACCTGGTTCGAAGTCGAGGTCAGTCAGTCCTGCCAGGCGGTTCATCGCGCGCTTGACCGTGTCGACATTGGTGGTCTTGTCGGTGATCGTCTCCGGAATTTCGACCTGTGCGCCCTCCAGCAGCACCATGTCGCCTGTGCTCTGTTGGTCCCCCGGTTCGCGTCGCGCCAAGAGCTTTTCGCCCTCCAGCGTCTCGATCAGAATGCCGAACCAGCTGCAGTTCTCGCGGATTACGCCCACCGGAATCGCGCATTTCTCCGAGCCCAGACAGTAATCAACAATAGGGATAACGGCGGACTTCCCGGTCTTCGACGCGCCGCTGATGACGTTGACGACACCGGGCTCGAACTTGACGACCCGCGGCGCTGCACCATTGCGGGGCCAAAGGATCAGTTTTCGAAGCTGGAAATACATCTAGAACTCCACCCGTAACAGGTTGGCCACCTGCGCGGTCCCCAGGTTCGAAAACCAGAAACCCAATTTCTCCGAGGCAGGTCCGAGGTGCTTGACGCGCTCTGGAAGGACGAGCCTCCTCGGTTTCGGTTCTGGTACGTTTGCTCTTAAAGTAGCATCCTTGTAATCCACGGACAGCAGCCGCCCGCTCACACCGACAGCGGCCGATTGCAATGTCAGAGTACGCAGCAGCAGCGCTCGCTCGTGGACGGCGAGGAGTTGTTCCCGTTCCTTCCCGAGCTTGGCCGCGAAGAGCGCCAGTCCAGAGGGTCGGTTTGTCGAAGTCACGATTTCGAGCGTTGCGCGATGCAGGACGATTGGCAGCACGAGAAACGCCAAGGCGAACGGCGCTGGACGTTCGTCCTCAGCCTGGAAACCTTGGCCAAATTGCCACAATGCGAAAGCCCCAAGTCCTGGATTCTGGACAAGGGCGAGGTCGCTGAGCGGTAGGTGCGATCGGCCAGCCTCAATCAAGTCGCTGGCTCCAAAAGAGTCTGGTAGTCGGGATGCCAGCCGAGGCGCAGGCCGTGGGCAAGGGCGTTGAACGATCCGTGGACGAAATGACCGGGGACGACTCGACCATCGAGTGGAGGCTGCAACTGCGCGCAGCGCCTGTAAACTATTCTACCACGAACCGTTGCGGGGTGTCCGGCCTGTATGTCGTGCACCTCTGCACTGACGTGCTCATAGCGACCGACAAGATCATCGTCCCAGTCACTTAGGTTCTTCTCAAAGATTAGCCCGCTTTCGCCCCAGATCGAGATGTCGGCGAGCGTCCTAAGGTAATCGCTAACAGCCCGGACGCACGCTTCGTCTCCCACCTCGATCAGCTCGAGTTGGCGGACGAAGGCGGGACGGTCGGCGATCAATTGTTCGATGGCCTCGACAGGCGGTTGCTTGGTGAAAGACGACAGCAGCCCTGGAAGGTTGTTCTTCTGAACAAATGCTCTTTGCTCGGCCTGAAACGCGTCCACGTCCAAGATGGCGGGCTTGCCAGCTCTAATCAGCCTGTCCGCCGCCTCCTTCGCAGCGCCGATCGCGCGTTCGCACACTAGGTCGATGATGAGCGGAGAGACCGTCGGCTTGAAGATCGCGCGTATCGGATCGACGGGATCTGCATCGACGCTGATAACGGCGAGATTCTTGACCAAGGCGGCGCAATGAGCCGCATCAGCGTTCAGGAAAGCTTGGACGTCGGCGTCGCATGCCGGTGCAGCTTTCAGCTTGCTGTGGGCTTTGGCGAGGTTAGCGACCAGCGCCTCGACGTCGGCATCTGTTTTCGCGTCGTTCAGCGCGATCGCGAAGGCACCCGCCTTCACCGGTGTGACATATAGCCGGAAATGGCTGGTCGCCGGGTCGATCTCTCCCGCCGCCATGAAGCTGAGCCAGTTGGCCAGAGACTTCCACAGGTCCGCAGCCCAGTCGGATATCGGATTTTGCTTCAGTGCGCTCTTGCTTTGCTCAAGAACGACTTCGCCGCCGACCAGGTGAACCGCCACATCGTCTAAATGTTCAAGAGAGACCAAGGCGCCGCTAGGCGCGTTGAGCAGGTGAAAGCAAAGGCGTACAGGTTGAAGCGCATAGCCGAGGTATTGGCCAGCGGCGCTGTGTTTTCCCGTTTGCGTCTTCGCGTTCATTGCCCATCCCGTTCTCCCGAGTCGCACCGGAAGAAGCCAGTAACGATATTGGTATAGTTCGCCGTTGTTTACAATTGGCGCCCCGGCGATAGGACGGCTAGGCGCGATACAATTGCTGTTTAGGGCCAGCTCTCGAAGTCCAGATTCGGCAGGACAATGAATTTGCAGGACGTCCATTATGGGCACATCGGGGCCGTCTATGGCTCGGGCGATATGTCCGCTTTTGGACGAACGCGAAGTTTGCCGGAACGTCTGACTTTGGGCGCATACTTGCCGTCAAATTCGGCGTCCTTCACTGGTTCGTTCACGTATTCCGGAGAAAATTACTGTGCGAGTTGATGGATCCTCGTTCCCGGTACGACAGCCTCAGCTATTTCACATAGATGCTTATGGTGCGTCAGGTAGATGACCTGACCTGTGTTTGCCATCGCTCCGAACAGCCTGAAAACCTCCTCCGAGCGAATATGGTCGAACGTCTCCATGATGTCGTCGGCGACGAATGGGACCGAGGGCCGAAATTGCGCGAACTCGTAATAACCGGCGAGTCTTAGGGCAAGGTACAGCTGAAATCGTGCACCCTTTGAAAGCGCTTCGGTGACCTTGGATTGCCCGTCACCCTGCACAGCAATGAGAACCTCACCACCTCTTACAGGCTGGGTTGTCAGCCCCGAATACTGGCCACGCGTCATTAGCTTGAACGCGTCTGATGCGCGCGCCATCATGCCGGAGCGATGGCTCTCACGGTAGATCCGCAAAGCATTGCCAGCCGACATGATGCCAAGCTTCAGCTCTATGTAGCGAACGGCCTTCTCCTCGATTTCCAGCAGGGTTGTGCGCCGTTCAGCATCCAGGCGTGCAACCGCACTATCACCGCCGATGGCGTCCAGCTTGTCGGCCGCGCGCGTCTGCCGGATCAGCTGTTGCTGGATGGTTTCATCGAACAGGCGAAGCCGCTGCTCACCCTCAGCCTTCTCGACCGCGAGGCCGTCGAAATCGATCGCGTCCAGGATCGAGCGGGCCTGCTCGAATCCGTCGACCGCGAGCTCCGCCACTATCCGTTCCTCAAGTTCGGCGACGGTGGTGCGCAAGCCATCGCGCTCACGCAACAGCTCATCGCGTTCGACTACCTCGGGCAGAGTGGCGACACCAAAGACGCCCAGCACCTCGTTCTTGCGGCGTTCGTGTGCCAAAATCTCAGTGTCGAGGATGTCGCGCGCCTCCTTGAGGCGCTTCAGGTCGTTGCCGAGGCTTGCCTTCGTTTCACGTGTCCGCTCGGCACGCTCTAGGCGCTCGGCAAGGCGGATGGCCAACTGCTCCGGGTCGGTATCCTTCGTCGGCTCGTCGGCTTCAACCGCAACGGCGATGACCTCGACCAGAAAATTGGCCCTGTCGGCCTCCATCTTGTCGATACGCAGCTGCAGGTCGTCCCGTTCCTGCAGGCTTCTTGAAAGTTCGGCCAATTGATCGAGCACAGTGCCGACGCCGGATGCGGAGAGCCCGCTTTCGAGCCAAGTTCCCTTGAGTGCTTCGGTAATGCCGGCCAGCCATTCCTCCTCGCGACGCTCCGCCACACCTACTGCAACCCGTCGTGCCGCTAGATCCTCTTCTTTGGAGCTCACCATTCTGAGCGCCTCGGCATACTCGGCGTCCACCTTGCGCTGCCGATCCAGAAACGGCTCCGCGATGGCCATGATTGCTTCGAGGGTGTCGTTGGACTCTGATACAATGCCGACGCTTCCCAGCACTGCTCTCATTTCCAAGCGTATCTGCTCGCCGGCGTCAGCGGCTCGCTCGGCCTTCAAGCGAGCAAGTTCGATCTGCTCCCAGGCAGCGAGCGCATCGCTGCGCGCCTCGATCTGATCCTCGATCCTTTCGATCAGGCGCTCAGACGAAGGTTCCACGGCGTCTCCGAGCAGGTCCCTGGCGGCCGCGCGGATTTCCAACAATTGGGTATCCACATCCTTGCCGAGCTGTGTGCGTTGGATGCCGTTGCGTGACAGGTTGGCCGCGGCCTCGGCCAGCTCGCGCGTAGTTGCCCGGATCTCAGCCAGATCCGCCGCGCCGGCCAGCCGGCCTGCGCTGGCAATGTCATCGCGCGCCAATGCCACGGCGAAGTCGTCAGCGGTGTCACCGGTCAGCGCTGCGCGGTGCGTTGCCCACGCATCATCGCGAACTCGGCGGATGGCGGTAGCCGCTTCATCGTCGACAATGTCGCCCGAGGCACGAAGGGCATCCAATCGTGCGGCGAGCATGGCATGGTTGCCCTCGTATTCAGCAAGGCGTTCGGCAAGTACGGCGGTGTTCCTTGCCAGTTCTGACGCTACTGTCTTCCAGGCGGCAATCTGCCCGGCGCTCGGAACCGCGACGTTGGCGAGAGCGAGGGCATCTCCGTTCCATGGACGCAAGCGCGCGAGCGCCGCCTTCCATCGGATTGTTCCCGCATCTTCCGCCTCGCGAGCCGTCCTAATCTCTGCCTGGTGTCCGCTTGCTCGCGCTTTCGACAAAGCCGAGCCCAGCCTTGCCCTGGCAGGTTCGGGCACCGCCCTTTCCTCGCCGACCCGCTGCCTTGCCACCTGCAGCGCATCGAGTGCCGCCGCGGCTTCGTCGCGAGCGGCACGCATCCCGGTAGCAATCCCGGACCTCTGCTCGACCATGGCGCGAACGACGCCAACGGTGACGGCAGGCAGAAGCATCGCGCCAGGATCCGCCTCGGAAGATCGGCCCAAGGCGGCAAGGCAGCTCGCCACGCTGTTGTTGAGGATTTGCAGCTCCATCCTGCGAGTGGGCAAGTCAAAGCCAGCCGCGGTATGGCGCACCTTGCTCTCCGCCAGCCCGCGAATGCGTTCGGAAATCGACAGGATCGGTTCGTCCTCGTCGACCGCAGTGACTTTTTCCGCCAGGCGCTCGGTCTCGTCGATGTTTGCGGACAGCCGCGTTCTGAGGCTGGCATCGTCATCGATCAGTTCGGTGACACTTCCCGTCGATGTCCGGGCTGGGGAGGCGATGTCCGGCAGCTGATCCAGCCGGGCAATCTTGCGCCGGATATCCGCCAGCATCGGCGCAGCACGCACGTAACGAGCAAAGGTATCCAGCCTGGCCACCAGCACCGCCCGATCGCTGATGGTTCGGCCGTACTGCTGCGCTGCATCGAGACGTTCGGCCTCCAGGCCCTCGTAGGTTGATGCAAGGGTGTCGATCGCATCCCTGCGCGACTTTACGTCAACAAGGCGCTTCTTCAACAGCGCCAGTTCGGTTCCATGCGCCTGCTTCCGATACAGAGCGTCTGCTTCGGCATCGAGGGCGTTCAACGTATCACTTGCGTTCCCAAGACCGGCGCTGGCCGTGAACAGAAGCTTGCCGAGGTCGCCCCGCGACTCCAGGATAGATTTTCCGCCGGCTTCCAACGTCTCGTCATCGAGTGAGAACATCGTCGTGTAGGCGTCGCGCGACAGACCGGCGAGATGCGCCGTGATCGCCACCTCGCTTACCGGTTGGCCCGTCGCATTCAATAGCGAATTACTGCGCTGTTTCGTACGCGTGAACGTGTGTTCGGAGCCGGCCAGTTCCAGCACCCCGCCGATGCGCATGGCACTGTACTCGTGCAGGAAGTTGTAGCGGCTCCGTTCCTCGATGCCGAACAGCAAGTCTAGATAGGCCGAAAGCGCAGTCGATTTGCCGGCCTCATTCAGGCCAAACACGATATGCAGATCAGGTCCGGATTCCGGTTTGGGTCCGAAGTCGATCGAACGATCGGTGAACTTTCCATAACGAATGAGGTCAAGGCGCCGCAACCTCATGACGATCCACCGGCCTTAAGGCGGGCAGTCACCAAGTCCGCGCCCTTGGAAAGCACCTGATCGAGGAACTGTTCCAGCCCGGCTTCGTCCGTCCCAGCAAAATCCCGCCCGTCGGCCGGAAGGTCGGCGACCATCTTTTGGACGAACGCCCTCGCCTCAGCGCGGAAGGCCTCCGAGGTGGCATCGGCACGCATTGATTGCTCGAGTTCGAAAATCGGATCAGCAATATCCTCGGCGGTCTCCGTCCGAGGCGGCGCGAGGTCAAGCTCGAGCTTCTCCACCCACGTATGGCCTAGCTGTTCCGCAGCCTGTTCGGCTTCGGCAAGAAGGAGGTCCCTGTCGCGGATCAGCGCCCACATCAGTGGTGACGTTCCTGTCAGGCCAATGCGAGCCACAGCATGACGCGATCGGACGGTTGCCCGCATCTCTTCGAGTGCGAAGCGAACACGCGCGACGGCCTCGGGCCACTCCACCGCTCCGGTAAGGTCGACGCTCACCCGTTCGAACTGCGCAACGCTGGTCAGCCGTTCCTCGATCTCCACCGAACGGTCGTGGCGCACCGTCACCAGGGTGACTGATTTCTCACCGGCCTCGTTGATATCCCTCCCCTGCGGTATTCCCGGCATCACCACGGCACTGGCGCCAGGATGGACTTGGCGAGCATGGATGTGGCCGAGGGCCCAATAGTCGAAACCGTGGGCGTGCAAGTCAGCGATGCTGCAGGGCGCGTAAACGTCGTGACCTGGCGATCCAGCCAGACTGGTATGCATGATGCCTATGTTGACGGCCCCTTCACGAGCCGCCGGATATTTGGTTAACAGGCTGTCCGGCGCCTTAGGGTTCGCAAAGCTCAAACCATGGAATACGACGTCCAGACCGCCGGCTGTCTGCAATACCGACTGAGCACGACCACCAAAGATGGTAACGGTGTCGGGAAATACCAGCTGTTTGGAAATCCGCGACAGGGCGTCATGATTACCGCGGATCTTGAAAACCATGATGCCGGCCTGGTGCAGGCGTGTCATCTGCGCGCCCAAGAACCGCGCTGTCTTCATTGAAGTCTGGTCGCCATCGTATAGGTCGCCAGCAATGACCAACGCGGCCACACGTTCCTCAAGGCAGAGATCCACTATCGAAACGAATGCCTGGCGGCTGGCGTCGCCCACCAGCCCGGCAAGATCGGGATTTCGCATCGCCAGCGAACGAAGCGGCGAGTCGAGATGAATATCGGCCGTGTGTACGAATCGAAATGCCATTCGGCCTCCGCCAGCAAAAGAGGTGTTCCGAGCTTCGACAGAAATTGCAACGAGGGCGCTGCAGCGCCCCGTTACACTTCAGCTAATTTCTCGCTCGCGGATTCGCCGGCCACCAACAAGCCGTCTTGGGACCGTAACACTCCTTTGGCAACCAAATCGGCGACCCCAGCTGAAATCAGCTGCCTTAATTGTGCGCTTGTGGCTTTGAAGCCCAGCATCCTGGCAACGCCTGTGGCGATTTCTTCCTCTGTCGCACCGAGGTTGGATTTCACGACTTCCATAGCGCCTTGGGCGACCTCGTCCTGCGCAATCATTTCGGGCTTGCGCAATCCAGCGGACACGACCCCACTGCGATCCCTGAGACGAACAGGAACACCTGGCTTGAAGCAGAAGTTGCCTCGACGGGCTACTGAACCACCTCTCTGTGCTATGCTTACCCCCCGCTCGATTGCATCCTGAATCCTGCCACCGGCCCGCTGCAGACCCCAGGCGTCCCGAATACGCGAAACTATTTCGTCGACATGGATTGGCGTTTCTGTAGCCACGACCTGCTCGACCAGTCCGGCCATGATTCCGCTGGGCGTCTCGTGGAGTTCGAACGATCCCGGTCGCTTTAGTTCGGCCTCTTCGTAGGCTCGATTGGGTGTCTCGGATCCGTTTGTGCTTTCGAGACCGATTTCCGTCACGTTGCCTCGGTCGACCGTAACAACCTGCACGGCTACAGCTCGATTTCTCTGGACCCCCAATTCGGCCCGCTCATCGAGTTCTTTTCTGGCGGCCTCAATCGCTAGTATGGTTCGCTCCAGCTGCTCACGAGGCCGTTGGAACCAGTCAGCGCTCCAGATGCGATGGATGATCCAACCATGGTCTTCCAGAACCGACTGCCGAAGCCGGTCTCGATCTCTGGCCGAGCGAGATGAGTGATATTCTGCGCCATCGCATTCGATGCCAAGAATATAGCGGCCTGGCCTCTCTGGATCCGCAACTGCGAGGTCGATGAAGAAGCCGGCAATGCCCACTTGAGCATGAACCTGATAACCCATTTCGATCAGCGCGTTGGCTACCTGTTCTACAAAGATTGAATCCATTTCGCGAACCGTGACTTGGGCAAGCGAAATTCGCCCTGTTCTCGCGTAGTGCAAGAAGAGCTTGAAGGCGAAGATGCCTTTCCCTTTGCCACGCTCCAGGTCGATGTCCTCGTCTGTGATGGACGCGAATACTTCGCAGCTGCGCTTGGCGCGGCTTATGAGGACGTTGAGCCGACGCTCGCCGCCTTCCGCGCCAAGAGGGCCGAAACGCATGGCCATGTATCCCTGGGCATTCTTGGCATACCCCACCGAGATCATGATCACGTCGCGCTCATCGCCTTGAACATTTTCGAGGTTCTTGACGAAGAATGGCTCGCTTGGATGAGCGTGAAAGAATTCCTCGGTGTCGGGATTTAGTCGCCGCAGCGCTTCGAGTTCATCCTGGATCGCGCGGCGTTGGCTAACCGAAAATGTTGCAACGCCTAGAGTCTCTTGCGGGTTCACCTTCGCATGACGGATGATCGCCTCCGCTACTGCTCTCGCCTCTACCGGATTGGTTCCTGTGCCGCCGGAATCGAAGTACCCCCTCCGGCACATGATGAAACCGCAACCCCATACCTGCCTCTTGGGTATAAGGGCTTGGCACGATGAAAAGCCGGTTCTCGTAGAACTGGCTGTTCGATACTGCGATTAGAGATTGGTGACGGCTACGGTAGTGCCAGCGCAGCATACGCTGCGGCAAGCCGCGGGCCGTGAACAGGCCGAGGATGCTTTCAATGTCGGCGACCTGCGCGCCCTCACCCTCGTCATCTTCAGACTGCGAGCCTGTCATCTTCGCGAAGAATGTCGTGGGTGGCAGTTGGCGTTCGTCGCCAACGACGACCACCTGACTGGCCCTGGCGACCGAGCCAAGTGCGTCCACGGGCTGGATCTGAGACGCCTCGTCCATCACGAGCAGATCGAACGACATCCGGCCGGGCGACAGGAATTGCGCCACCGAAAGCGGGCTCATCATGAACACTGGCTTCAGCGCCTGGATGGCAGGGCCTGCCTTCTGCATCAATTGCCGGATGGGCATGTGGCCTCGTCTGCGCGCCATCTCAGAACGAAGCAGTCCGACAGGTCCAGCTCCGCCGTCTCTTGAAGGAATTTTCCGGTGATGAGCCGTTACAACTTCGATGGCGCCGGCCTTGATGCGCTGGCGGTCCAGATCTGCGAAGTCACGTACAGCCCTGGAATGCAGTTCCCCGTCGAACCTTGCCAGCTCCGGCTCATCGGTCGCCATCGCCAGAAACATTCGTTCGTAGTAGGCCATATCAAAAACTGATCGAGCCGATCCTGTTGTAATCTGGCCGTTGGCTAGGCCGTCTATCAACTGTCCCAGTCCAGCCTTTCGGGCCGTTTCGGATCGCTCTTCATAGGCAACCCATTTCGAGAGCTGCTCCTGATGATCGAGCCAACCCTGCAGCCGAGAAACGACCTCGCCTATCGCGACGTCCGGAAAATCGACTACTCCAAACAAGGAGGGAGCATCGGCTTTCAAATCCCCTGTAAGCGCCTTCAATTCCCGCGCTGCCGCTTGGGCCGCTTCACGTGCTGAACGTGCCGAGTTTGCGATCTCGATTCTTTCAGGCAACCGCGCAGCCAGATGTCGGATCGAGCCATTTTCTTTCAGCCAAAGCTCGGCTTGCGTGAGAGCGGCCCAATCGGATCCTCGACCGTGCCACGACGAGCCGAATACGAACTTGCCAAGGCTCTCTCCCGCATCGATCCCTTGAGCAAGTGCTTGTAGTCTGCCTAGTCGGCGCAGTAGCTCCACCCGCTCAGTGATCAGATCCGGAACGTCAGTCAGAACCTGTCGTGACGCATCATCGGCTTGAGCTACAGTGCTCGCCTTCGCTTCCATCAGTTGCAGCGAGGCCCGCTCGGCGGAAGCCACGTCGCCTAGCATGGATGACGCGAGGTGCCCGAGATCGTTCCAGAAACCTTCGATAATTGGCCGACCGATTTCGATAACCTTGCGAACGCGCGCTGCACGCGCACCGGCCTCGGAGCGTTCCGCCATCCGGCCGGCGATAATCCGAGGTTCGGGGCCTAGCCCTCGTAGAGTCCGCATCCACTCCACTAGCGCGAGCAGTGGCGCGGAAGCCGATCGCTCCCCACGCCAATCTGCCCCGAAGGCGGAACGGCCAAAAGCGTCGCCTTCGCGGACTCTTGCTGCGGCAGCCTGACCCTTCATCAAAAGGTCGAGGAGACCAACTATCTGCGTCGCAGGCGCGCTAGGGTCGACCACAATAGTCCGCGCAAGTGCTGTGGCGCGACGGTAGTCGCCGTTCAATGCTTTCAATATTCCCGTGTGTGTGGCGAGCGCCTGCCGCGCCGCGGCCACCTCGGTGCTCCACGCCGCGTCAACAACCTTGCCCTGAAGGTCGGCTCTGGCAGCCTCAAGCGTCGCTACGCTGTCGGCAAGGTCGCCTGCCTGCTCAAGTCCGGAGTCCCAAACGGTGGCTGCGAAGGCCTCCGGACTTGCGTCAGGTGCTGCCGCTACTCGCTCGCCGGTCACGGCCAGCCTGAGCAAGCCTGCCAACGTGTCTGGCAATATCGCCGATCCGAGTTCCTGATTCAGGCGCTCAGCTTCTTCCCTCAAGCGTGGGAGCAGAATGGTGAGCTGTCGCGCACGATGGAAACCATCTTTCGGAAATTCCGAGGGAAGCTTTGCAAGCTCTGTCTCGAGACCTTCAATTGGCGTGTCGATAGCCGTTGCCGCCAACTGCTCCGAAAGTTCCTCGGACTTGCGGGCGAAATCCGTTCCTGACCAGAGAAGCGATGAAATGTCTTTCGGACGCTCATCCCATACCGGCGAGACGAGCGCCTCGGCAGGAAGTCCAGGCGCGGACGCGAGAAGCTCAGCGCGATCTTCTATCTCGCCGCTGTCGCTGAGAATTTTCGGAGGCTCGGCCTTGATCCGCTCAGCGATACCGACCAGTTTGGCGTGCAGTGCCTTGGCTTGGTCCAGCAACGCCGCGATGCGTGGGACGAGCCTCTCAATGGTCGTTGGAAGAACGACATCCAGGCCAACTCCCCGCCACGGGTGGTGGATCGGCAAGCCGATCTCGTTGATCCGCTGAGAGACCTCATCGAGCAATTTGCGACGTTGCGAAACGCCGTCAGTTGTCCAGCTTGTGGCATCCGTAAGTTCGATGTCCACTGGTTTCTGACCGACCTGCCTTAGTCGGGTTAGCTGGCCGAGAACCTGATAAGGAGTGAGTTCGGACGCTCCGAACGCAACGTGCATTCGTGCAGCATGTGCGTTGAGTTTATCGCGAGCCTCCAGCAAGCGATCAGTTAGGGAAGAAGGAAGCTGGCCCCTGGGCGATCCGAGTTGCCAGGTTCGCCGCAGCTCCTCTAGCATCATGCGCTTGTTCGCCTTGTTACTATGCAGCTCAAGGCAGGCGTCCCCCACCCCAGCAGTGTCAAGCCGTCGCTTGACGACCTCCAGCGCTGCCATCTTTTCGGCCACGAACAGCACGGTCTTTCCGTCGGCAACGGCCGACCCAATAATGTTTGCGATCGTCTGCGATTTTCCTGTCCCAGGCGGACCTTGGATAACGAGGTCGCGACCTTTTCTGACGTCATGGATCGCCAGTGTCTGAGAACTGTCACTGTCGACGATATGCAACATTTCGGCGGGCGCAATGTGCGGATCAATCGCTATGTCGTCCGACATAAGCGGCTCGCGTGTTTCGAAACCATCTGAAAGAAGCGAGCGGATCTTCGGTTGTTCGATAATCTTTGCGCCATCGGGCCAGAGATCCGGATCCAGATCACGGTACATCAAGAACTTCGCAAACGAGAAGAAGCCGAGCACCATATCGTCGCGAAGCACCTCCCAACCCTCTTTGGTCGAAATTGCTTCGGCAACGGCATCGAGATAGGCCGAGACGTCGAAGTCATCTCCCACCTCAAAACGCGGCAGAGCGAGCTTGTGAATGCGGTCGAGATAGAGTTCCAAGGAGAGGTTTGCGGTAAGATCTTCCGGCCGGGCTCGTAGGCGGAATTTTTCTCCAGCGGCCCCTCGCTCAAGCCGAACCGGCACCAAAATGAGGGGGGCCTGACGGATGTTCTCTTTGTTGTTCGGGTCAATCCACTTCAGCATTCCAAGGGCCAGAAAGAGGATATTGACGCCCTGCTCTTCCTCGAGTGTGCGGGCATCATGGTAGAGATCAAGGAGCCGCCGCTGCAGCCCAGTTGGGGTCATACGCGTCTGCAGCTTGGTGTCCGAGTGCCGCGCGGATATCCCTCTGTTATCGACTCCATCGTCCTCTGGTTGGGCGAGAGCGACGGGGGAATAGTCGATCTCTTCGTCTGGAGGGCTGCTTTCATCCTGGCCCGCTTTCGGCCTATCGGGCTTGCCGGCCAGGAAGGTAAAAGCCTTTCCTTCGGTCACCAGCAATCGATAAATTTCGGACGACTTCTCATCGACGATATCGATCGTCTTCGCGCTCTTGGAAAACCGCGGCACATTCAAAAGTCGATTGCGGGCGGAAAGATCGAGCAACTCCATCCTGGCGCGCTCGAGTTTCTCCTTTAGAGGGAGATCGCTTTGGAAGACTGACTGTTTTACGTCCAAGACTTACATCCCCTTTGAAAGGAGAACCAGCTAGAGCCCGCGTAGAGCGTTCGCGCAAGAAAAAACAGCCGTGTTCAATTAGAAACGACTGCGATCACTTCTGGACACCGTCCAATATTGCGACGTGTGATATGGGTCAGAGCCTGCATTCTTGGCCCCCTTTGCCTAGTCGCTATCCGACGAGGATTCTCGCTCCCTGCCCCCGTATTTAGCCGCCTCCACAATGTCTTTTTCTGACACAGAGAGTCCGTTGCGGACCCGAATGGCTCCCGCACTTGGAACGCGGTCCAATTCAGATCCAGTCTTTGCCTTATCCTTCTGGGGCTTAACCTCCGGCGGCGGGTCTTTCGAAAATGTCATGCGTAGGTCCTACTCGTCCAAATCTAAATGCATCCGCCTGTGAGCCTCAAGCCGCTTTCCTGGTCATACAAAGAAAACGCCGCGCCCAATCAATCCACCGTCTCTCGTGGTTCCGCATTCTGATTGGCGCTTTAACATCCATCACTATTAGCGCCTGGCATTTAGTATCCTCCCTCTACTGGTTTTTTTAGCCGATAAGTAATAGATCGGGATTTCACTGCAGAAGTCCGGAGCCATGAAGTGACTGAAATCCAAAATACGGCCACCGCGCTGATGGAGCTTACCGCCGATATCGTTGCGGCTTATGTGAGCAAGAATTCAGTGCCGGTCTCCTCATTGCCGGACCTTATTGCCAGCATCAATTCGTCATTAGCGCGTATCGGCCAGCCGTCCGAACCGGAAAAACCCGACCAAGTTCCCGCGGTCAACCCCAAGCGCTCAGTCACTCCAGACTACATCGTCTGCCTCGAAGACGGCAAAAAGTTCAAGTCCCTCAAGAGACACTTGAACACGCATTTTGGACTGACGCCCGACGCCTATCGCCAAAAATGGGGCCTCTCCAACGATTACCCCATGGTCGCGCCTAACTATTCAGCCAATCGCTCCAGATTGGCAAAATCGATTGGCCTCGGTCGCACAGCAGCCGCGCCCAAGAAAGCAGCAGCCAAGAAGTCAAAGACGCGCTAGCAAAACATTTGGCAGCTTCGCAAAGGATCGAAAATTGAATCGCGATCGCTATTCCCATCGCCGCAGCTCGCGGCCAAGACGCGGCCGGGTTTCAATTATGCGCAAGCGTTTCTTTTCACATAAATCATTAGCCGCGATCCTGGTGATCACGCTAGCAGTGGGCGCTTATGTCACCTCCTACTTTACAGGGTGGGGCAACCAGATCGCGGGACCCAATACAGCAAGCGCACTCGGGTCAAAACCGAAGCCTATCGTCGGCGTAGCGTCCATCGTTGACGGGGACACGATCGAGATCCACGGACAGCGTATTCGTTTCAATGGCATCGACGCACCTGAAAGCAGCCAAAACTGCAGCGACGCAAGCGGGCAAGAATACCCATGCGGCCGCAAATCCGCAGAAGCACTGGACATCTTCCTCAGTCAATCCCGACCCATCCAGTGCAACTTTGTTTCGTGGGATCGTTACAACCGCTTCGTTGGTGATTGTCAGCGGGCGGACGGTGCTAGCATTGCGTCTTGGATGGTCGAACAGGGTTATGCCCTGGATTGGCCTCGATACAGCCATGGTAGTTACGCGTCACAACAGGCAGATGCCCAAAGGGCCAAGATTGGCATCTGGGTTGGCACTTTCACAGCCCCTTGGGATTGGCGAGCAACACATGCAGCCAACAATAAACCCGGTAATGACACATCCTACGGCCTTACAGGCCGTCGCCAAATAGCTCAGAGCTATTCGTGTCAACCGCGTCGCTATTGTAAGCAAATCTCCTCATGCGATGAGGCGCGCTGGTATCTCAATAACTGTAGCTGGGGACCCAAATTGGACCGGGACGGCGACGGAATTCCGTGCGAAGGCATTTGCTGACCAAGCCAATTCCTTAGCGCGCTTTCAGCAAGCCGGACTGGCCACCAGCGTTTCGGTGCATTTGCGCGAGTGCCAATAGAGCCTGGCAAAAGGGCTGGCTGACGTTTGTCTTGGAAAATTCCACCAGCTCGTTGAGCCCGGATGGGCTAGAAAACCGCAAGGCTTCGTAGCGACAGACAGGGATCTGCCGATTATCTCTGAAGCGTTTGTCGGGTCCGCCATTCTTATTGGGATGAGCCCAGGTATAGCTCACGATCTCAGCATCAGATGGAACTTTGCCGGTCTCAATAAAATTGCTGGGGGCAAATTGCGTCCTGAGGTCTCCATACCCAACGGCACCGTACTGGTTTCCGTCCTTCACCAAAATCATGTCTGGCATGAAATAAAGGATTTGCCGGCCGACGTGTATCGACGGTGGTGTGACATTGCTGCGAACAACCGTCGGCAAGGAAGCTTGGAGCGTCGTCGACTTTTTATCGACCAACATCGTGGCTCCCGCATTGCGCTTCCAAGTCGTCAGATCCTCTATCTTGCCACCAGCCGCGACATGCCAACTCGCCGCGCAGCGTGTGAGCGTGTCAAAGGCGGCGACAAGTCGCCCGTAGGCCGCCTCCGCGTCCTGCTCCAAATCATAGTAGAGCACGCTCACCCGGCGGTAGCTGTCCAACCAGTTGCCAATAAGCATGCCCGGCAAAAAGGCAGCAATACCGATCAGCGCCACCCCACCTCCCAGCATTGCGCCTGCGATCAATCCGGCGATCCCAAACAGCACGGCCAGGATGAGCGACATTCGCGTCTGCGATTGCCTCGCATTGATTTCATCAAGCACATTGGCAAATGTCTCATCACGCATCTCGATCACATCGGCGGACTCGATTTCTCTCATCACGACGCCACCGCTGACATATTCCACGGGTGAGGATGTTGGATGGGGCTTTGGCCCAGATGGGAATTCAGACAGTTGCAGCGTCTGCTTGGCGCTGCGCTTTCCCAAAGTGCCTCGGTAGTAGAGACCGCCGACGCCTGCATGAATATAATGCCCTCGTGGGCCAGTCCCGATACGAAGACCTTGCACGCCAACGGACGCGCCAACCCCGCCAGACGAGAAGTTAAAGCGGAAAGGTCCCGCACTAATCGATTTTCGAACGTAAAACCCCATCCCCGCAATCCCCCCCAAGCCCTGTGAGCGAAACCCAAGGGCAGTTCGCCTCACAACTTTGGTACCGGAACCAGTCCAATATCTGTCTCTCGCGAACGTTGCCTGACCCTGATCTCAATTCGCCTCCTCGCCTTGACGTCGCCGGCCTGTGCGCCGTCGGTGAGCCGGTCGCCAGGCAATATCAACTGGCCGCCGGACATTGGCAGGATGGTGAAGCCTTTCAGTTCCGGCATATCGCGCAGGATGCCTGTGACGGAGATCGCTCGCGCTAATCCAAGCCCGGCATTGTCGGCAGGATGGAGTGTGCCAATGTCCATCTTGCGCGCCAGTACGGGCTGAAGGCCTCTGTCCATATTCGATGAGTCACCGGACATCGCCTGCTCGTCCGTGTGGCCAATCACCTCAATGACGTCCACACCATAGGAAGTTGCAATTCCAGCAATGGTCTTCGACATCTGCCGCAACTTCGTTTTGAAGCCACCGGAAAGCTCCGCAATTCCAGTATCGAAATTATAGCCATCGAGCTCGCTAAGACTGATGATCGGTGGCCAATCGTGTGGCTTGTCAGCAGAGGCCTCGTTCCTTGCCTTCTTCAGTGCGTCAGCAAGATCCTTGGACGTCTTGCCCGTGCCAACGTAGCCGAGCTCGCGCAGAACCTTCATCTTCTCGATCATGGCTTTGGCCTGATCAACGTCGACGTCGTTGTCAGAGAGGACTTTGGCGGCCGGCGCGCTTTTCACCGCTTCCTCAAGGGTCAGTCCCACTTTTTTGATTGCCTCTGCGGCCTCTTTGGCCCGGACCAATTCACGCCATTCTTGATCTGGTACATTGCGTCGACTTGCAGGCTTGACCATGGCATTCAGCTGAGCCAGCAACCGCTTGTTTTCCTCGTCAAGCTTGCGAGCGTTCTCATTGAGGGACTGCGCAATCTTCTGCGCTGCCGCAGCCTCTTTCTTTGTCTTGGCGATGAGCGCGCCTGCAGCAAGCAAAAGGCAGAAAACGAGAAGCAGCATCGTCTCAGCCATCGTCAGGCCGAGTATCAGGCCGCGGCCATAGCCCTTGCGCTCAAACGTAATGGCTGTTCCGCTAACCTCACTCACCTGCCCCACCAACTTGCTCTCTTTGGCGGTTCACCCTTCTCCACCTCCGCCGGACTGCTTAACGATCGGAAGGTGTCGCCCTCCGTGTCATCCGAAACCTTGATTGGCGTCTCCACAGGGGAGGCAACAGTGGAAGGTGCCGCCACTCGCTCGACATCGTTCGCTATCGCATTGCTCAGAGGCTGGGGCGTGCGCACGGCCGGGAGGCTATGTTGTGTAAGGGTTGCGACGAGGCCGCGTGTTTCATTGCTGTGTTTCTGCATCACAGCCATGAACTCCTCAGTCAAACGCTGCTGCGCTTGGACAGTTTCTGCGGTCTTTTCTGCGGCCGCTGCCGCTCTCTCCACTCCAGTCGCCACCTTGATCACTGCGTCGGCAAGACCGGTCATCCGCGTTTGCTGCTCTTGCGAGGCTGTTTCGGTTTTTATCGCATATTGTGCGACAGCATTACCCAGGAGCTTGACCATCGGCGCCAGATCGTTCTTCAGCACCTCATCAGGAACAACCACCTTTTCCAGCTTGGCAGCCATATTGTCGGCTTGATCACCGAGCTTTCCAACAGAGTCGGACATCGAGCTGTTGGCTTTATCCAGCAAATCCGCTGCAGCTCCAACGCGGTTCGCTATCGAAGCAAACTGGGTTTCGACTTGCCCGAAATTGTGCTGCAACGCGTCACTGAGCTTGGCAGACGCCTCTTGGACAGGCTTGATCGATTCCATGGCAATATTGTCCAGGGCAGATCGAATGTGCTCCCCATTGCGTGCCGCTTGCTCGGCAATCTCTGCAAAGCCCTCTTCGAGCATTTGATGGCTGACACGACGAAAGTCGGCGAACTCCCTGGTTACGCTTTCCATCTCGGCTCTTACACGCCGTGTCATGTCGGCAAGTTCGTGCCTCGCCGTTCGCTCAATGTCCGCGGGATCGCGCCGCATCTGATTGTAGAAAACCCTCAGAGCAATACCGGTGATCGTCGACGTGATCGCGATGCCAAAATTTTGGACGATCGTGTCGGTTGAGCCTTCCGTTCCAAACTGAAACAGCGAGACCCCAAGGCTCGTCAGGGTGAACAGGAAGCCCATATAGTAGAGGTTATCGCCGGTCTGCTCGTCGTGCAGTTGTAGCTTTCCAGCAAAGATCGAAACCCCGAGATAGAAAAACATCAGGCAGGCCGGTGCTACCGCCGCGACGATCGGATTTACGCCTGAGAGTTTTGCAATGGCGATGAATACACACCCGCCGAGTGTCAATGCCGCGAAAACCACGACCGGCAGACGTGGATGATCCAGCAAAGGTTTGTCGTGCGCTCTCGCCATCAGTTTAACCCATCCAAGCCAACCAGCTTTTCGAACTCGCCGTGATGGTTCTGGACCCAATGTGTCCAGAACTCCGCGTGATCCAGGGTCTGAAATGGCTTCTTTGCCCGATCGATATAAAGAATTGTGATGCCCACCCCATCCAGCGACGTCCCATATGTGCGGTCGGCGGCGCTGTTGAGGTATTTTTGGTAATCCAGTCCCGATCGGTACTGCGAGTAAATCGTCGTATGCTCGATCATGTCAGAGGCGACCACCAATCGCTTGGGACTGCCCTGTTTGGCCAAGCTGCTATCGAAGAGCGACAGCTTGATTTTCTGAATTCCAGCCATGATCGGAGATTGGCTCGCGGAAGCCGCATTCGGGATTTCATCGGGAAGTTTGTTCAAAGGATCGCCGAAGGCGTTTTCCCACTTCTTTTGACGCCGCGCAGGATTGTTGGTCCAACTATCGACGGTCGACCCATCACCGGGATTGCATCCATCGAACATCACCGTCAGCTCACCAGGCGCCGAGCTCAGGGTATAAATCCTCACATACCCACCCGGCTCGACCTGCCCAATGGTCTTTCGGAACTCGTTCTTGAGATCAGCCATCGTCGTTGCCGAAATTGGATCAGTGGCGTCGATGAGGACGGCGGTCAGGCTGGAGGGTCCGTCCAATGGGCAATTCGTGTTGGCGTCGATATGGCCATTGCCAGACCTGGTCCACATCCAGCCGAAGCCGGCCAACATCGCAACGGATAGCACACCAAGGGCAATGGCCGCGGCAATGGTACCCGCATTGCCTTTCTTGCGTCTGCGGGTTCGCCTAGACATTCACGCTGTCCGGGTGAAGCTTATCAAGATCTCGGTACTGCTCAATTCCCCGTTCGCATTCCTGACCAATCAGACGAACCTGCTCGTTGAGTTCCTCCTGCGCCTGGCGAATTGATGCGCCAACATCTCCCTCATTCCACTCCCGCTCGCCGGTGACGTATGGCTTGATGCGATCAAGTTTGTAGGGCGTTCCGAAATGCTTGGGCGCCGGCTCGGTCCTCGCCTGGATGTTGGCTTCCCGATACATCGACAAAAGCTGATTGCAGGCTCGCTCCAATTGGTCTTGATGCTGCGCAAAAAGAGCCAGAAGCCTCGATCGATGATCGACAATCGCGCGGTGCTCGCGCCGGCGACTACCAAGCTGCTTGACGATTTCCTCCACTTTTTCGTTGTGGTCGTCGCGGACATCCTGCAGCTCTTCGATCAGTTCCTTCTTTCGATCGATGTAGTCATCGCGCCGTCGAACGAGCCGATTTTCAACGCCAGTGTAGCCTGGGTAAGGGTCGAGCACGAACCAGCCGTCGATAAAAGCGAAAAGCGAAAACATCAGGCCGATCGCAAACAGCAACCAGGACTTGATGTCCGTGAGACCCGCTGGATTGGCGAGCATATTACGGATGACCTCAGCGCCGGCGCCGTCAGCGAGCGAGCCGCTGACCTCACGGTAGTGCGCTAGCGCCAAGTTTATCGAAATCGCCAAGCCGATATAGAAAAGGATTGAAATGATCCCAACGAATTTTACGAAAAACGACCGATGGGTGACGAGACGAGCGCAGAAAACCGCCAGGAGCAAAGCCGCCCCGATGTTGATGAAAGAGAATGCCGCAGCCTCAAGGATGCCACCAAAAAATCCCTGCTCATTGCCCTTGGCCAGGAAGTTGCCGTTCATCGCTGTCTCGACCAGAAACAGAAATAGCAGAAGCGATAGCCGGAAAATGTGAGCGGCACCGTGCTGCACACGCGCGGCACGAACGAGACCGTGCTTCTCCTTAAACCATGCATGCTCTTTTTCGGCGTCGTTCAGGGCCCTTCTCAGGCCGTGAAGTTCATCGAGGCCCACGGCGACCGAGGCTTTGAAGTCCGAAACGCTAGCGGCATTCGTCTGACGGATTAGACCGAATTGTTCCTCGAAATCGAGGCCGGCAAGACGACCTCCAAGGAGTTGCAGGTTGTCCTCAAGAGTGTGATGCGCAGCCTTCTTCTCATCCTCAACGCGTTCCACGATGGCATGTTCGACATCGTCGAGATTCTTTGCCGTTTTCGGGGGTTGGTTCACCTCGCCGCGCTGCTTTCCGCGGTTAATGACATCCAGGTCGCCGTCGATCTTGGCAGGGTCCAGGCTGTTGAATAGCTGAGTGCTCGCCCGAAAATCGTGGTTGGATTCTCGCAGTGAGTCACGCAACTTATTTAGTTTTTCGAATTTAGAGCCCACGCACTCACAACCCCAACTTTACGCCCCCCGGCAGAGTGGTTTCTATGCATAGTAGAGCTAAAGGGCAACCGCACATTCACTTCTATCCACTTGCTAGTGCGGATCAGGCTCAATTGAGTTCCAACAAATGATCATGGCTGCTGATCAACTGGTTGATCGGCCGCGACTAGTCATGTCATGAGCCGTGCTGCGATGCTCTAAGGACAGAGTGCTACGAGCGGGTTCGCGACTGGGAAATTATCCACAGTCGTATACGTGTACTGGATCTCACCGCCCAGGCGAACGAAGGCAGATAGTTCCTCCGCACGACAGACATAGTTTTTGGTCATTTCATCGATCTTCTGGACATAGACCGGCCGCGAGACGCCAGCAGCCAACAATTTGGCGTCTACTTCCGCATCGGTCTGAGCCCAGGTGGCGTTGAAAACGATCCTTGGCCCGATTGCGATGATGCTCCGAACGGAGATGTTCGAACTGATCAGCATGGGCAATGCTGGAGCCATTTCGGTTTGCATTTTTTTTGCGTAGGCGCAGACGTCGGTCTTGGTGTACTTCGAGAGGCATTCATTTGCCGTCGCCACCCTTGGCCATGTCAGCAGGATCGCCAACGGGACGTGCATCAATCGCAATCCATCCAAAGTATTCTCCTCGCCCGATCTTGGCCTGCACAGAGGAGCATCTATCCTATTTGTGTTCACAGTGCCACGAGCAGCTTGTGCCCGACCGGCAATAGTGCTCTGTCTGAAATACTTTGGGAGGGCAATAAAATGAAAACAACATTTCTCGCGGCTATGGCCGCTGCAATAATCGCTTGCGCGACCGGCGCGTTTGCACACAGTGGCGGCACTGATGCCAACGGTTGCCATACCAACCATAAGACCGGCGCGTATCACTGTCACTGAAGGTCACGCCTTTCTGAGGGACACAAACATGCTGAAGAACATCATGTCAGCTCCGCTGGGCCTCCTCTTCATGCTGGGCGGGCCGATCACCTACGTGATGAATGTCGTCGACACATGGCAGGGCCATGCATCAGTGGTCGTAAAAATCCTGATTAACTTGAGCCTGGATGCGATGTTGGCGTTCATTTGGCCGATCACTTGGGCAATCTGGCTTTTCAAATATATGGCGGGCGCCGAAACTCCACTAACAACCGTGCTGGGCGTTTGAGGATCAAGTTTGCTGAAAATAATGCTTTTCGACGCCGGCCGGAACGGTCCGGTTGGTCTGCATCTGTGTAGCTATTGCCTCGCTGCTGGCGGTAGCGCCATGGCCGTACGGCTATTACCAATTCCTCCGCGTGGTGGTCTTTTTCGCCGGGATCTACTGCGGAGCCATGGTGTGGCGATCAGGCCCTGAAAATCGCACCCTGGCTTGGGCGCTGTTTGGAGCGGCAGCGATCTTCAACCCGTTCATGCCGGTTCATTTGCCGCGCGAGCTGTGGGCAATCTTCAACGTCGCAGCGGCTACTCTGTTCGGCTTTGTCGCATACCGGCACCGGAATTAAGCCGATAATCTGAGATGGCCAAGAGTGGACCTGAGACGCCGAAGGTCAAGGCGCGCCCGAGGGTCACCGTGTCACAGCCGTTGGCGCTTTATGCGGGAGATCTCCTCGAGCGGACGAAGGAGTACTTCGAGGCTTTCAACCATCTAGGCTCGGAGTCGGAAAAGGCGCATCTTTTTGCCCGTTATTTTCTATTTTCGCATGCCCTAGAACTCCTCTTGAAAGCGTATCTAGCTTCAAAGGGCGTGTCGAAACGCGGTCTCCGGCTCGGCTTCGGTCACAAGATCGAGGACATTTACGAAGCCGCAGTGGCCCTAGGAATGCCGCCGATTGGGAACGTGAAGATGATTGCCAACAACCTTGACCTGATGAATTCTCAGCAAGATTTTAGGTACCCGTCGGGGTACAAGCTGAATGTCCCGCCGCCGAGCTTCTGCCGAGAAACGTATAACGCTCTCCACACAGCGATCGAGCCGAGGATCCCCACCGAGGTACTGAAAGCCAACCTCAAATTTCATTGGGATTTTCGGGGGAAGACTGTCATTTGGAAGGACGAATAGCCCGAGGATGATCTTCCCCATCTACGTTGGCGTTCTTATGGCGCTGCTGTCAGCATCCGCCATTGGCGGTGGCGGCAAGGCGATCTTGTTGGGATGGCCGCCTCGCTGACAATGGCCGGGATGGGCACTCGCCGGCTGGCTAGGTTCTTAGCAGGCCATAGCCGGCTGTCTGGTGGAGATCGTCTTTCAGGGCTTTGATCGTCTGTGAAAGGTCGCGAACCTTGTCCATCAGCGTCTGAATGGTCGCCCCGATGGGCTGGATCTTAACGCCTCAATCGTCGCGAGAAGCTCAAGGTAGACGTGGTTCAATTGAACTTTCTCCCTTCGAGAGCTCTCAATGGTGATCGACATGTGCGACCAGGCTCGATCAATTGCCTGTTCGCTTATCCTTCATCGACAAGCGGACGCGTGCCGCCACCTCCCTTCCGTCACGCGAAGGACCCAGACGGCGAGACCAGACGGCGTGCGTGGCGCAATCTTCTATGTGACGAGCGGCGAGATCGCGTGTGTCCCGCCGTGATGGGATCATCTATTCGTCGAGCGCGGCGCTGGCGCCATCATCGTCGATATCTGCAAACCCTGGGATGATGTTACCGGCCAGCAGCTTCTCCTTCGACAGCAGCCCGGCGTCCTCGAGCGCCTCGAAATCCGGCAGCTGGCGCAGCGTGTCGAGCCCGAACTGCGACAGAAAAGTTTTGGTCGTCACATAGGTGTAGGGCGCGCCCGGCTGCGGGCTGCGCGGCCCCGAGGCGACCAGCTGCTCAGCGCGCAGCACGCCGATCAGGTCACGTGACACCTCCTTGCCGAAAAAGCTCGACAGCTCGCCACGGGTGATCGGCTGGAAATAGGCAATGCACATCAAGACAAGCGCCTCCGCCTGCGACAGTTCTTTTGCTCCCTCGCCCGCTGCCGTGCCGAAGGCTGCGTGAATGGCGTCGCCAAAAACCTTTTTGGTCCGGTGCTGCCAGCCGCCGGCGACCGCGACCAGCTCGTAAGGGCGGCCGGCGAGTTCGGCGCGAATGTCGTCGATGATCAGCTCGATATTGCAGTTTTTTCCCACCACCCGCGCGAGGACACTACGTGTCACCGGTTCATTTGCCGCAAAGATCACCGCTTCGACGCGGGCCATCCATTCGCACCAGCGCAGCTCCGGCGGCAGATGTTCCAGTTCGGTGTCGAGCAGCGCCGGCTGATCGTTTGGCTTGCGGCGGGCGGACGCTTCGCTCATCGCTACAGCCCGAACAGCCGGAATGTGGGGCGGCCGGAGAGCTCGCGCACGACCTCCAGTTGCTGCAGCCGTTCGAACAGCCGTCGCGATGCAAAGCGCGACAGATTGTCCGTCGTCAGCGATCCGGACACGGCGTCTTCACTGAGCAGCAGAAAGATTACGTCGCCGGCGCCTTTGGCGCGCAGTTTCGGCGCCACCGCCAGGAGTTTTTCGGCCCGGCGCGACAGCTCGGCGGCCAACCGACAAGCGTCCGCGGCGGCCGCGACGAGCGCGATGCAAACCGCCCGCTCAAAATTCTTGTCCCCGGGCCGGATGCGCCGGCCACCGCCGGCCTCGGTGCGGAAAGATGGTCCAAAACCCTGCGCCATTAGGAGCGGCAGGGGCTGCGGCCAGCCCAGGCGTTGCGCCAGTACCAGGTCGGCGAGCCACCAGCCAAAGAGTTCGGCATCGGGACGCATGGCGACGACCTCAGCGGCGATCGCCGCGGCGTCGAATGGCGCCGACCGCTGGGATACCCCGAGTTTTTCGATCTGCGTGCAAAGGTCGGCGAGCGCGGCGCCGTCCCAATGGAGGCCAAGCTGGTCGAGTATCTTCCCGAGCCGGCCGGGCGTAGCGGCGGGCGGCTGCCTGGCCAACTGCCGCCAGGCGCCAAAGACGGCGCCTGCGGGACCGGGGTCAGCACCTAGGGGACGCAAATGCCAGGCATCGCGCAAGGCGGCCGCATCCTCGGCGCGGCCGGCGAGCCGCATGCTGGAGGCGGCGCAGCGAACCGCCAGCCGCTGCCGCCAAGCGCCGGCCCAGGCTGCCTGCGCGCGGGCGAGCGTGTCGAGGGCACCCAGGGCGGCGCCGGCCCGGAAGGCGGCGTCGCCGTCACTCGGCGCGCCGGCGCTTGTGATCGCCCACGCGGGAACGGAGGGCGGCGCAGAGGAGCTGGCGGTCGCGGGATCGAGGCGAATCATAATTTGGAGAGTAAAGTGCCGGTGCGCTTTTCGCCATGATTTTCGTGCCAAAACGCACAGCCTGTCGGATCAGCACAACGACTGATAGTGTTGCATTATCAATCTCTTCACGAGTTCGTCCCTGCTAAGCCATTTGGCCAACAAGTAAGTCTCGACAGGGCACCTTTTTGCGCAGCCGGACGAAACTCCGTTCGGAAATGTGCCGGCTCGCGGCGTAGGAGCCTGCTCAGGTTCAGATGTCATGAAGGCATCTAACGCCCGATCTGCCGCGCAACTTCGGTCCCATATTCATTGCCGACGGGGTATCTGAGGGCGACGTTTTTTGCGGGTTTTTCCTGGTCGGCTTTGGAGGTGATGCTGGCGCCGATTGTCACAGGCTACTTCACTATCTGTTCCTTGACCGATGAGATCTTTTGCGCTGCGGCGCTCCCGTCTTTGCTGTGGGTCACCTTCTGACCCAAGCCCCAACGTACACACGCGGGAGTGTCCTACAAGCCATCGGTTTCGACAGATCGGATGGATTGGGCAGGCGAGCCCAAAAGCTGCGAGCTTAGAGCGGTTATAAATCGTAGTTGTAGCTGTGTAACAAACTGTGTAACAAAAAGCGCGAAAAGACTAGTATTTTCAGTATCATAGAGGTGAAAGGGAATCCCTCCCTCTCCGCCACAACATCAATAACAACCGTCGCATGCCCACAAAAAGTCCGGAAGCCGAGGTCGCCGGGCTAATTCGTTTCGCTTGCATAATGATATTACTTCGCTTAACCGGATTTTGATTAACCAGTTGTGGTCCGCGAGATCACTGCTAAAACCGTCTTGACCGCCCCCGTCCGGGTTCGATGACGCCATATCGAGGGGATTCATAGATTCCCGGTTTCGATCTATGTTGCTCGGCATGGAACGCACTTTCGACATTCCTGCTGTCCTGAGAGCCCCGCCAGCGTGTTTGCGCGAGCGCTACGGCGCCTTTGTCATCCGCATTGCCGAAAGCCTCGCCACGGGCCTTGCGATCGGCGTGGGCTTCGCCATCGTGCGCGCCTTGGCGGGTTAGAAAGTGGTGCGGGTATTGCCGGTCTACACCCCAGAAGATTATCCACTTATCCGGCAACTTCCTGGTGCCGATGATATGCCCCTGACTTGGGAAGAGTGGCACGCGAATTTCGATGCGACGCATATGGAGAGCTTGGAGGGGCTAAGCTACGCTACCATGCGCATCAAGCCCGACTTGTTCAAAGTTTGGTTGGACACCAATTCGCAGGTCGCTTCGGAAGACTCCAGACAACTTTACGCCCAAGAGTTGCTTGATGCGTGCAAGGCGAAATCTGAAACTCGCCAAGAGGACGAACGTGCCCGACGGTTGATCGCTCGCATGGCGAACGACCCGCTCCCCACTGACCCCCTGATGTATAAATTGGCTGAGGTCGGTGCGCTGTTCATGATCGTGATGGCGATCGTTTCAGCCGCGTTGATCATACTGGCGAGGCGCTGACGTGGTCGCGCTAAGGATACCTCCTATTTCATTCATTCGGATAACTTCGCTTCTATTGGAGGAAGGCGCATGATCATCCTGGCCAGCGGGATGCCGTGGCCCCTACCAGTCTCTCGCCGGTTAGGCTCGGCGCCATCAGGCAACTCTTGCAAGGACGCCGAGCCGCTGCATCGCTATCGGGCCGGCGCTGCTCTGGTGGACGAGGCCACGTAGCCGTTCGCGCCTTCATAATCCTCTGCCGGACTAACCTGAGCATCTATTTAGCCGATACCTGCGCTCGCGCCTTGATTACGCGATGCTGAGTTGGCGCAATAATGAGGGGCGGGTTTTGCGTAGATTCCGACACGTCGCTGCGGCGGCGCATGATCACTAACCTATTGGCGTCGCCGCCTTGGCAATCCTCATCCCGCTCTACATCATCCTCAAATGACAATCCCATAGAAACGCCTCAGATCCCGTCTGCCGAAGACGCATGTCGTCGTCTGGGAGAAGAGAGCGGGTGGGTAAGTTCGATCCGCAAACAATCGGTACACCGTCGGAAGTATGGCGGTGGCCGTCGTTTCGGCGGAGGCGGGGTAGCCTAACAGCAGCTGAAGGCAGTCCCATCGCCAAGCCTGATCCTCAGCCTGCCCCGTCGGGCCGATGCCCCGCGATCGCGGCCAGAAAAACCTCGCCAAACTCCTTGAGTTTCGCCCCGCCCACGCCATTCACCTCGGTGAAGGCGTCGAGGTCGCGCGGGCGGCGGGCGGCCATGTCGATCAGCGTGCGGTCGGAAAACACCACATAGGCCGGCACCTGGCGCTCCTTGGCCAGCCGCAGCCGCAGCGCCTTGAGCGCCGCCAGCAGCGAGGCATCCACGCCCTCGGCATCGGCGGGAGAGCCTTCCCCGGAACGCTTCCTGCCGCGCGTGAGAGGGTCGCGGTTCTCGACGCGATACCGGAATTCAACCTCGCCGCGGCCGAGCGCGCGGCCGCTTTCGGAGATGGCGAGACCGCCATGGCCCTCGGGATCCGGCATCAGGAACCCGCCGGCAACCAATTGCCGGATCAGAGACAGCCACACGGTCTTACTGTGCGCGGCGCCGGTGCCAAAACTGCTCAGCGATTGATGGCCCCGCGCCAGCACCTTCTCGGTCTCATGGCCAAGCAGGATGTCGATGACATGGGCCGCGCCGAAGCGCTCGCCGCTCTGCGCGACCGCCGCGAGGATTTTCCGCGCCTCGGCACTGCCATCGGCGCGCGGCGCCTGATCGAGGCAGTTGTCGCAATTGCCGCAGGCTTGAGCCTCTTCGCCGAAATAGCCGAGCAGCACCTGGCGGCGGCATTGCGCCGTTTCGCAATAACCGATCAGCGTGTCGAGCCGGCGATGCGACCGTCTCTTGTGCTCGGGCGAGGCGTCCTCGTCATCGATGAACAGCCGCCGCATGCGGATGTCGCCAAGACCGTAGAGCATATGCGCCTCGGCCTCGCGTCCGTCGCGGCCGGCACGACCGATTTCCTGATAATAGGCCTCCAGGCTGCCCGGCATATCGGTGTGGAAGACATAGGCGACATCGGGCTTGTCGATGCCCATGCCGAAGGCGATGGTCGCCACCATGACGACGCCAGACAAGGTCATGAAGGCGTTTTGATTCGCCTCGCGCGCCTCCTTGCTCATGCCGGCGTGATAGGCAAGCGCTCTGACGCCGTTCCTCTCGAGGAAGGCCGCCATCTCCTCGGTCTTCTTGCGCGACAGGCAATAGATGATGCCGCTCTTGCCCGCATGGCGCTCGATGAACCGCAGCAATTGCCGCTTGCTGTCCTGCTTGGACTCGATGGCCAGCTTGATGTTGGGCCGGTCGAAACCCAGCACCAGCGTCTCGACCCGCTCGGCGAACAGCCGAGCGGCGATGTCGGTGCGCGTGCTCTCGTCGGCCGTCGCCGTCACCGCGATGATCGGCACATTGGCAAAGATGCCGCGCAACCGGGACAGATCTTCATATTCGGGCCGGAATGCCGGACCCCATTGCGAGATGCAGTGCGCCTCGTCTATGGCGATCAGGCTGACGTCGAGCCTGGAGAGCGCCTCGAGCATGCGCTCGGTCATCAGCCGCTCCGGCGCCAGATAGAGCAGCCGCGTCTGGCCTGAAGCGACGCGGCGCCAGGCCGCGACATTGGCCTCGCGGTCGAGCGAGGAATTGATCGTATCGGCCGCCACCCCGGCAAGCCGCAGCGCCGCGACCTGATCCTGCATCAGCGCCACCAGCGGCGAGACGACGAGGGTGAGCCCGCCCAGCACCAGCGCCGGAACCTGGTAGCAGAGCGATTTTCCGGCCCCCGTCGGCATGACGGCCAGCACATGGCGCCCGCCGAGCAGCGCGTCCATGACGTCGGCCTGGCCGGGACGGAAATCGTCGAAGCCGAACACGTCCTTCAGCACGCGCCGCTTGGGATCCTCGGCGCGGATGCTCGCTGCCATTACCTGCATCAGGCGACCGCCGGACTGGGAACGGCTTTTCGTGGATTGGAGAGGATAGGCAAACCGGTCAAAGCGACCTCCGGGTGAGGGCCTGGAGTAGCGCAGCCCTCATCCGATCACAACGGTCGATATCGCCGATCTGCACCAGTGCAGAGCACGACCGCCTGACAGGTCAGACTAAGGTGATACAGAGATATATCGTTCCCTCCCAGGCATCACTCGCCGCTGCCGCCTTGCTCCAATTCGTCATAATAGCGCTGGGCGGCCTTGCCCTTCTCCAACCGATATGTCTCGGACCGGCGATCGAATTCGGCCTTGAGAGCCTTCGACAGATGCAGCGCATGGAAGCAATAGCCGGTAAGGACCGCCAGCAGCATGATAAACAGGCCTATCGGCACCTGGCCATCGCTCAGCATGAGGATGCCGATGACGGCTTCCAGCAGCGTGGCGAGAGCCGCCATGACCGTCAGGAAAATCTTCGCCGGCCTTGACCCTTTCAGGAAGTAGTAGCCACCGATGACGTAGGCCACGCTTGAGGCCGAACCCACAATATTCGGCGAATGTCCAAAGGCCAGCAGGACGATCGCGGACAGGATGCCGATCGCGCCGGTTACTAAGAAAATGCCGGCCACTGCCAGCATGTGGTGTTTTCCGCTCATTCGAACCCCCTTGGTGTCGAGCTCTTGCCCGTCCAGCATTGCAGCATGCAACCAAGGATTGCACAAGGCCTGCCGCACCACCTTCTGCAAAATCGCCAACGCCGCTTATGGCATCGGGGCATCATCGCGCCTCCTTCCCCAACGACACCATCGCTCCCGCTGGATTCCTTCGCTCTGCGATGTAAACTTGGCCAATCAGGCCGGGAGGGCACGATGCTGCAGGTGAGACAGGATGCTCTCGACGAGCGGTTCCGGCTACAGCGCGCCGCTTTCGAGAAGCAACCCTTTGCGGACCTTGGCCTGAGGAAAGACCGTCTCAAACGCCTGCTGGCGCTGACCGAGCGGCATGAGAGCGAAATCTGCGCCACGATCGACGCTGACTTCGGCGGCCGCTCGGCGCATGAGACCCGTCTTGCGGAACTGTTCGTCGTGCGCGCCGGCATTCGCCATGCCCTTGCGCATGTCGGCGGCTGGATGCGGGAGCGTCGTGTCGCCACCACCTTGCCCTTCCTGCCGGGCAAAAACCGCCTTCTGCCGCAGCCACTTGGGGTGGTCGGCGTCGTATCGCCCTGGAACTACCCCTTTCAGCTCGCCGTGGCGCCGGTCACGGCGGCCCTCGCCGCCGGCAACCGCGTCCTGGTAAAGCCTTCCGAATTGACGCCTGCTTTCTCCGAACTGCTGGCCAGACTGGCCGGCGAGCACTTCGCCCCGGATGAACTCAGCGTCATCACCGGCGATGCCGAGATGGGCAAGGCCTTCGTCTCGATGCCCTTCGACCACCTGCTGTTCACCGGCTCGACCGCGGTCGGACGCCAGGTCGCCATCGCCGCCGCCGCCAACCTGACCCCGGTCACGCTCGAACTCGGCGGCAAGTCGCCGGCGATCCTCGACCCTTCCTGCGATCTCGACGCGGCAACAGCCAGCGTCGCCTATGGCAAGCTGCTGAATGCCGGGCAGACCTGCATCGCGCCGGATTATCTGCTGGTGCCCAAGGGACAGGCAGCCACGGTCGCTGCCAAGCTCGCAATCGCGGTGGCGCGGCTCTATCCCTCGCTGCGCGACAACCCCGACTATACCGCCATCATCAGCGACCGGCATTACCAGCGCCTGCGCGCCATGATCGCGGAGGCCCGCGAGGCCGGCGCCGACATCACCGAGATCAACCCGGCCGGCGAAGACCTCGGCACCACGGGGCGGAAGCTTTTGCCGACCCTGGTCAGCAACGCCGGGCCGGACCTGCGGCTGATGCGCGAGGAGATTTTCGGCCCGGTGCTGCCGATCGTCGAATACGCCACGGTCGACGACGCCATCGACTATGTGAACCGGGCCGACCGGCCGCTGGCGCTCTACTGGTTCGGGCGCGACAGCGGCAACCGCCGGCGCATCCTGCGCGAGACCGTCGCCGGCGGCGTCACCATCAACGACTGCATGCTGCATCTGGTGCAGGAGAACCAGCCCTTCGGCGGTGTCGGCGCCAGCGGCATGGGTGCCTATCACGGCGAGTGGGGCTTCCGCACCTTCAGCAAGGAGAAGCCGGTCTTCCAGCAGTCGCGCTTGAGCGCGGGAGCCCTTCTGCGCCCGCCCTATGGCAGGACGTTTGAACGGCTTTTCGGCCTGCTCAGGCGCATCACCTGACACGCATTAAGTTTATATTCACCATGATCCGGCAGGTTTCCGGTTCTGCGGTGATGTTTTGAGTACCGCGGCGCCATTGGCGCCCAGGCAACAAACCCGCGCTTCCTTGGAAGTGCGGGTTTTTTCATTGGCCGGGAAATCTCGCCGGCCCGGTCAGGCGAGAAAATCGGCGCGGTGTGGCGTGAAACTGTCGACCAGCCGTCCCGCCTCCAGCGCCCTGACGCCGTGCACCAGGCCGGACGGCACGATGAAGCTGCCGCCGGTCTCGAGGATTGCGGTCCGTCCGTCGATGGTCACCTCGAAACGGCCTTCGGCGACGTAGCTTGCCTGGACGTGCGGGTGCGAATGCAGCGCGCCGACGCCACCCTTGTCGAAGCCGAATTCGACCATCATCAGTTCGTCGGTGGACAGCAGCACGCGACGGCGATTCCCGTCCAGGGTCGGCGTCCAGGCACCCTCGCCGGCTTGCGCGAAGATTTTCGGATCGGTCATCGTCATCTCCTCATCGCGCCAGCCAGCCGCCGTCCACTGGGACCACCGCGCCATGCATGTAGTTCGAGGCCGGTGCCAGCAGGAAGACGGCGGCATCGCCAATGTCTCCCGGCTCGCCCCAGCGCCCGGCGGGAATGCGCCCGAGGATGGCGGCACTGCGGTCGGGATCGGCGCGCAGCGCCTGCGTGTTGTTGGTCTCGATATAACCCGGCGCTATGCCGTTGACGTTGATGCCTTTCGCCGCCCACTCGCAGGCGAGCAAACGGGTGATGCCGAGCACGCCATGCTTTGAGGCAGTATAAGACGCGACGCGGATGCCGCCCTGGAAACTCAGCACCGAGGCGATGTTGACGATCTTGCCCCGGCCCCCGTCGGCAAGGACGCGCCGGGCAAAGGACTGGCTGAGCAGGAAGACCGTCTTCAAATTGACGTCGATGACATCGTCCCAATCGGTCTCCGTCAGGTCGACGGCATCGGCGCGCCGGATGATGCCGGCATTGTTGACCAGCCCGTCGAGCGGCCCGCTTTCGTCCCAGACACGATCGAGCATCGGTCCGGCCGCTCCGGTGTTGGCAAGGTCGGCGGCGACCGCCTTGAATTCGCCGCCCAGAGCCGCGACCTTGCTCGCCGTATCGGCCATAGACGAGCGGCCGACGCCGATCACCGCGCCGCCGGCGCGCGCGATGGAGACCGCGATGCCTTGGCCGATCCCAGTGTTGGCGCCGGTGACCAGGATGCGTTTGCCGGCTAGGCTGAAGGCAGTGAGGTCGCTCACCGCAGCGCGTCCATCGCCACGGCATCGACATCGGTGTAGTCGACATTGTCGCCCGCCATCGCCCAGATGAAGGCGTAGTTGGACGTGCCGGCGCCCGAATGGATCGACCAGCCCGGCGACAGCACCACCTCTTCGTTGCGCATGACGATATGGCGCGTCTCGTCCGGCTCGCCCATGAAATGGAAAACGCGCGCCGCCTCGGGCAGGTCGAAATAAAGATAGGCCTCCATGCGCCGGTCATGCACATGGCACGGCATGGTGTTCCAGATAGAGCCCGGCGCCAGCTGCGTCATGCCGACGACGAGCTGGCAGGTCTTTGTTCCCCCGGCGTGGATGAACTGGAAGATCGAGCGCTCGTTGCAGGCCTCCTTGCTGCCGAGATCGAGGCGCTTGGCGTCATCGAGGCGGATCAGCCGGCTGGGATGAGCCTGATGCGCCGGGGCGCTGAGCAGATAGAACTTGGCGGGGTCGTCTTTATCTGCCGAAGCGAATGCCACATCGCTGGAGCCCATGCCGAGATAGAGCATGTCGCGCGCCCGCAGGTCGAAGGACTGGCCGCCGGCTTCGATCGAGCCGGCGCCGCCGATATTGACGGCGATCAATTCGCGCCGATCGAGAAAACCTTTGGTGCCGGTCGGCTTGATCGCTTCCAACGGCAATGCCGTCGCCACCGGCACGGCACCGCCGACGATCATCCGGTCGTAGTGGGTGTAGGTCAGGCTGATCCGGCCAAGCTGGAAGAGATCGTCGATATGGAAATTATGGCGCAGTTCGTCCGTTCCCATGGCGGCGGCGGCCGCCGGATCGATGGCGAAGCGCGATGTGTAGTCTGTGTGGTTCTGGCTCATCTCTGTCCTGACTTCCGGTGGATCATTCGCCGGCGGCGGCCCTGGTCGAACTGGCGTAATAGGCCTGCCGCGCCTGCAGGCGTTCGCGGTAGCGCTGCTGGCTGGCGCCGAGATGGGCACGCATCGCCTCGCGCGCGGCCTCGGCATCGCCCGCCGTGATCGCGTTCAGGATCACCAGATGCTCTCGCTGCAGCCCGCGCTGGTAGCTGTCGGACTGCACCAGCTCGGTCGACCAGGGCGAGGTCACGTCGCACGGAATGGCGCGCCGGCCGAGCACGTCGAGCATCTCGACATAGAACGGATTGTTGGTGGCGCTGGCGATGGCGCGATGGAAGGCGAGATCGGCGGGTCCGGTCGGCTGGCCGTCGAGCAGCAGCCGCTCGAACTCGAAGAAGGCTTCCTGGATCGCCGCTTCCTGCGCGGCGTTGCGGCGGATGGCGGCGAGCCCGGCCGATTCGATCTCGATCGCCAGCCGCACCTCGAGCACGTTGAGCGCGATCGAATCCTTGGCCCCCATGTCGGCAGCCAGCGCCCCGAACATGGTCGAGATGTGCTCGGTGACGAAGACACCCGCCCCCTGCCGCGGCTCGACAAGGCCGTCAGCGGCGAGCTTGGCCATCGCCTCGCGGATGACGGTGCGACTGACGCCGAAGGTCTCGGTCAGCTGGCCCTCGGTCGGCAGCTTGTGGCCGGGCAGGATTTCACCCGCATGCAACTGCTTGCGGATCGCCGCCACGACGGTTTCCGACAGTTTGGGTTTTCTCTCGACCCTGAGGTCGTTTGCGATATCGGACACCTGGGTGATCTCCTAATGGAACAGGCTCGGCAGCCACAATGAGATTTCCGGTATGTAGGTGACAAGCATCAGCACCACGAAGGCGGCGCCATAGAATGGCCAGATCGAGCGCATCGCCGTCCAGATCGGAATGCGGCCAATGGCGCAGCTGACGAACAGGACCGCGCCAACCGGTGGCGTGCAAAGGCCGATGCCGAGATTGAGGATGAGGATCACGCCGAAATGCACAGGATCGACGCCATAGGCCATGACCACCGGCAGGAAGATCGGCGTCGTGATGATGATCAGCGGCGACATGTCCATGAAGGTGCCGAGAATGAGCAGCACGATGTTGATCAACAGCAGGATGACCAGCTTGTTGTCGGATACCGACTGCAGAAAGGCGACTAGCGCCGCCGGCACCCTGAGATAGGCGAGCAGCCAGCCGAAGGCCGCCGCGCAGCCGATAATCATCAGCACCATGGCGGTGGTCCGTACCGAGGCCGTCGTCGCCGCGACGAAGTCACCCCAACTCATCGAGCGGTAGATGATCAGCGTGACCAGGAAGGCGTAAACGATAGCGATGCAGGAGCTCTCGGTCGCGGTGAAGATGCCGGACCTGACGCCGCCGAAGATGATGGCGATCAGGATAAGGCCCGGAATGGCGGCGACAAGCAGCTGCAAGGCCCGACCGAAGCCCGCGAAGGGCTCCGTCGGGTAGCCGCGGCGGCTGGCGACCCAATAGGCCGTTATCATCAGCGACAGCGCCAGCAGCAGACCCGGCAACACGCCAGCCGTGAACAGATCCGCGATCGAGATACGGCCGCCGGCCGAAATCGAGTAGATGATCATGTTGTGCGAGGGCGGGATCAAAAGCGCGATGATGGCGCCGACCGAGGTGATGTTGACGGCGTAGTCGATGCCGTAGCCGCGCGCCTTCATCTGCGGGATCATCAGCCCGCCGACTGCCGACGCATCCGCCACCGCCGAGCCGGAAATGCCGCCGAACATGGTCGACGCCGCGATGTTGACCTGCCCCAGACCGCCACGCAAATGGCCGACCAGTGAGCCTGCCAGCGCGACCAGCCGCGCGGCGATGCCGCCACGCACCATGAGGTCGCCGGCGAAGATGAAGAAGGGTATGGCCATCAGCGAAAAAACGCTGACGCCGGAATTGAGCCGCTGGAACACCACGACCGGCGGAAGGCCTAGCGTGAGGATCGTCGCGAAGCTGGCGACGCCCAGACAGAACGCGATCGGCGTGCCGATGACCAGCAGGAACACGAAGGTGCCGAAAAGGACCATCAAGGCCATGGTTCAGACCTCCTCGCCGGTTGCATGGATGTCGGCGTCGACGGGCAGGCCGGCAAAACGCCCGGCCAGCCGTTCCAGTGAAAACAGGCAGACCAACGCGCCTCCCAGGATGACCGGCAGGAAGCTGACGCCGCCCGGCAGGGCGAGCGAAGGCATCACCGTATTCCAGGTCAGCCTCGCCAGTTGCACGCCGTAGACGATCATGCCGGCGCCGAAGGCCAGCACGACAAGATCGGAAATGCTGCGCAGCACCGCCTTGGCCGAGGCAGGCAGGACGTAAAGCAGCACGTCGAAGCCCAGATGCGTGCGCTCGCGCACGCCGACCGCGGCACCCAGGAAGATGAACCAGCCCATCAGCAGCACCGAGAAGGATTCGGTCCAGCTCGGCGAACGGTTCAGCATGTAGCGCGAGAAGACCTGCCAGAAGATGATGATCGTCATCAGCGTCAGGCCGGCGCCGCTGACCCACAACGCCAGCCGGGCAAGCCCGGAGAGAACGCGCTCGGCAGCGAGCCAGAAGCCTCTCGTGGCAGGGGCGTCCGAAGGCAGCGCAGGAGTCCTCGCGCTGCCTGACCTGTTAGCCCCGTTCATTTCTCGGCCTGTATCTTCGCCGCCAGATCCTTCAGTTCCGGCGTCGACAAATATTTGTCGTAGACCGGCTTCATTGCGTCGATCAGCGGCTGCTTGTCGATCTCGCTGACCTTGACGCCGGCCTTCTCGACGATGTCGCGCGACTTCTTCTCCTGCGCGTCCCAGAGCTCGCGCATCTTCACGACGCTGTCCTTGGCCGCCTGCCGCACGATCGCCTGGTCTTCCGGCGACAGCTTCTCCCAGCTTGCCTTCGACATGACCAGCACTTCCGGCACGATCTGGTGCTGGTCCATGGTGTAGTGCTTGGCCACTTCGTAGTGCTTGGCGGATTCGAAGCTCGGCCAGTTGTTCTCGGCGCCGTCGATGACGCCGGTCTGCAGCGCCGAGTAGACCTCGCCATAGGCCATCGGCGTGGCATTGGCGCCAAGCGCGTTGACCATGTCGACGAACACGTCGGACTGGATGACGCGGAACTTCATGCCTTTCATGTCCGCCATCGAGGTGATGTCCTTCTTGGTGTTGTAGAAGGAACGCGCGCCGGAATCGTAGAAGGCGAGGCCGACGAGGTCATGCGCCTCGAACGCCTTGAGTATCTGGTCGCCGATCGGCCCGTCCATGACATGGCGCATGTGCTCGACCGAGCGGAACATGTAGGGCAGCGACGGCACGGCGGTTTCCGGCACGATACCGTTGAACGGTCCCATCGAGACACGGTCGAGGTCGATGACCCCGGCCTGGGTCTGCTCGATCGTGTCCTTCTCCTCACCGAGCTGCGCCGAGTGATAGACCTCGATCGAATAGCGGCCGGCGGTGCGCTGCTTGATGAGGTCGCCCATGTACTTGACCGCTTCGACGGTCGGATAGCCGTCCGGATGGGTATCCGAGGATCGCAGCACGGTCTCGGCATTTGCAATGCCGATCAGCAGCGAACCGAAGGCGAATGTGGCCGCCGTCAATTTCGAAAAATGCAACATGACTTCCTCCCTTTGAAAAATCGGAGCGTCCCGTTCAGAGCCGGTACGCCGTCTTGGCGAGCGTGTAGGCAAGCTCCTTCGCGAGTTCATGAGCCTCGTCCTCGCGCAGCCTGTGCTCGGCGACGAGGCGCGCCAGGAACGCGCAGTCGACCCGCCGCGCCACGTCGTGACGGGCCGGGATCGAGGGAAAGGCGCGCGTGTCGTCGTTGAAGCCGACGGTGTTGTAGAAGCCGGCGGTCTCGGTGGTCATCTCGCGGAAACGGCGCATGCCTTCCGGGCTGTCGTGGAACCACCAGGCCGGCCCGAGCTTCAGCGCCGGGTAGACGCCGGCCAGCGGCGCCAGCTCGCGCGCGTAACTGCTCTCATCAAGCGTGAACAGAATGACGGTCAGGTCGCGCTCGAGCCCGACGCAGTCGAGCAGCGGCTTCAGCGCCGTCACATAATCGGTGCGGGTCGGGATATCGAAGCCTTTGTCCCTGCCGAATTTCTGGAAAATTCCAGGCGAATGATTGCGCCAGGAGCCGGGATGAACCTGCATCACCAGCCCGTCATCCCGGCTCATCTTGGCCATTTCGGTCAGCATCTGGGCGCGAAACAGCTTTCGTTCACGCTCGTCCTGCGAGCCGGAGCGAATCCGGTTGAACAGCTCCTGCGCCGCAGCATCGGAAAGGTTGGCGGTCTCGGCCGTAGGATGGCCATGATCCGACGAGGTCGCGCCGAAGCTCTTGAAGAAGGCGCGGCGCTGGCGGTGCGCGTCGAGATAGCCGGCCCAGCTCGCGGTGTCGCACCCGGTGATCTCGCCGAGCCGGTCGAGATTGACCGAAAACCCCTCGAAATCGGGATCTATAACGGCATCCGGCCGATAGGCGGTGACGACGCGGCCCTCCCAGCCGCTGTCGCGGATCATCTGGTGCCACTTGAGGTCGTCGAGCGCGCCTTCGGTCGTTGCGATGACCTCGATGTTGAAGCGCTCGAACAGGGCGCGAGGACGGAAGTTCTCCCACTGCAGCACCGTCGCGATCGTGTCGTAATGGCGATCTGCGGTTGCGGCGCTCAACGGCTCTTCGATGCAAAACAGATGCGCAAGCACATGGTCGAACCACAGCCGGGTCGGCGTGCCACGGAAGAGATGATAGTGCTCGGCGAACAGCCGCCAGATCGCCCTGCCATCGGTCTCGACGGGCGCGCCATCGAGCGTTGGCACGCCGAGAGCCTCCAGCCGCACGCCCTGGCTGAACAGCATGCGAAAAATATAGTGGTCAGGCACGATGAGCAGCTGCGCGGGATCGGAGAACGGCTCGTTCAGCGCATACCAGCGCGGGTCGGTGTGGCCGTGCGGGCTGATGATGGGCAGGTCCTTGATGCCAGCGTAGAGATCGCGGGCGATCGAGCGCGGACGCGCCTCGGCTGGAAACAGCAAATCCGCGTTGGTCAGTGCCACGGCCATCCTCCCAGGGTCGCTATCGGTAGGGTTGGTCAGAAATAATGTCAACATACAAAAATTAGATTGTTGTATGATGACTTTTGAGCCAAGCTGCGCATTGTCGGCGAAGGCCGCCGGTGTTACGCCGCTTGCGATCCGCCCGTGGCTCACCAGCCATCCCATGACCAGCCGTTCCCCGAGATGAGTGCCGCAAACCGATGACAGCCCTTCGCCTTTCCAACCGCACGGCGCAGGCCTTGCCGACCAAGGTCGCCGCGCCTCGATACGATCGTGGCGCGATTACGCCGGGCATTGTGCATCTTGGCGTCGGCGCCTTTCACCGGGCCCATCAGGCCGCCTACATCGATGAGTGCCTGGCCGCCGGCGAGACGGGCTGGGGCATAACAGGCGTGTCGTTGCGCAGCGCCGACACCCGCGACGCGCTGGCGCCGCAGGATGGGCTGTACACACTGGCGGTTCGAGGCAGCGGCGGCGAGAAGCTGCATGTCATCGGTTCCATCGGCTCGCTGCTGGTGGCGCCGGAGGACCCGGCTGCGGTGCTGGCGGTGCTGACCGATCCCCGCACCCGCATCGTGACGTTGACCATCACCGAGAAAGCCTATTTGCGGGCGGCCGGCGGCGGGCTGGACACGGCGCATCCCGACATCGTCCACGACCTGGCCAATCCGCAACAGCCGAAGACCGCGCATGGTTTTCTGACCGAAGCGCTCGCCCGGAGGCTGGCCGCCGGCACCCCGCCCTTTACCGTGCTGTGTTGCGACAACCTGCCGGCCAACGGCGCCACCTTGCACAGGCTGCTGATCGAATTCGCTGAATTGCGCGATGCCAGGCCTGGTTCGGCGGGCGGTGCTGGAATTGCCGGCCACATCGCCGGTCAGGTCGCATTTCCCTCGAGCATGGTCGACCGCATCGTGCCGGCCACGACCGATGCCGACCGGGCGCGGATATCGGGCGAACTTGGCATCGAGGACGCCTGGCCCGTGATGACCGAGCCTTTCCGCCAATGGGTGATCGAGGACGATTTCCCGGCAGGCCGTCCCGCCTGGGAAAAATTCGGGGTCACCATGGTCGGCGATGTCGCCCCCTTCGAGGACATGAAGCTGAGGCTGCTCAACGGCGCGCATTCGGGCATCGCCTATCTTGGCCTGCTCAGCGGCCATGCCACGGTCGACAGCGCCTTCGCCGATCCGGCGATCCGGCGGTTCGTCGATGCGCTTTGGGAGGAAGCCAAATCGACATTGCCTGACGATGCCGGCCTCGACACATCAGCCTATACGGCCGAGCTTGCCGAGCGTTTTTCGAACACGGCACTTGCCCACCGTACCGCACAGATCGCCAATGACGGCAGCCAGAAACTGCCGCAGCGCATCATTGCCTCGGCTATCGAGTGCCTGGAAGCCGGCACCGAGCTGGTCCACCTCACGCTGGTGGTGGCAGCCTGGATCGCCGCCTGCGCGGCGCGCGGAAAGAGCTTGCCGAGGGGCCATTTCACCGATCCGCTCGATGCGGAGCTGACGGCGCTTTTGGACCAGCAGCTGCCGGCGAACGAAACCGTGACGGCGGTATTCGATCTGGCCGGCTTCGCCGGGGATCACGCCGAACGCCAGACGCTGATCGAACTCGTGGCCATCCATCTTGTCCATCTGCGGAGGGACGGCACGACCTTGGCCTTCGCCGCGCTCGGCATAGACGGCGAAGGACCGTAAGGCGGAGCTGGACGGGTCAACAGGCGGTACAGGACCTCGATGTCGGCGGTACGATATCGCCGCCGCAGCTGAAACGCCTGACACCCCAACAAACAAAAAAGCGAGGCAAGGCCCCGCTTTCAATCCGTCTTCCGGGACAAGCCTCAGGCCGGCAGGATTGCGCCTTCCAGCGTGGTGAGCTGGCTAAGGAACTGTTCCGCCTTGCTGCGCGACTGATCGTCCTTGGCGTCGGCCGCGTCTTCCCTGGCTTCCTGGATGCGGCGGGCGAGGTCGGCGCGGTCGACATCCTTCACCGCCACAGCCGATTCCGCCAGCAGCGTGCAGCCGGCCGGGACGATGTCAGCGAAGCCGCCGAACACGACATAGCGTTCTTCGCTGCCCGAGGCATTCTTCACCGTGACGACGCCCGGCTTGATCGTGGTCATGACCGGCGCGTGATGGGCCATGACGGTCATCTCGCCCTCGGCGCCCGGAATGACCACGGATTCGACCTCGGCGGAAACCAGCAGGCGCTCCGGCGAGACCAGTTCGAACTTGAAAGCTTCAGCCATGTCAATTTAGCGAGTAGGGAATAGTGAGTAGGAAGTAGGGAGAGAGGACAACCGCCCCGATCACCCAGCTGCTATTCACTACTGACTACTGACTACTCCCTATTCCCTTGATTAAGCCGCTTCAGCCGCGAGGCGCTGTGCCTTCTCGACCGCTTCGTCGATGCCGCCGACCATGTAGAAGGCGGCTTCCGGCAGGTGGTCATAGTCGCCGTTGCAGAGGCCCTTGAACCCCTTGATGGTATCGGCGAGGTCGACCAGTTTGCCCGGCGCGCCGGTGAACACTTCGGCGACAAAGAACGGCTGCGACAGGAAGCGCTCGATCTTGCGGGCGCGGGCCACGGTCTGCTTGTCCTCTTCCGAGAGCTCGTCCATGCCCAGGATGGCGATGATGTCCTGCAGCGACTTGTAGCGCTGGAGGATCGACTGCACCTGGCGGGCAACGGCATAGTGCTCGTCGCCGACGACCAGCGGGTCGAGCATCCGCGAGGTCGAGTCCAGCGGATCGACGGCCGGATAGATACCCTTTTCGGCGATCGAACGGTTGAGCGTCGTCGTCGCGTCAAGGTGGGCGAACGAGGTCGCCGGCGCCGGGTCGGTCAAGTCGTCGGCCGGCACGTAGATCGCCTGCACCGAGGTGATCGAGCCCTTGGTGGTGGTGGTGATGCGTTCCTGCAGCGCGCCCATGTCCGTGGCGAGCGTCGGCTGATAGCCCACGGCCGACGGGATACGGCCGAGCAGAGCCGACACTTCCGAACCCGCTTGCGTAAAGCGGAAGATGTTGTCGACGAAGAACAGCACGTCCTGGCCCTGGTCGCGGAAATATTCGGCAACCGTCAGGCCGGTCAGGCCGACGCGGGCGCGCGCGCCCGGCGGCTCGTTCATCTGGCCGTACACCAGCGCCGCCTTCGAACCTTCGCCGCCACCCTTCTTGTTGACGCCGGATTCAATGAACTCGTGGTAAAGGTCGTTGCCTTCGCGGGTGCGCTCGCCGACGCCGGCGAACACCGAGTAACCACCATGCGCCTTGGCGATGTTGTTGATCAGTTCCTGGATCAGCACCGTCTTGCCGACGCCGGCGCCGCCGAACAGGCCGATCTTGCCGCCCTTGGCGTAGGGCGCGAGCAGGTCGAGCACCTTGATGCCGGTGATCAGGATCTGCGCTTCCGTCGACTGTTCGATATAGGCCGGAGCCGGCTGGTGGATCGAGCGCAATTCGACCGCGTCGACCGGGCCTGCCTCGTCGACCGGCTCGCCGATGACGTTGATGATACGGCCGAGCATGCCCGGGCCGACCGGCACGGCGATCGGGCCGCCGGTGTCACGCACTTCCTGGCCACGCACCAGGCCTTCGGTGGAGTCCATGGCGATGCAGCGCACGGTGTTTTCACCCAGATGCTGCGCAACTTCGAGCACCAGGCGATTACCGACATTGTTGGTCTCGAGCGCGTTCAGGATCGGCGGCAGATGCTCGCCGAACTGCACGTCGACGACGGCGCCGATGACCTGGCGGACCTTGCCGACAACGCCGGTCGCCTTGGTGGCCACGGCCTGGGTCTTGGCAGCGGCGGCCTTGGCCGGCGCTGCTGCCGCCTTGGCCGGAGCCGCCTTTGCTGCCGGAGCCTTGGCCGCCTTCGCGGGAGCTGCTGCCTTGGGGGCTGCCGTCTTCGGGGTCGCTGCTTTCGCCATCGTCTTTACCCTTTTCGTCCTTTGTTTCTCACGCGGTCCGGTTCGCGGGCCAATGACCCGCTGACCGCGCCTAGAGCGCCTCGGCGCCCGAAATGATTTCGATCAGTTCCTTGGTGATCTGCGCCTGCCGCTGGCGGTTGTAGGTGATCGACAGCTTGTTGATCATCTCGCCGGCGTTGCGCGTCGCATTGTCCATGGCGCTCATCTTGGCGCCCATTTCGCCCGCCGCGTTTTCGAGCAGCGCACGGAATATCTGCACCGCGATGTTGCGCGGGATGAGGTCGGACAGGATTTCGCCCGGCTCCGGCTCATACTCGTAGACGGCGCTGGCGCCATCCGCCGTTTCGGGCTGAGCCGAAGAGGCGGACGCTGCCGGAATGATCTGCTGCGCGGTCGGAACCTGGCTGATCACCGACTTGAACTGCGAGTAGAACAGCGTGCAGACGTCGAAGGCGCCCTCGTTGAACAGATGGATGACCTTGCGGGCGATCGCATCGGCATTGACGAAGCCGAGCGTCTTGACCTCGCGCAGATCGACGCGTTCGATGATCATCGCGGCATAGTCGCGGCGCAGGATGTCGAAACCCTTCTTGCCGACGCAGATGATCTTGACCTGCTTGCCGTCGGCCAGGAGCCTGCGGATATGGTCGCGGGCATGACGGGCGATCTGCGAATTGAAGCCGCCGCACAGGCCACGCTCGGCGGTGCAGACGACGAGCAGATGCACGTCGTCCTTGCCGGTTCCGGTCATCAGCGCCGGGGCATCGCCACCGCCACCGACAGCCTGGGTGATGTTGGCCAGCACGGAACCCATGCGCTCCGAATAGGGACGCGCCGCTTCCGCCGCCTCTTGCGCACGGCGCAGCTTCGCCGCGGCGACCATCTGCATCGCCTTGGTGATCTTCTGCGTCGCCTTGACCGAGGCGATACGGTTACGAAGGTCTTTTAATGAAGGCATGCTTCAAACCTGATCCCGTCTTGTCTCATCCGGACTGGCACTTCGCTCAGGCGAAGGTCTTGGCGAAGGCGTCGATCTCGGCCTTCAGCTTGGCGCGCAGATCATCCGACAGCGCCTTTTCCTTGCGGATGGCGTCAAGCACGTCCTTGCCGGCCGAACGCATGTGGCTGAGCAGGCCGTGCTCGAACTTGCCGACCTGGTTGACCGGCAGCTTGTCGAGATAGCCGTTGACGCCGGCGAAGATCACCGCGACTTGCTCTTCCGTCTTCAGCGGCGAGAACTGCGGCTGCTTCAGGAGCTCGGTCAGGCGCGAGCCGCGGTTGAGCAGGCGCTGCGTGGCGGCGTCGAGATCCGAGCCGAACTGCGCGAAAGCAGCCATTTCGCGGTACTGCGCGAGCTCGCCCTTGATCGAGCCGGCAACCTGCTTCATCGCCTTGATCTGCGCCGACGAACCGACGCGCGACACCGACAGGCCGACGTTGACGGCCGGACGGATGCCCTGGAAGAACAGGTTGGTTTCGAGGAAGATCTGGCCGTCGGTGATCGAGATCACGTTGGTCGGGATGTAGGCCGACACGTCGTTGGCCTGCGTCTCGATGACCGGCAGCGCGGTCAGCGAACCGCCACCGAGATCGTCGTTGAGCTTGGCGGCGCGCTCGAGCAGGCGCGAGTGCAGGTAGAAGACGTCGCCCGGATAGGCTTCGCGGCCCGGCGGACGGCGCAGCAACAGCGACATCTGGCGATAGGCGACGGCCTGCTTCGACAGATCGTCATAGCTGATCAGCGCATGCATGCCGTTGTCGCGGAAATACTCGCCCATGGTGCAGGCCGTGAACGGCGCCAGGAACTGCATCGGCGCCGGGTCGGAAGCGGTGGCGGCGACGATGATCGAATATTCGAGCGCGCCGCGCTCTTCCAGCACCTTGACGAACTGCGCGACGGTCGAGCGCTTCTGGCCGACGGCGACGTAGACGCAGTAGAGCTTTTCCTTCTCGGGGCCGTTGTCGTGCACCGACTTCTGGTTGAGCATCGTGTCGAGGATGATGGCCGTCTTGCCGGTCTGGCGATCGCCGATGACCAGCTCGCGCTGGCCGCGGCCGACCGGGATCAGCGCATCTATGGCCTTGAGGCCGGTCGACATCGGCTCGTTCACCGACTTGCGCGGGATGATGCCGGGCGCCTTGACGTCGACGCGCTTGCGCTCGACCGCCTTGATCGGGCCTTTGCCGTCGATCGGATTGCCGAGCGCGTCGACGACGCGGCCGAGCAGGCCGGGGCCGACAGGCGCGTCGACGATGGCGCCGGTGCGCTTGACGGTGTCGCCTTCCTTGATGTCGCGGTCGGCGCCGAAGATGACGACGCCGACATTGTCGGCTTCGAGGTTGAGCGCCATGCCGCGGATGCCGCCGGGGAATTCGACCATTTCGCCGGCCTGGACATTGTCGAGGCCGTAGACGCGGGCGATACCGTCACCGACGGACAGCACCTGTCCGACTTCGGAGACCTCGGCCTCCTTGCCGAAATTCTTGATCTGGTCTTTCAGAATTGCGGAAATTTCCGCGGCGCGGATGTCCATCAGCCGACCTCTTTCAGTGCAAGCTTGAGCGAATTGAGTTTGGTTTTGAGCGACGTATCGATCTGGCGCGAGCCCATCTTGACCACCAGCCCGCCGAGCAGTGACGGGTCGACGGTAACGGAAATGGCCACGTCCTTGCCGGCAACGCTCTTCAGCGCGGCCTTGAGTTCGGTCTGCTGGGCCGCGGTCAGCTCATGAGCCGAGGTGACTTCGGCGGCGGCCTCGCCACGGGCTTCCGCCGCGATCTGGCGGAACGCCTTGATCATGCCGGGCACCGCGAACAGGCGGCGATTCTTGGCGACGACGCGCAGGAAATTGCCGGTCAGGCCGGTGATGCCTGCCTTGTCGGCGATCGCCGCGATGGCCTTGGCCTGGTCCTCGCTGGAAAACACCGGGCTGTTGATCAGCCGGGTGAGATCCGCGCTGCCCGCGAGCAGTGCCTCGAAACCGTTGAGGTCGGCCTCGACCTTGGCCACGGAATTTGCCTGCGATGCCAGTTCGAACAGCGAACCGGCATAGCGTTCTGCGACACCTGAGATTGGCGATGACGATTGGGCCACGGACCGTCTTTTCTCTTGTCTGACAGGCCGCAGATTGTTGGCGCGAGCAAAAACTCTGGCTAAATCTTTGACCTTACTGCATTTTTTCAAGCACGGAGGCGCGGCTTCCGCTATCCCCGGCCGAAAGTCGATTGCCGTCTAGCACAGGCATTTTAAGACCGCAATGCGTCGTTCCGCATGGTTTTCAGGCACTATTGTCGCATCCGGCGAAAGATCAGGGTCCTGCGCGCCGGAATACCCTTGGATTCAGGGCACAAAGCCGAAGGCAAAGGCGAGCGGCAGGGCCGCGAGCGCCAATTCCACCACAATGGAAACCCAATTGAAAGGCGTATTGGCGCCATCCGACATCATCGACAGCAGCCGGCCGAAGGCAGTGAACAGCCAGGAGAAGCCGAGCGCCATGTAGACCAGCGGCTGCGCGAGCAGGATGCAGCACAGGCCGACTCCGAGATAGAAGCCCGACATGCGGCCCCGTCCCTCGGCGATCGCCGCCGCCTTCTCGGGTTTCGCCTGCAGGCGCAGGATGCGGAACGCCAGACCCGGCGCCAGGAAAAACAGCAGGCCGAGCAACACGGTGAAGACCGCGCTCGACCAGGCCAGCCATTCGCCCTGGCTCGTCGGCCATGGAAGCGCAAAATCCATCGTGTCCCTCGAAATGCCTATTTTGAAATCGCGGGCATTCTAGCGGAGGAAAAATGCCGCGCCAGATGGCTCAAGGCACTTTAGGTGACCCGCATCAACCGAGCGCGAATTCCACCGCCGCCTCGGCATGGATGCCGGTCGTGTCGAAAACCGGAATGTCGAAATCGCCCTGGCCGATGAGCATGGTGATCTCCGTGCAACCCATGATCAGGCTGTCGGCGGCCTCTTCGCGGCGCAAGCGGTTGGCCTCGGCGACATAGGCGGCCTTCGAGGCTTCGGAGACAATGCCCTGGCAAAGCTCGTCATAGATGACGCCGTGCACCATGTCGCGGCCGGCCGCATCGGGTACGACCGGTGAGAGGCCGTATTTGTCGGCGAGCCGGCCCTTGTAGAAGTCCTGCTCCATGGTGAACCGCGTTGCCAACAGCGCCGGGCGCTGCAGGCCCGCGCGCTTGATCGCCAACGCCGTGGCATCCGCAATGTGAATCAGCGGGATCGACACCGATGCCTGCACCTGGTCGGCCAGCTTGTGCATGGTGTTGGTGCACAAGAGCATGCCTTGCGCGCCGCCGGCCTCGAGCTTGCGCGCGGCATCGACCAGCAGCGCGCCGGCACCGTCCCAATCACCATGATGCTGCCGCTCGGCGATCTCGGCGAAATCGAACGACCACATGAGAAGCTTGGCCGAATGCAGCCCACCCAGCCGCCCGCGCACGATCTCGTTGAGCAGGCGGTAGTAGATTGCGGTCGATTCCCAGCTCATGCCGCCGAGCAGGCCAAGGGTTTTCATGTGATCTTTCCGTTTCTCTCGCCGAGACAGCTGTAGCTGAAATTGCGTCGCTACAAAAAGCTCTGCGGGTCGATGTCGACCTGCACCCGGACCGAGCCGCGCTGCTTCGGTCCATTGGCGAGCATGGCCCTGATAAACCCTTGCATGTCGGCGCGCCGTTCGCCCTGGATCAGCAGACGGAAGCGGTGGCGGCCGCCGAGCAGGGACAGCGGCGCCTCGGCCGGCCCGAGCACGAACAGGTCCGACGCTTCCGGTGCCGCGCGGCGCAGGCCGCGGGCATGGCCTTCCGCTTCCGCCCGCGTCACGGCGCTGACGATGACGCCGGCCAGCCGGCCGAAGGGCGGCAAGGCAGCGCGTTCGCGTTCAGAAATCTCACGCTGGTAGAAAGATTCGGCGTCGCCGGAGACGATGGCCCGCATCACCGGATGGTCGGGCTGGAACGTCTGCAGCAGGCCCAGGCTCTTCTTGCCGGTGCGGCCGGCGCGGCCGGTCACCTGGCTGAGCAGCTGGAAGGTGCGCTCGGCGGCGCGCGGATCGCCATTGGCAAGGCCGAGATCGGCATCGACGACGCCGACCAGCGTCATATCAGGGAAATTGTGGCCCTTGGCGACCAGTTGCGTGCCGATGACGATATCGGCCTCGCCATTGGCGATTGCCTCCAGCTCCAGCCGCAACCGTCGTACGCCCCCCATGATATCCGACGACAGCACGATGGTGCGCGCGTCCGGGAAATGCGTGACGACCTCCTCGGCGATGCGCTCGACCCCCGGACCGCAAGCAACCAGGTGGTCGAGCGTGCCGCATTCCGGGCAGGCTTCGGGACGGCGCTCATTGTGACCGCAATGGTGGCAGACCAACTGGCCGCGAAAGCGGTGTTCGACCAACCAGGCCGAACACACCGGGCAGCCGAAGCGATGGCCGCAGACCCGGCACAGCGTCAGCGGCGCGTAGCCGCGGCGGTTAAGGAACAGCAGCGACTGCTCCTTCTTCTCCAGCGTCCGGCGCATATGGTCGATCAGCACCGGCGACAGGAAGCCGCCACGCGCCGGCGGCGCGCGCCGCATGTCGATCGACTTGAGGTCGGGAAGTGCCGCCTCGGCGAAGCGGGCCGATAGAACGGCCCTGTTGTATTTGCCCTGGCTGGCATTGACCCGGCTCTCGACCGACGGCGTCGCCGACGCCAGGACCACGGGGAAGCCGCCTATATGGCCGCGCACGACGGCCATGTCGCGCGCATTGTAGAAGACGCGGTCTTCCTGCTTGTAGGCGGGGTCGTGTTCCTCGTCGACGACGATCAGGCCAAGCTCCTTGAATGGCAGGAACAGCGCCGAGCGCGCGCCGGCGACGACGCGCACGCCGCCTTCCGCCACTTGCCGCCAGACTTTTTCGCGCATTCGCGGCGGCAGGTCGGAATGCCACTCGGCCGGCTTGGCGCCGAAACGCTGCTGGAAGCGTTCGAGGAAGGCATGCGTCAGCGCGATTTCCGGCAGCAGGATGAGCACTTGGCCGCCCTGCTCGAGCGCGGCCGCCACCGCCTCGAAATAGACCTCCGTCTTGCCCGAACCGGTGACGCCGTCGAGCAACGCGACATTGAACTCGCCGGCCGCGACATTGGCGCGCAGCATCGACGCGGCCTCGTTCTGGTCCGGCATCAGTTCGGGAACGGCATAGCTTGGGTCAGGCGCGGCCACCACCGGGCGCGGCGGGATCATCACCGTCTCGAACACGCCTTGCGCTTTCAGCCCCTCGATCACCGTCGACGACACGCCGGCGGCGTGCGCGAGGCCGGAGCGCGTCCAGGCCAACCCACCCTCGGCCGTCTCCAGCACGCGCGCCCTGGCATCCGTCATCCGGTCGGGCACAAGCAGGGTGCGCTGCAGCCCCTCGATCCAGGGTTCGGGATCAAAGGCCTCTGGCGCCCTGAGCAGCATGCGCGCCACCATGCCCGGCGCCGACAGCGTGTATTGCGCCACCCAGTCGACGAATCGGCGCATGGCGCGGTCGATCGGCGGACAGTCGAAAACCTGCTCGATCGGGCGCAATTTCCTGGCATCGACCTGCTCGACCGCGCCGTCCCAGACGATGCCGGCGACCTGGCGCGGCCCAAGCGGCACGCGCACGATCGAACCCGGCACCACCCGCATGCCGGCCGGCACGGCATAGGTGTAGGGACGTTCGGCCGGCATCGGCACCAGCACCGGTGCGGCCGCGACAAAGGGCGAATCTTCGATCATGAGGCGTGACCTTGCCCTGACTTTGGTCTAGATCAAAGAGCAACGCTGAACGCGCCTTCCCAAGCACGACGAAATCGTCAGGAGACCCGCCATGAAATTTTTTGCCGACACCGCCGATATCAAAGAGATCAAGGAACTGAACGATCTGGGACTGCTCGATGGCGTCACCACCAACCCCTCGCTGATCCTGAAATCGGGCGGCAAGATCGCCGAGGTCACCAAGCAGATCTGCGACATCGTCGAAGGGCCTGTCTCGGCGGAAGTCGTGGCGATCGAATACAAGCAGATGATGGCGGAGGCCGAAGTGCTGGCCAAGATCGCGCCTAATGTCTGCATCAAGGTCCCGCTGACGCTGGACGGCCTGAAGGCCTGCAAGACCATCCGCACCGAGATGAACCGCATGGTCAATGTCACGCTGTGCTTCTCGGCCAACCAGGCGCTGCTCGCCGCCAAGGCCGGCGCTTCCTTCATCTCGCCCTTCGTCGGCCGCATCGACGACACCGGCTCGGACGGCATGGAGCTGATCCAGGAGATCCGTCAGATCTACGACAATTTCGATTTCCAGACCGAAATCCTGACCGCTTCCGTGCGAACGGTGAACCACGTCAAGCAGGCGGCTCTCATCGGCGCCGACGTCATCACCGCGCCGCCGGCGACGTTGAAGGCGCTGGTCAACCATCCGCTGACCGACAAGGGCCTTGCCGCTTTCCTCGCCGACTGGGCCAAGACCGGCCAGAAGATCGGCTGAGCGGTCCGACACCAGATACAAAAAAAGGCCGGGCAACCGGCCTTTTTTACGCGCTGCGGATCAGGAGCAGCCTGCCCGGTCAGTCCGTGCCGTCATCGGGGAGCGCGGCCGCCGGCTGGCGCTTGCCCGCCATGATCTCGCGCTTGCCGACATGGTTCGGTGCGCCGACCAGACCTTCCTTCTCCATCCGTTCGACCAGTGACGCGGCGCGGTTGTAGCCGATGCCGAGGCGGCGCTGGATGTAGGACGTCGAACATTTCTTGTCGCGCAACACCACCTTGACCGCCTCGTCATAGCTGGAATCGCCATCCTCGGCGGCAACGGCTCCCTTGTCGAAGACCGCTCCCTGGTCGCCTTCCTCTTCTTCTTCATCCTCGTCGGCCGTCACCGTCTCCAGATATTCGGGGCGTCCCTGCGCCTTCAGATGCGCCACGACATGCTCGACCTCGGCGTCGGACACGAAGGGGCCGTGCACACGGGCGATGCGCCCGCCGCCCATCATGTGCAGCATGTCGCCCTGGCCGAGCAGCTGTTCGGCGCCCTGCTCGCCCAGGATGGTGCGGCTGTCGATCTTGGAGGTGACCTGGAAGGAGATGCGGGTCGGGAAATTGGCCTTGATCGTGCCGGTGATGACGTCGACCGAAGGCCGCTGCGTCGCCATGATCAGGTGGATGCCGGCGGCCCGCGCCATCTGCGCCAGGCGCTGGATGGCGCCTTCGATCTCCTTGCCGGCGACCATCATCAGGTCGGCCATCTCGTCGACGATGACGACGATGTAGGGCATCGGCGCGAGGTCGATTTCCTGCTGTTCGAACAGCGGTTCGCCGGTGCCCTTCTCGAAGCCGGTCTGCACGGTCATGACGACCGTCTCACCCTTGTCGCGGGCTTGGGCGGCGCGCTCGTTGTAGCCGTCGATGTTGCGCACGCCGAGCCGCGCCATCTTGCGATATCGGTCCTCCATCTCGCGCACCGCCCATTTGAGCGCGGTGACGGCCTTCTTGGGATCCGTGACGACAGGGGTCAGAAGGTGTGGGATGCCGTCATAGACGGACAGTTCGAGCATCTTCGGGTCGACCATGATCAGCCGGCATTCTTCCGGCTTCAGCCGGTAGAGCAGCGACAGGATCATGGTGTTGATGGCGACCGACTTGCCGGAGCCGGTGGTGCCGGCGACGAGGAGATGCGGCATCTTCGCCAGTTCGGCGATGACAGGTTCGCCGCCGATCGTCTTGCCAAGGCAAAGCGCCAGCTTGCAGCTGGTCTTGCGGAAGCCCTGCGATTCGATCAGTTCGCGGAAATAGACGGTTTCGCGGGTCTCGTTCGGCAACTCTATGCCGATGACATTGCGGCCAGGCACCACGGCGACGCGCGCCGAGACCGCCGACATGGAGCGGGCGATGTCGTCGGCGAGACCAATGACGCGCGAGGATTTGACGCCTGGCGCCGGCTCGAATTCGTAGAGGGTGACGACCGGGCCGGGGCGCACGTGGATGATCTCGCCGCGCACGCCGAAATCCTCCAGCACGCTTTCCAGGAGATCGGCATTCTGCTCGAGCCGCTCCTGCGACATGTAGAAGCCTTGGCCCTCGGGAGGCTGCTGCAGCAGCTCCTCCGAGGGAAGCTCGTAGCCTTCGCCCGTCTCCGGCTGGGCAACCTTGCCAGCCATGGGCAGCGACGGTGCGCGCGCTGCGGGAACGGCTTCGCCCACGCGTTGCACAATCGGCGCCGAGGCGGCGCTGCTTGCGGCAGGTGCGACTGCGGCCGCCATCCGAGCCTGCCGGGCAGCCCTGCCAGCCGGAACGGACGGCTCGGCCACGGCCTTGTTGGAGTTGGCCGGAAAGACGTCGGGCGGGGCGGACGGTGCCTGGCCGGGAAGGCATTCGATGACACGGAACAAGGCGGTGACATCGGCCGCGGCGGACGCGGAGACGTCGGCTCGCGCCGCGGCAAGCGGTGGAGCCGCGACCGGTGCGCGCGGAGCCGGGCTGACCTGCCGGACCGGCGACGTCACATCGACCAGAAGGGGCGCCAGGCCCTCGAAGAAGGCGTGATCCGAAAGATAGGGCCGCCGGGCTTTTTCAGCGGTGGCTGCTTTGGCCGGCGCGCCATTCCCGGCGACGGGTGCCGGACGCGTGGCCGCTGGTGCCGTTGCGGGCACCTTCGGAGCCGCCGGCACAACGCCTTTCGACGTCTCGCCGCCGCGCGCTGGCTGAGCGGACCCGGCCGGTGACGCCCCGCGATGCATGACGGCGCCAGGCCCGGCCTGCTGCGTCGGGAGCGCCTGCGGGCGACCCTCCCCGGCAACCTCGTCCTGCTGGCGATGCTTGGGCTCATAGTCCGGCGTGCGTGTAAAACGCACATTGGGCGCAAGGAAAAAATACTCTTGCCAGGCAGGGCTTTCGGTGTCGCCGCCGAAATCGGCGACCCGCTCGGAATGACCTGCGTGAGAAGCGCCGGGCTGGCGAACATCCGCCTTGCCGCGCGGGCCGCCGGAACGCTCTCCTTGGGGGTCATCGGGCGAAACTGCGTGCAACGAATTGACCCGAGAAAAACGCCTGGCTTCCATGCTCAAGACTCACTGTGAAATGTCTGCTGAGCAATAGGGAGCGAGTGGTTAACAGATGCTTCCTGTCAGCGTCGCTGGAGCGATCGAGACGCATCTTTCGCGGCGACGCCGCACGATGAGGATTCGAGCAGCCGATCGTGTTTCCACAACCGGTTGCTCATCCGAATGCGGCTATTGGAAAAAGGGCGAGCCTTTGCTCGCGTGACAACCAGCGGGCGGAGATTTACATGCCGCCAAACAGCACGGCTGCCGACGAGTCCGATCGCCGGGAACAGGAAATGCGATCAAGGAGAGAGGGGCGATTCGGCCTCTTCTGATGCGGCGACTCGCGCTAGCTGGCCGTCTTGCCGTGCCGGGCCAGATCCTGGGCGATGGACAGTTGCAGGGCCTCGGCCAGTTCGCGCGCGGCACGGTTCTCGGCGTCGATCTGCGCCCGGTAGGAAGCAAACTCCTGACGCGGCCTGTCGAAGGACGAGGTGATCGCCCGCTTGCCGACCGCGATCACCGCGCCGGTTTTCGCATCGGTTAGCGTGTAGCCGGCGGTCAGTGTCACCGAACCGGCGGTCGGCTCGTCTTGATCGGTTCCAACCTGGACCAGCGCCGAGGATTCAACGGCTTCGGTCACGCCGAGATCGAGCGAATAAAGCGGCGAGGCCGGTTCGCCGGCGCCGCGCCCGAACCCGAAGATCAGATTGTTGCGCACCTGCTGGGCATAACGCGTCCGGACCGGCTTGACGGCAATCGACGCCAGCTCGGCATTGGCGGTCGAGCCGGTCGACAGCGGCGCGCTGGAATAGAGCGGCCGCACCTGGCAGGCCGAGACGAGCGCAAGCGAACCGACAAGACCGGCAAGCGCGATGCGGCGCAGCAGACCGCTCAACTCTGTCTTTTCCCGATCAGGCAACGACATTGACGATCCTCTGCGGCACGATGATCACCTTGCGCGGAGCCTTACCTTCAAGTGCTTTCTGCACGAAGTCGAGAGCCAAGACCGCTTTTTCGACCGCACCTTGGTCCGCGTCGCGGGCAATTGTCAAATCGCCCCGCTTCTTGCCGTTGACCTGCACCGGATAGGTGACTTCGTTGTCGACGACCAGCGCCGGATCGAAGACCGGCCACGGCCGTTCGGCGAGCAGATCGGTGCCGCCCAGCACCTCCCAGCACTCTTCGGCAAGGTGCGGCATCACGGGCGCGATCAGATGCACCATGATCTCCACGGCCTCGCGGCAAGCGCTTTTCAGCGCCGTATCAGCCTTGCCTTCCGTCACCTCGTTGAGCGGAGTGGTCAGCGCGTTGGCCAGTTCATAGATGCGGGCGATGGCACGGTTGAAGGCGAGCTTCTCGATGTCTTCGCCGACCGCCTTCAGGATTTTGTGCGCGGCCTTGGAAACCGCTCCGGCGTCGCCATCATTGGCGGCCTTCGGTGCGATGCCTGCCAGCGTCTCGGCCGCCGTCGACACCAGCCGCCAGATGCGCTGCATGAAGCGATGCGCGCCGGCCGCACCATCGTCGGTCCACTCGACATCGCGTTCGGGCGGCGAATCCGACAGCATGAACCAGCGTGCCGTGTCGGCGCCGTAGCCATCGGTGATGTCTTCCGGGCTCACCGTGTTCTTCTTCGACTTCGACATCTTTTCGAGCGGGCCGATGGTGACCGCCTCGCCGGTGGCGATGTCGATGGCGCGGCGCTTGCCGTCGACATCCTCCAGCCGCACTTCGGCCGGCGCCAGCCAGCGGCCGTTCGATGCCGAACCGACACGGTAGGTTTCGTGCACGACCATGCCTTGCGTGAACAGGCCCTTGAACGGCTCGGCCAGGTCGACATGGCCGGTCTCGCGCATGGCGCGGGTGAAGAAGCGTGAATAGAGCAGATGCAGGATCGCATGCTCGATGCCGCCAATATACTGGTCGACCGCCAGCCACTCGTTCGCTGCCTTGGGATCGGTCGGGTCATGCGCCCACGGCGCCGTGAAGCGGGCGAAATACCAGGACGAATCGACGAACGTGTCCATCGTATCGGTTTCACGGCGCGCGTCCTTGCCGCATTGCGGGCACTTAACATGCCGCCAGGTCGGGTGACGGTCGAGCGGATTGCCCGGCCGGTCGAAATCGACATCGTCCGGCAGCTTGACCGGCAGGTCGGCCTTCGGCACCGGCACCACGCCGCAATCCTCGCAATGGATCATCGGGATCGGGCAGCCCCAGTAACGTTGCCGCGAAATGCCCCAGTCGCGCAGGCGGAAGTTCACCTTGCGCTCGGCCATGGGGCGATTGCCGATGGTCTTTTGTTCCAGCAGCCTGGCGACCTCGTCGAAAGCTCGGTCCGGAGTCATGCCATCAAGGAAGCGCGAGTTGATCATCGCCCCATTGTCGGTATAGGCCACGTCGATCACCTGGAAAGCCGACGGGTCCTCGCCGTCCGGCATCACCACGGGCACCACCGGCAAGCCGTATTTGTTGGCGAAGTCGAGGTCGCGCTGGTCATGCGCCGGGCAGCCGAAGATGGCGCCGGTGCCATATTCCATCAGCACGAAATTGGCGACATAGACCGGCAGCGTCCAAGTACCGTCGAAGGGATGGACGACGCGGATGCCGGTGTCGAAGCCCTTCTTCTCAGCCGTCTCCAGCGCCGCCACCGAAGTGCCCATATGGCGGACTTCGTCGATGAATTTCGCCAGCGCCGGATTGGTCTCGGCGGCCTTTTTGGCCAGCGGATGATCGGCGGCGATCGCCATGAACGAGGCGCCGAAAATGGTGTCGGGCCGCGTCGTGTAGACCTCAAGCTCGTGCTCGCCGGCAATTTCCGAGGCCAGCGGCCAGCGGATCAGCAGACCTTCCGAACGGCCGATCCAGTTCTGCTGCATCAGCTTCACTTTTTCGGGCCATTCGTCGAGGCCATCGAGCGAATCCAGCAGGTCCTGCGCGAAATCGGTGATCTTGAAGAACCACTGCGTCAATTCGCGCTGCTCAACCAGCGCGCCGGAGCGCCAGCCGCGTCCGTCGATGACCTGCTCGTTGGCGAGCACCGTCATGTCCTCCGGGTCCCAGTTGACCTTGGAGGATTTGCGCGTCACCAGCCCCTTCTCGACGAAGTCGAGGAACAGCATCTGCTGGCGGTGGTAGTAATCGACATCGCAGGTGGCGAATTCGCGCGCCCAGTCCAGCGACAGGCCCATCACCTTGAGCTGCTCGCGCATAGTGGCGATGTTCTGGTAGGTCCACTCCTTGGGATGAACCTTGTTCTGCATGGCGGCGTTTTCGGCCGGCATGCCGAAGGCGTCCCAGCCCATCGGATGCAGCACGTTGAAGCCCTTGGCCCGCTTGTAACGCGCCACCACGTCGCCCATCGTATAGTTGCGGGTGTGGCCGATATGGATCCGCCCCGACGGATAGGGGAACATTTCCAGCACGTAGTATTTCGGGCGCGGATCGTCATTGTGCGCTTCGAAAAGCTTCTTTTCGGCCCAGGCCTTCTGCCATTTGGGTTCTGACGCGCGCGGATTGTATCGTTCGGTTGCCATGGGACGTTTTTCACTTAAAAGCATGCGGACTGCGGGCAAGAGCCCGGCAGTTCGCGAAATGTGGTCCGGGTGTTCACCATGGTTTGGCAAACCCGTCAACCATATGGGCATCGCGTCCGACAAAAACGCGGGTCAAAACAGCGGGATTTGCATATGGGCGACACCGTTCAGCAGTTTTTCGCGGTCAAGGCGAGGATCGCCGCCGCCGAGCAGGAGGCTGGCCGTGAAGCCGGCGCGGTGACGCTGGTGGCGGTCTCCAAGACCTTCGACGCCGTCGATATCCAACCCGTGATCGAGGCCGGGCAGCGCGTCTTCGGCGAGAACCGCGTCCAGGAAACACAAGGCAAATGGCCTGACCTGAAGGAGGCTTTCCCCGACATTGAATTGCACCTGATCGGCCCGCTGCAGTCGAACAAGGCCAAGGAGGCGGTAGCGCTGTTCGACGTCATCGAAACGGTGGATCGCGAAAAGATCGCCGCCGAGCTCACCAAGGAAATTGTCCGGCAAGGTCGGGCGCCAAAACTCTATGTCCAGGTGAATACCGGTTCCGAACCGCAAAAGGCCGGCATCGAACCGCGCGAGGCGGTCGCCTTCGTCAAACGCTGCCGGGAAGTCCACGGCCTCACCATCGAAGGCCTGATGTGCATCCCGCCGGCTGACGAGAATCCCGGCCCGCACTTCGCCTTGCTGGAAAAACTGGCGCGGGAGGCCGGCGTCGCCGGACTGTCGATGGGCATGTCGGGCGATTACGAAACGGCGATCGCCTTTGGCGCCACCAGCATACGAGTCGGCTCCGCCATCTTCGGCAGCCGCTAGCCGTTGGGCCAGATCGACGAGGTCGCTGCACCAGCACTGGAAACGAAACGTACCGTTCCTATTTGTTTCGTGTCATCACACATTTCTCTGGAGCTTTCGCCATGCGCTACAATCAGCTTGGAAATACCGGGCTTTTCGTTTCCGAACTTTGCCTCGGCACCATGACCTTCGGCGCCGCCGGCCAGAACGCCCAATGGGGCCTGATCGCCAGCCTCGACCAGAAGGGCGTCAACGAGATCGTCGGCCGTTCGATTGCCGCCGGTGTCAACTTCTTCGACACGGCGGACGTCTATTCCTTCGGCGAGTCCGAACGCCTGCTCGGCCAGTCGCTCCGGGATCTCGGCATTGCCAGGTCGAGCGTGGTCATCGCCACCAAGGTCCATGCCGCCACCGGCGACGGGCCGAACCAGCGCGGCTCCTCGCGCGGCCACATCATGGATTCGGTCGATGCCAGCCTCGAACGGCTGCAGCTCGACCATATCGATCTCTATCAGTTGCACGGCACCGACGCGGTAACGCCGATCGACGAAACGCTGCGGGCACTCGACGATCTCGTCTCCAGCGGCAAGGTCCGCTATGTCGGCGTGTCCAACTGGCAGGCCTGGCGCATCGCCAAGGCGCTCGGCATCGCCGACCGCAAGGGCTTTGCCGGCTTCGAGACCATCCAGTCCTATTATTCGATCGCCGGCCGCGACCTCGAACGCGAGATCGTGCCGCTGATCAACGAGGAGAAGCTCGGCCTGATGGTGTGGTCGCCGATGGCCGGCGGCCTGCTGTCCGGCAAATACGGCCCTGGCGCGCCGGGCAATGGCGAGGGCCGCCGCGCGTCCTTCAACTTCCCGCCGGTCAACGAGGAGCGCGCCTGGGCAGCGGTCGCCGCCATGCGCGAGGTCGCCAGGAAGCATGATGTCAGCGTCGCCACCGTGGCGCTCGGCTATGTCCTGGCCAAGCCTTTCGTCATGAGCGTGATAATCGGCGCCAGCCGCATGGAGCAGCTCGAACAAAACCTCGCCGCCACCAGCCTCAAGCTCGATGCCGACGATCTCGCCAGGCTGGATGAGGTGAGCGCCTTGCCGGCCGAATATCCCGGCTGGATGGTCGAGCGCCAGGGCGCCGGCCGGCGTCCGGCGCCCTTCGTCCCTAAGGCATAGCCTGCGGGAAAGCCGGCCTTTTCGAAGCCGCGTATCCCATGGACGCGCGGCTCCAACTACAGCCGAACCGTCTCGGCCAGGAAATCGAGAAAGGCCCGCACCCGTGCCGGCAGATGGCGGCCCTGGCCGACATAGACGGCGTGCGTCGCCTCCTCGTCGCCCGGGTTGAAATCCTCCAGCAGCGGCACCAGCCGCCCGGCGGCGATATCGGCCGCCACATGCCAGCGCGCCAGCCGGGAAATGCCTACCCCGGCCAGCGTCATCAGCCGCATTGCCTCGCCATCGCTGACCAGCGCGTTGCCGGTGATCGGGATCATGACGGCATTGCCCTGCGCGTCGAGGAACGGCCAGCCGTCAATATGCCTGACGAAGCCGAAGCCCATCCGGTTGTGTGTGTCGAGATCGGCTGGCGTCAGCGGCGTGCCATGCGGCTCGAGGTAGGAAGGGGCCGCAACGAGGACCACCGGGCTCTGCCCGAGCTTGCGCGCCACCAGCCGTGATTCGCCGAGCGGCCCGGCCCGGATCGCTACATCGGCGCGTTCGGCCATCAGGTCGATGACACTGTCGGTCAGCACCAGATCGACCGAGATTTCGGGATAGCGTTCGAGGAAGCGCGGCAGCAGCGGGATCAGCCGGTGCACCCCGAACGGCACGTAGGTGTTGACGCGCAGCCGCCCGCGCGGCGCGGCGCCCGCGGCCGCCTCACGCTCAGCCGCCGCCATGTCGGCAAGGATGCGTAGCCCGCTTTCATAAAACGCCGCCCCTTCCGGCGTCAGCAGCAGCTTGCGCGTCGAGCGGCTGACCAGCCGCGCGCCAAGCCGGGCTTCCAGCCGCGCGATCAGCTTGCTGACGGCCGACGGCGTCATGCGCAGCGCGCGCGCCGCGGCGGAAAAGCTGCCTGCCTCGACAACGCGCACGAAGACTTCGATCTCGCCGGAACGGTTTATGTCGGGTCTGGCCATCTGTGAATCTATTTCACAGAAAATATGCCCTGATCAAGTCTGGTTCACAGCACTCGGCAACACGATCTTCCCGGTCGGGGCGCGGGTTGGACAGGCGCTCATCGCCTGAACGGCCCGTCTTTCAAAGTGGAAACGCCATGCCTCTTGCTCTCTACGCCCTCGCCGCCGGTGCCTTTGGCATCGGTGTCACCGAATTCGTCATCATGGGCCTGCTCATCGATGTCAGTAAGGATCTTGGTGTGTCGATCTCGGCCGCCGGCCAATTGATCTCGGGTTATGCGCTCGGTGTCGTCATCGGTGCACCCCTGTTGACCATCGCCACCGGCAACTGGCCGCGCAAAACCGTGCTGCTGGCGCTGATGGCGATCTTCACGATTGGCAACCTCGCCTGTGCGCTGGCGCCCGATTACTGGACGCTGATGGGTGCCCGCATCATCACCGCCTTTGCCCACGGCACTTTCTTCGGCGTTGGCTCGGTGGTCGCCACTGGTCTGGTCGCGCCCAACAGGAAGGCTTCGGCGATCGCGCTGATGTTCACCGGCCTGACCATCGCCAACATCCTCGGCGTACCTTTCGGCACCTGGCTCGGCCAGGCTTTTGGCTGGCGCGCGACCTTCTGGGCAGTGACCGCGGTCGGCCTCGCGGCCTTCGCCGTCATCCTGGCCCTGGTGCCGCGTGGCCAGGCGACGCCGGAGAAGAGCGACTTGCGCGCCGATCTCGCTGTGCTGCGCCGAACGCCCGTCCTGCTCGGCCTCGCCACTACGGTGCTCGGCTATGCCGGCGTCTTCGCCGTCTTCACCTACATCGCTCCGTTGCTCACCGAGATCAGCGGCTTCGGGGAAGCAGCCGTGTCGCCGATTCTGCTCGTCTTCGGCGGTGGCCTCATCGCCGGCAATCTCGCAGGCGGCAAGGTCGCCGATCGCTGGCTGGTGCCGGCGGTGCTCGGCAGTCTCGTGGTGCTGGCGCTGGTGCTTGCCACGATGAGCTTCGCCATCCACAGCCAGGTCATGGCCGTGATCTATGTCGGCCTGCTCGGTGCGGCCGCCTTCGCCACCGTGGCGCCACTGCAGATGTGGGTGCTGGAAAAGGCGCAAGGCGCCGGCCAAAGCCTGGCCTCATCGTTCAACATCGCCGCCTTCAATCTCGGCAATGCCGCCGGCGCCTGGCTTGGCGGCGCGGTCATCGCCCATGGCCTTGGACTGGGTTCGCTCACTTGGGTCGCTGCCCTGCTGCCGCTCGCGGCACTCGCCGTGGCCGGACTGGCGCTGCGCCTCGATCGCGGCGCCACATCAGGCGCGCCCGCCTCCGTCCGGTTGTGACATCAGCCGACATCCGAATCGCCTCACTTCTTCACAAACCACCAGGAGCAAGAAAATGGACTATCGACGTCTCGGCGCATCGGGTTTGAAAGTCCCGGCGCTTTCATTCGGCGCCGGAACCTTCGGCGGATCCGGCCCACTGTTCGGCGCCTGGGGCAACAGCGACGCGCAAGAAGCGCGGCGGCTTATCGACATCTGCCTCGAGGCCGGCGTCAACCTCTTCGACACCGCCGACGTCTATTCGAACGGCGCCTCGGAAGAGGTGCTCGGCGAGGCGATAAAAGGCCGCCGCGACGCCGTTCTGATCTCGACCAAGACCGCGCTGCCGATGGGCGACGGCCCGGCCGACCACGGCTCGTCACGCTCGCGGCTGATCAAGTCGGTCGATGCCGCGCTGAAGCGTCTCGGCACCGACTATATCGACCTGCTGCAGCTGCACGCCTTCGATGCCGGGACGCCGATCGAGGAAGTTCTGGCGACGCTGGACGGCCTCGTTCGCTCGGGCAAGCTGCGTTATGTCGGTGTTTCCAACTTCTCCGGCTGGCAAGTGATGAAGTCGCTCGGCTTGGCGCAGACGCACGGCTACCCACGCTATGTCGCGCACCAGGTCTACTATTCGCTGCTCGGCCGCGACTATGAATGGGAGCTGATGCCGCTCGGCCTCGACCAGGGCGTCGGCGCGTTGGTGTGGAGTCCGCTCGGCTGGGGCCGCCTGACCGGCAAGATCCGCCGTGGCCAGCCCTTGCCGGAAAAGAGCCGCCTGCACGAGACCGCGAGCTTCGGCCCGCCGGTCGAGGACGAACATCTCTACAGGGTCATGGAGGCGCTTGACGCGGTGGCTGAGGAGACCGGCAAGACGGTTCCGCAAATCGCCATCAACTGGCTGCTGCAGCGCCCGACCGTTTCATCTGTTATCATCGGCGCCCGCAACGAGGAGCAACTGCGCCAGAACCTCGGCGCCGTCGGTTGGACGCTGACGCCGGAGCAGGTCAAGAAGCTGGACGCGGCAAGCGAGGTCACCGCGCCCTACCCGTACTTCCCCTATCGGCGGCAGGAAGGCTTTGCCCGGCTGAACCCGCCGGCGGTGTGAGGGGCGAGGCCCTCAACGTCGTCATCCACGGGCGGAGCAGCCGCGAAGACCCGAGGATCCATTCCGTGACCTTGATCGTAGAGCGCGGCGGTGCAGAATTCTGGACCGTCGCGACGCTTCAGAGTCGCGGCATGGATCCTCGGGTCTGCGCCGCGTCGCTTCGCTCCTTGCTCCGCCCGTGGATGACGAAAGAGATGGGCGTTTCCGCTAGCCGCCAGCGCAAGCGAGCCGGATGCGCCACTGCTCTCAGTGCAGGACGAACTCTCCATCCACCTTGCGCCATTCATTCGGGGCGATCAGCTTCTGGTGCGTATAGACCACCGAATGCAGCGGCCCATCCAGCTTGGCTTTCCAGAATTCGATGAACCGGATCAGCACCGGAAACTTCGGAGCGATGTCGTAGTCCTGCCAGACGAAGCTCTGCAGGAGATGCGGGTGGTCGGGGAAATGATAAAGAATCTTGGCCGTTGTCAGGCCGTAGCCTTTGAGCATCAGGTCCATTTCAAGATGGTCGCGCATTGCGGTCCCCAAGGTTGATTCTCCTTTCCTCCCAGGCACCAATTGTGCGCGCCGTTACTTAACTGTCTATTGATTTTTCTTGATCGCAAAACGAACTTTTCCCGCAAAAACATGCAGTTAGCAGCGAACTGTTTCGAGTGCTGACAGTCTCGAAAAGCGCCCCTGCGGCATCCCGCCGCGCGAATCCAACGTCTAATGTTGCCGTCGCGGCGGAACTGGTAATAATGCCGCCGAATTCGCGGCTGCGTCGCCGCGATCCCGCAGGCGTTTCAAGCTGGCGGATTGGTTCGGGAGGAAAGCCAAGAAATGTCCGAGGTTCATGTCCATCGCGTCAAGCCGGCGTGGAAGAAGAACGCCCTGATCGACAATGACACCTACCTAAAATGGTATGCCGACAGCGTGAAAAACCCGGACAAGTTCTGGGGCAAGCACGGCAAGCGCATCGACTGGTTCAAGCCCTTCTCCAAGGTTAAGAACACCTCCTTCGACGGCAAGGTCTCCATCAAGTGGTTCGAGGATGGCCAGACCAATGTCTCGTACAATTGCATCGACCGCCACCTGAAGAAGCGCGGTGACCAGACCGCCATCATCTGGGAAGGCGACAACCCTTACGACGACAAGAAAATCACCTACAGCGAGCTCTACGAGCATGTCTGCCGGCTCGCCAATGTGATGAAGAAGCACGGCGTCAAGAAAGGCGACCGCGTCACCATCTACATGCCGATGATCCCGGAGGCGGCCTACGCGATGCTGGCCTGCACGCGTATCGGCGCCATCCATTCGGTCGTCTTCGGCGGCTTTTCGCCGGATGCGCTTGCCGGCCGCATCGTCGACTGCGAATCGACCTTCGTCATCACATCGGATGAAGGCCTGCGTGGAGGAAAACCCATTCCTCTCAAGGACAACACCGACAAGGCGATCGACATCGCCGCCAAGCACCACGTCATGGTCAAGAACGTCGTGGTCGTGCGCCGCACGGGCGCCAAGATCGGCTGGGCGCCGGGCCGCGATGTCTGGTATCACGACGAAGTCGCGACGGTGAAGTCCGAGTGCAAGCCGGAGAAGATGAAGGCGGAAGATCCGCTGTTCATCCTCTACACGTCGGGCTCGACCGGCAAGCCGAAAGGCGTGCTGCACACCACCGCCGGCTATCTCGTCTATGTGTCGATGACGCACCAATATGTCTTCGACTATCATGACGGCGACATCTACTGGTGCACCGCCGATGTCGGCTGGGTGACCGGCCACAGCTACATCGTCTACGGGCCACTCGCCAACGGCGCCACCACGCTGATGTTCGAAGGTGTGCCGAACTACCCCTCGCAGTCACGCTTCTGGGAGGTCATCGACAAGCACAAGGTCAACATCTTCTACACCGCGCCCACGGCGCTGCGCGCGCTGATGGGCGCCGGCAACGACCCGGTGAAGAAGACGTCGCGCAAGTCGCTGCGTGTGCTGGGCTCCGTCGGCGAGCCGATCAACCCGGAAGCCTGGGAGTGGTATTTCAACGTCGTCGGCGACGGCAAGGTGCCGATCGTCGACACATGGTGGCAGACCGAAACCGGCGGCATCCTGATCACGCCGCTGCCCGGCGCCACCGACCTCAAGCCGGGTTCGGCGACGCGGCCCTTCTTCGGCGTCAAGCCGCAGCTGGTCGACGGCGAGGGCAAGGTGGTGGAGGGTGCGGCCGACGGCAATCTCTGCATCACCGATTCCTGGCCGGGCCAGATGCGCACCGTCTATGGCGATCACGACCGCTTCGTGCAGACCTATTTCTCGACCTACAAGGGCAAGTATTTCACCGGCGACGGGTGCCGCCGCGATGCGGACGGCTATTACTGGATCACCGGCCGCGTCGACGACGTCATCAACGTCTCCGGCCACCGCATGGGTACCGCCGAGGTCGAATCGGCGCTGGTCAGCCATGAGAAAGTCTCGGAAGCCGCAGTCGTCGGCTATCCCCATGATATCAAGGGCCAGGGCATCTACAGCTACGTCACCTTGATGAGGGGCGTCGAAGCGACCGAAGATCTGCGCAAGGAACTTGTCGCCCATGTCCGCAAGGAGATCGGCGCCATCGCCACGCCCGACAAGATCCAGTTCGCGCCCGGCCTGCCCAAGACCCGCTCGGGCAAGATCATGCGCCGCATCCTGCGCAAGATCGCCGAGGACGATTTCGGCGCCCTTGGCGACACCTCGACGCTTGCCGATCCGGCCGTGGTCGACGACCTCGTCGCCAACCGGCAGAACAAGAAGGGCTGACGCGGCTATGGCCGCGATCGGCTGCGTTGCCGAACTCTGGCGCTATCCGGCGAGTTCGCTCGCCGGCGAGCGGCTGGAGGCGATCGCGGTCGGCACCGACAGTATCGAGGGCGACCGTATGTTCGGCCTCGTCGATACGTCGGACAACGAGATCGCCCGGCCCGATCGTGACGCCAAGTGGCACAAGGTGCCGCGCATCAGGACCCGGTTGAGCCATGATCGCGTCCTGGAAATCGCCGTTCCCGGCGGCGACTGGCTCAGCGCGCCAGGCCCCGAATGCGACCGCGCGGTGTCGAACTATCTTGGCTTTGCCGCCTCGATTCGCCCGTTCGGCCGCGAGAACGCCCCGCCCGCCTATGCCGGCCCGCTGACGCAGGCGCGCTACAAGAAGGCGCCGATCCATCTCCTGACCACGGCCTCGCTGGCGCGGCTGAAGGCACTGCATCCCGATGGTGCCGCCGATCCGCGCCGCTTTCGTCCCAACATCGTCGTCGACATGGCTCCAGTCGACGGCTCGTTTCCCGAAACCGAATGGATCGGCCGCAAGCTAGCCATCGGCGACCTCGTCTTGACCATCTCCGAGCCGTGCCGCCGCTGCGGCTTCACCATCATCGCCCAGGACGGTTTCGACAACGATCCCGGCATCCTGCGCAATCTGGTGCGCTACAACGCCCACAATCTCGGCGTCTATTGCACCGTCGACCAACCCGGCCGTGTCGATATCGGTGCGCCGATGCGTTTCGTGGCGGCATAGCCCCGTAGCGCGCCGCCCTGGTGCGATGGAGATGTGGCGCGCCCTCTTCACGCTGCCTGTAATACGCGTGACAGAAAACCGCGCCATACAGCTGGCGCGGCTCGCCTTGTCGCTTCCGTCGTCCACCAATTTCAGATCCCACCAATCGGAGTGCCTATGACTTCCTTGCCCATCCTTGGCGCTGCCATGGCCCTGGACGACCTTGAGATCCACCGCGACTGGCTTTTCGAAAAGCAGCGTGACCTCGAATTGCAAAGCTTCGCCGAGGCCAGAGTTCTTAACGGCGACTGGGCACCGCTCGCCGCCCGCGCCAGAAAGCTTCTCGACGGCCACAAGGGGCGGCTCGGGATTCACGGACCTTTCTGGGGCTTCACCATCGCCTCGCAGGACCCCGATATCCGCAGCGTCGTCAGCAAACGTCTGCTGCAAGGTCTCGAAGTCTGCGCCTCCGTCGGTGCGACGCACATGGTCGTCCACAGCCCCTACACGACCTGGTCCTACAACAACCTCGACAACAATCCCGGCGAGCGCGAAAAAATCACCGAGTACTGCCACCTGACACTGCGCGACGCCGTCAAGCGGGCCGAAGACATCGGCTGCACCATGGTGCTCGAAAACATCGAGGACAAGGATCCGCACATCCGCGTGGCCTTGGCCGACAGCTTCAAGTCGCCCGCGGTCGCGGTCTCCATCGACACCGGTCACGCCTACTATGCCCATGGCTCGACCGGCGCTCCGCCGGTGGACTACTTTGTGCACGCCGCCGGCAACCGCCTGCAACATGTCCATCTGCAGGATGCCGACGGCTACGCCGATCGTCATTGGAGCCTCGGCGAAGGTACGATCCAATGGCGTTCGGTCTTTGCCGCGCTCGCCAGGCTCGAAAGCAATCCGCGCCTCATCATCGAGATCAGGGACAAATCCAAGATACCGGCTTCGGCGGCCTATATCGCCTCGCTCGGCATCGCCGAATAAGGCCCGAACTGGGGGCGCCGCGCTACCGGTACAAATCCGCCCGCGTCGGGGGCAAGCCACTAGGCCCCCGCGCGCGCTTTGTGGCTACGGTCTGGAATATCTGCGCCGAGGCGCGTTCGAAGGTGATGGAGCAGCCGCTCAGGTAAAGCAGCCACAGCCGCGCCTTGGCTTCGCCGACCTCGGCGATCGCCTCGCCGAACCGCGCCTGCAGACGCTCGGCCCACAGCCTGCAGGTGCGGGCATAGTGCTCGCGCAAATTCTCCACATCGTAGACGAGGAAGCCGTGTGCTTCGAGATTGCCGAGCGTCATGCCGATCGTGTCCAGCTCGCCCCCCGGGAAGATGTATTTGATCAGCGCCTTGTATTCCGGCCCCTTGCGCAGGGTCTTCTTGATGTCGCCCTTGCTGCGCCTTGTGATGGCGTGATGCAGATAGATGCCGCCCGGTTTCAGCAGGCGATGGACGGCGGAGAAGTAGACGGCATGGTTTGCCAAGCCTAGATGTTCGAACATACCGATGGACGATATCTTGTCGAAGGTGCCGGTCAGCTCCGCGTAGGACTTTATCTCGATGGTGATCTTGTCCTCCAGACCCTCGGCGCGAATGCGCTCGCGGGCTAGCGAGGTCTGGGCTTGCGACAGCGAAACGCCGTGTCCGACGACACCATAATTTTTCGCGGCGTGGATCAGCATCGCGCCCCAGCCGCAGCCGATATCGAGCAATCTTTCACCGGGTTTCAGCCGAAGCTTGCGGCAGATATGGTCGAGCTTGTCGACCTGCGCCTCGTCGATGCCGTTTGCGAAATCCTGGAAATACCCGCAGCTATAGACCATGCGCTCGTCGAGAAAGAGCCCATAGAAGGCATTCGAGATATCATAGTGATGCTGGATCGCCTCCTTGCTGGAGCCGCTGACGAACGGGTTGCGACCGGCGAGATCTACCCGCGACGTCATCTGCTTTCTCGAAAACAACACCGCCGGCAAGTCACGCAGAAGCGCCCGTTTCGGCAAAGTCTTCAGCTTCGGCCGCAGCTTGCCCGTCGAAGGCAGGGCATAGAAATCGAACAGCGATCCGTCTTCGATGTCGACTGCCTTGGAAATCCACATCTCGATAAGGGTCGACAGGGACGGTCGGCGAACGATCTGCCAGACAATGTCGTGGTCGTTGATGATCAGCACGGGGCCGGTGGCAGGGCCGATCCGCTCACCTGTCCACAGCCTGACCGCGAAGCTGGGTTTCACCGCCTCGACTACCGTTCTAACGATGCGCGCCGCTCTTTCGGTGGCGTCCATGTCCTTCCCCCCGCGGTCGATGGCTCAATCTTGTCCGTTTAAGACCTGGATCGCAAGCCGGAGCATGCGGCGCCATCTTCCGGCAAGGACGCCTTTTTCAGCAGGGCACTTGTCATTTGCTGCAACGCACCCCATCATGAAGGTGTGTTCAACGAACTGAAAGGAGGTGATCCGATGTCGAGTGATTTCGTTTTCCAGAACGTGGCCTCAGCGGATTGCACTTTCGGGAAGCAGTCTTCCCGTTAAGGCGCGAGATGCGCGGCGGGTGACGTGAACGTCACCGCCATTGAGCCGCGCCATGGACGGAAACACGGAAGGCCGCCGGCTTCGAAAGAAGCGGCGGCCTTTTCCGTTTCGCGGATTATTGGGTCAGTATGACCTTTTCGGTGTTGCGGATGATTTCCTGAAAGGCATCGTCCAATTCACTTCCGGTGGACACCTCGAAATAATGTTTCTCGGTGGCGGAGGAGTCTTTCGACGAACAATCCTTTAGCACCGCCTTTGCCTGGTCCCGCTCGGTTGCCGACATGTCCTTATCGTTCAGGTCGAAGCCGATGGTGAAAATCTCGATGCCGTCATTTTTCATGTTGCCGCACAGCGTTTCAGCATTGCCGCGCGCAAGGTTAGCCTGGCCGTTGTAGCTCCCGGCGGCACCCGCGAAGGCCGTATTGAACTGGCCATCGGTCATCAGGATTGCGACCTTGGCAATCTTCTTTCCATTGGCATTCGAAGCGCCGTTGCCGAGGCCGGCATTCTTGATCGCGCTGCGCCATTGCGGCGACAGCATATAATAGGTCCACTGAATGGCGATTGCGCCGGCTGTATAACCACCGGCCCGGAAGTCGTCGATCGAATCAAGCAATGCATCGGAATCCGCGGTCAGCGGGATCACTTGCGCGTCAGGACACCTGTTCATTCCTTCGCCGCCGAGATGATCATCCCGATTGACCAGGGCATAATATTTCTTGCCGTTCCTGTCTGTGCGAACAGTGTCTGGGCCGTCGGCGCTCAAATCCGCGTCGCCGTTTTTGTTCTTGCGCTCCGTAGCGCAATTATCCGGGCGCGGCATGGCCGCACCAACAATGGAGATGTAGTCGCTGAAGGACGGCAGCAGATTTTTGCCCGTCTTGGCAACCAGAAGCGAACTGCCGGCGACGGGTGGCAGTTCAGAACTCCCTTGCTTTTCGGCATAGACGTTCTCCGCCAGTTTGCCGGCGTTCACGCCAGATGCATAAGGCACAATCGCGACACGAACGCGGGGGTTCTTCGAGTCCTGGTTCTCGAGCATCGTCTGGACGGCATTTCGCGCAGCTGCTTTCAGGTCGCCGATCTTGTTGACGTTGCCCCGTTTGGCCATCGATCCCGTTATGTCGAGCATCATGGCCACCTCTATCTGCTTGTCGGAATAGAGCGCTGTGGTGGAAGCGCCGACGCGCTGTATGGCACCGGTGCTGAACAACGGGAAATAGAGGCCGACATCGACGTGGGCATCCGCCTGGACCGTATTGGCGGTCCTGTCGACGATCAGCTTGTCGAGCACGATCTGGCCGGCGTGCAGCATGCCCGCCGTGCTGTTGGCTTCCAGAAAAGCCTGCACGGATTTGTTGGCGTCGGCTTCCTTGATGGCACCGGTGGTCAGGTCACGCGCCGTCGATGTTACAGCCGCATCGACCACGCCCTGCAGGCTCGATTTGGCATTGTAGAGCTGGGTCACATTGACCGAAAAGCCCGCGACCAGCGCCAAGACCGAGGCGGCAAAGCCGAACAGGACCGCGAAATTTCCACCGCGATCCCTGGCCAACCCGCCGACCGCGTGAACAAGACCCCCGTAATTCCGCATCCAACAGCCTCCGCTTGCCTCGGCCTCGTCGCCGCGGACAGGGCAGTGCAGGATTCCAGCCGAATGACGCGGCGATCGGACCGCAGACCAGGAGTTCGCCAGCAGAACATTGTTTTTGTTGGATTTCACAGCGCAGGAAGGTGAATGACCGGTAAACGTCGGACTGTATTCGCGCGCGCGTTTACCGGACGCTTACCATGCGAGACCAAAGACCTCGTGGGGTGTGCGGCGACGTCTTGTTGCGGAACAGCGTCTCTGTGCCGCAACGGGTCAACTGTACCAGGACAGCTGTGTTGAGATTCAGGTGAGGCAATCGCAGGCCGCCTCATCCGAATATCGACATGCCTAGGCCAGCATCTGTGCGCTGGCCGTCCTGTCGATACCGTGGTGGGGTGGATTGAACAGCCTGCCTTCCTGCTCGTAGGTCCATACCTTGAACAAGGTAAGCCGGTGCGGGCCGAAACTGTGCAGCAAGGGAACGTCGGTGGCATCGCGGCCGCGCGCGATGACGACGCGACCAATCCTGGGCCGGTTATGGCGCGGATCGAACGTGTACCACTTGCCGTCGAGGAATGCTTCCATCCAGGCTGAGAAATCCATCGGCGCCGGATCGGCCGGCACGCCGATGTCGCCGAGATAGCCGTTCACGTAGCGCGCCGGAATGTTCATGCAACGGCAAAGCGTGATCGCCAGATGGGCGAAGTCGCGGCACACTCCGACACGTTCCTCGTGCGCCTGCGCGGCGGTGCGAGTCGAACGCGCATAGCCGTAGCCGAAAGACAGCCGGTTGTGGACATAATCGACGATTGCCTGTACGCGCGCCCAGCCGGAGGGAAGATGGCCGAAAAGCTGCCAGGCGAGATTGCTCAAATGATCTGTCTCGCAATAGCGACTGCCGAGGAGATAGCCGAGCACCTCGTCGGGCAATTCGGCGACCGGCATTTCCCTGGCCAGCGTATTGATCTCGTCCGTCTCGCCGCTGTCCTCGATCACCGCGTCGTAGAGGATGCGAAAGCCGCCGGCGGGGGCAGTGAAGCGGCGGCAGGCATTGCCGTGCAGGTCATGGTAGAGCCGAGTCGGCACCGAAGGCGACGTCAGCACCCGCGTCTGCCGCTTGATATCGGCCTGCCTGTCCCGGTGAATCTCGAGCAGCGAAATCACCGGCGTCGGCTCTGTGCATTCAATGGCGATTTCGTAGCCGAGCCGTATCAGCATCGCGTCCCCCTTCGATGGTCATGGAGATAGTGTGGCTGAAACGCGGTTGGGGGATGGTGGTTCCCTGGACCGTCCGAAAAGGCGTTTTCGCGCCTTTCCATGCCGGCGCCTGGAAGATACGGTTGCGCTCTTCCCCAAGGCACACCCCGCAATCCAAGGAAAATCATGTACCCAGGCAAGAAATTCGCCGCCTTTCTCTTTGACATGGACGGCACGCTCATCAATTCCATCGCCTCGGCGGAGCGGGTATGGAGTGATTGGGCACGACGGCACGGCCTCGACGTCGCCGCCTTCCTGCCGACCATCCATGGCGTGCGGGCGATCGAGACCATCACCGCCCTGGCGCTCCCGGGCGTCGATCCGACGCACGAAGCCGACCTGCTCCTGAAGGCGGAAGCGGCCGATCTGGATGGCATTCTCCAGATCGCCGGCGCCGTTGCGTTCCTCAATTCGCTGCCACCGGAGCGCTGGGCGATCGTAACCTCGGCGCCACGCTCGCTGGCGCTTGCACGCATGAAGGTCGCCGGCATTCCTGTCCCAGCGGTCCTCGTCGCGGCGGAGGATGTTTCCCGCGGCAAGCCGGCGCCCGATTGCTTCCAGCTCGGCGCGAGACGGCTTGGCTTCGACGCGCGCGATTGTCTGGTGTTCGAGGATGCGCCGGCCGGCATTGCGGCGGCCGAGGCGGCGGGCGCTTCGGTCATGGTGATCAACGCCACGCACCAGCACGCGCTGCAGACCCCGCATGCCGCGATATCGGCCTATGATATGGTCGGCCTCACGGTCGACGAGCAAGGCTGGCTGGCGCTCGAGCCCCAGCGCAGTGCCGCTTAGTCTGGGCGCACCAGCTATGGCGAGATACGCCGGCCGGCCTCAGCTGAATATCGACACACTCTAAAAGTCGCTGGTCAGGCCTTTGATCTCCCAGTCGCCATAGCGGCCGGGCTCCTTGCCGCCACGGCCACCGATCTCTTTCGGCAGGGCGGCTTCCTGCGCGAGATAGTCGGTGCGTCGTGCGTCGGCTTCCGCCAGCGCCCGGCGGGCGGCTGGCGTCAAATCTTTCCGCGGCGCATTGCCATCGGCGGCGGGCGTTTTACTGGTTTCGTCGTTCATGCGATATTTCCCGCGGATTGAAACAGGAACAGGCGTTTCCCATCATATAGCGATGACCTCGCAAGGATCGACCCTTTTTCACCACCATCGCGACAGGAGCAGACGATGAACACCATTCGCACCGCCATGCTTCTCGCCGCCATGACGGCGCTGTTCATGGGCGTCGGCTTTTTGATCGGCGGCTCGGGCGGCATGATGGTCGCGCTGGTGGTCGCCGCCGGTACCAATCTGTTCAGCTATTGGAACGCCGACAAGATGGTGCTGTCGATGAACCGCGCCGTCGAGGTCGACGAGAAGAACGCGCCGGAATATTACGCCATCGTCCAGGCACTGGCCAAGCAGGCCGGGCTGCCGATGCCGAAAACCTATCTGATCGACAATCCGCAGCCGAATGCCTTTGCCACCGGCCGCAACCCGCAGAACGCGGCGGTGGCCGCCTCGACCGGCCTGTTGCAGCGGCTGACCCATGAAGAGGTCGCCGCCGTGATGGCGCATGAGCTCGCCCACGTCCAGCACCGCGACACGCTGACCATGACCATTGTCGCCACCTTTGCCGGTGCCATCTCGATGCTCGGCAATTTCGCCTTTTTCCTCGGCGGCAACCGCGAAAACAATCCGTTCGGCTTTGTCGGCGTGCTGGCGGCGATGATCGTGGCGCCCTTCGCGGCCATGATCGTGCAGATGGCGGTCAGCCGCACCCGCGAATATGAGGCCGACAGGCGCGGCGCGGAAATCTGTGGACACCCGCTGTGGCTGGCCTCCGCGCTTGACAAGATCGCCCGCGGGGCCGAACGCATTCCCAACCCCGACGCCGAGCGCAATCCGGCAATGGCGCATCTCTTCATCATCAACCCCCTGCATGGCGAGCGCATGGACAGTCTGTTCTCCACCCATCCGAGCACCGACAACCGCATCGCCGCGCTGCAGGCGATGGCGCGGCAAATGGGCGATGGCGCTGCGCGGGCCACGCAGCGCCAGGCACAGACGCCGCCGCGGGCGGACGAGCCGCAGGCGGCCGGACCGTGGGGCAAGCCGGCCGAACCGGAACAACAGGCCGAACCGGCCAGCCCGAAATCCAATCCGTGGGGCCGCAACCCGACCGGACCCAAGGGCCGGTGGTCGTGAGCGTGGCGGGCAGAGCACCTCGACGCACGGTTTCAGGCGATCAGGAACACAATGCCGGCGGCGAGTTCGTTGCCGGCATTGCCGCGCGCAAGGCGGCGGCGCGGCTGCTGGCCGCCGTCATCGACGCCCGCACGCCGCTTGATGGCCTGACTGACCACGAGAACGGCCATCCGCAATACAAGGCGCTCGATTTGCGCGACCGTGCCCTGGTGCGCGCCATACTGGTCACCGCGCTGCGTTACCGCATGACCATATCGGGATTGCTGGCGCGGCGCCTGGAAAAGCCGCTGCCGCCCAACGCGACCGCCTTGTCGCACATACTGCATGTGGCGGCGGCCCAGATCCTGTTCCTCGACATTCCCGACAGCGCGGCCGTCGACCTCGCCGTGACGCACGCCAAGTCCGACCCTCGCACGCAGCGTTTTTCCGGCCTGGTCAACGGCGTGCTGCGCACGCTCGCGCGCGCCAAGGAGGCCGAACTTCCGGCAGTGCTTGCCACCACCGACGAAGCGCCGAAATGGTTTTCCGACCGGCTGAAGGCGGCCTATGGCGCCGAGAAGGCTGGGCAGATCCTGGCCGCCCATCGCCACGAGGCGCCGGTCGACTTCTCGGTCAAGGCCGATGCCGAACTCTGGGCCGAAAAGCTCGGCGGCATAGTCCTGCCAACCGGCACGGTGCGCGTGGAGAAGCTTGCCGGCCCTGTCACCGAACTGCCTGGCTTCGCCGAAGGCGCCTGGTGGGTCCAGGATGCGGCCGCCAGCTTGCCGGCAAGACTGTTCGGCGATGTCGGCGGATTGCGCATCGCCGATCTCTGCGCCGCGCCCGGCGGCAAGACAGCTCAGCTGATCCTGGCCGGCGCCAGGGTCACCGCCGTCGATACCTCGAAGAACCGGCTTGCGCGGCTGGAGCAGAACCTCGACCGCCTCGGACTGTCCGCCGAAATCGTCCAGGCCGACCTGCTCAAATACGAGCCGGCGGCGTTGTTCGACGCCGTGCTTCTCGACGCACCATGTTCCTCGACCGGCACGGTGCGGCGGCACCCCGACGTGCCGTGGACCAAGACGGCGGCGGACGTCGAAAAACTCGCCGACCTGCAGCGCAGGCTGCTCGCCCGCGCCGTCACGCTGGTCAGGCCCGGCGGCCGGATCGTCTTTTCCAATTGTTCGCTCGACCTGCTCGAAGGTGAAGAACTGCATCGTTCCTTCCTCAAGGACGCGGCTACGGTCATTGACGATCCGCTGCATCAGGGCGAGATCGCCGGCATCGATTCGTTCCTGACGCAGCAAGGCACGCTGCGCACCACGCCCGCCGATCTCGACCTCGGCGCGCCGGAGCGCTCCGGTCTGGACGGCTTCTTCGCCGCGCGTATGCGCCGCGCCGGCTAAGCGTGTAACCGCCCGGATTTGTTGACTTTTTTAGGGCAAGTCAGGGTTAAGACCGGGTTAACTGGACCCGTTGCCAGGAATTCGCCTTCGCACGCTACGTTCAATCATGTAAACTTGTGCCGGGGTAGAGGACGACCAGGAGGGCTTTTGGCACTTGCTGCCGGCAACACGACGCGTCTGTGGACGCTGGTCGCGAAGGAGTTCTGGCGCAAGACGCGCCGGCGCCTGCGTGCCGGGCCGGTTTATCGCTGGCGCTATTCCGGCCGCACGCCCGAACGCGTCCTGATCGCGCCGCCTGACCTGCGCCTCGCCGATCCGCAGATCGCACTTGAGATCTATTACGGCCGCTATCCCCTGTCTGGCCATCTGGTCGAGACCGGCGGCAAATCCCCTTTCCAGATCAATGTCGCCAATCACGGTTGGCAGAAGACCCTGCATGGCTTTCGCTGGCTGCGCCACATGCGCGCCGCCGGCACGGAGCTGGCCGCGGCAAACGCCCGCGCGCTCGTTTCCGACTGGATCACCATGCATGGCAGCCATATTTCGGGCATTGCCTGGGAGCCAGGCACGACGGCCAAACGCATCATCGCCTGGCTGCAGCATTCTTCCGTCGTGCTGCAGGGCGCCGAATTTCCCTTCTACCGGGCCTTCCTGAAATCGCTGGCGATGCAGATCCGCTATCTCAAGTCCATGGCGCGCGAAATGCCCGACGGCAAGGACCGGCTGCGCGCTCGCATCGCGCTGGCATTCGCCGCACTGTCCCTGCCGGCGCCGGCCTCGGCGCTGCGCGGCGCCACCCGCAACCTCGCCGAAGAACTCAATCGCCAGATTCTTGCCGACGGCGGCCATGTCTCGCGCAATCCGATGGTGGTGCTGGAAATCCTCGCCGACCTTCTGCCGCTGCGGCAGACCTATGCCAACCAGGCCGAAGCGCCGCCGCAGGCGCTGATCGGCGCCATCGACCGCATGCTGCCGGCGCTGCGCTTCTTCCGCCATCAGGATGGCAGCCTCGCCCGCTTCAACGGCATGGGCGCCACCATCCATGACCGCATCGCCACCATCCTGCGCCACGACGACACCGCCGGCTCGCCGCTGCTGCATGCGCCGCATTCGGGCTATGAGCGGCTGGCGATCGGTGGCACCACGGTCATCGCCGATACCGGCCTGCCGCCACCGGTCGACGTGTCCAATGCAGCCCACGCCGGCTGCCTCGCCTTCGAACTGTCGTCGGGCCGCCAGCATTACATCGTCAATGCCGGCATCGACACCTACGGCGCCGCCGAGTTCCGACCGCTGGCCCGTGCCACCGCGGCGCATTCGACAGCCACCATCAACGACACGTCTTCGGCGCGTTTCACCCATGCGCTGCGGGTCAACGACCAGTTGGGTTCGCCGTTGATCGGCGGCCCGCAGCAAGTGCAGTGCAAACGCATCGACCAGAAGGGCGTCCACGGCTTCATCGCCCGTCATGATGGCTATCTCCAGCGTTTCGGCTTCCTGCATGAGCGTGAACTGAAACTCTCCTCGGACGGCAATGTGCTGGTGGGCCGGGACCGGTTCCATCGGCCCGGCAACGCCGCGGTCCGCAACAACGGCCGCGATTTCATCACCGTGCGTTTTCACATCCATCCGGACATCAATCTGCTGCAGGACGAACAGGAGCGGCTGATCCTGACCGCCGATCAGGCCGACACCTGGGTGTTCACCTCCAGCGAAGTGATGCCCGAGGTGGAGGAATCGATCTATTTCGCCGGTCTGGGCGGTCCACGCCGCAGCCGCCAGATCGTGCTCGCTTTCAGGGCGTCCGAAATTGCCGAAGTCCATTGGCAGCTGACGCGGACAAAGATCACCGGTTATCCCGAAAACAACTGAGCTTGCGGCGGCAATGGCATGCCGTGAAAAAGCGAACGCTTGATTTCCGGGCCTCATGTGCTACGGCGCGGGCTTGCTCCTCCAGACTTGAAAGGCCGCCAGCCCATGGCCGTTCCTGCCAAGAACATTCCCGCCCCCGACCTCGTTCCGGTCCGCCGCGCGCTGCTGTCTGTCTTCGACAAGACCGGCATGCTCGACTTTGCCAGGGCGCTGGCCGCGGCCGGCGTCGAGCTGGTCTCCACTGGCGGCACGGCAAAAGCGATCGCCGAGGCCGGCATGGTGGTACGCGACGTCTCCGAGCTCACCGGCTTTCCCGAGATCATGGACGGCCGCGTCAAGACGCTGCACCCGTCGGTGCACGGCGCGCTGCTAGGCGTGCGCGATGATCCCGAGCATGCATTGGCGATGCGCAAATATGGCATCGAGCCGATCGATCTCGTCGTCTCCAATCTTTATCCCTTCGAGGAAGTCCGCCGCTCCGGCGCCGACTACGCGGCGATTGTCGAGAATATCGACATTGGCGGCCCGGCGATGATCCGCGCCTCGGCCAAGAACCATGCCTACGTCGCCATCGTCACCGATCCCGGCGACTACGCTGCGGTGCTCAACGCGCTGGAGATGAACATCGGCTCGCTGTCGCTGGATTTCCGCAAGAAGCTGGCGGCCAAGGCCTTCGCCCGCACCGCCACCTATGACGCGGCGATCTCGGGCTGGTTCGCCGAGGCGCTGGAGATCGAGCATCCGACCTGGCGCGCCTTCGGCGGCAGGCTGGCCGAAGTCATGCGCTATGGCGAGAACCCGCATCAGCGCGCCGGCTTCTATGTCAATGGCGACAAGCGGCCGGGCGTCGCCACGGCGCGGCAGCTGCAAGGCAAGCAGCTATCCTACAACAACATCAACGACACCGACGCCGCCTTCGAACTGGCCGGCGAGTTCGACCCCAACCGCTCGGCCGCCGTCGCCATCATCAAGCACGCCAATCCCTGCGGCGTCGCAGAGGGCGCGTCGCTGAAGGCGGCCTACGCCAAGGCGCTCGCCTGCGACCCGGTCTCGGCCTTCGGCGGCATCGTCGCCTTGAACCGCACCCTCGACGCCGAGGCGGCGCAGGAAATCGTGAAAACCTTCACCGAGGTGATCATCGCGCCCGACGCCACCGACGAGGCCGCGGCAATCATCGCCGCCAAGAAGAATTTGCGCCTGCTGGTCACCGGCGGCCTGCCCGATCCGCGTACAGCAGGCACGACGGTCAAGTCCGTCGCCGGCGGCCTGCTCGTCCAGGGCCGAGACAACGCCGTGGTCGACGACCTCGAACTGAGGGTGGTGACGAAGCGCGCGCCGACGCCAGCGGAAATGGCCGACCTCAAATTCGCCTTCCGCGTCGCCAAGCACGTCAAGTCGAACGCCATCGTCTATGCCAGGGACGGCGCCACTGTCGGCATCGGCGCCGGCCAGATGAGCCGCGTCGATTCCTCACGCATCGCCGCCCGCAAGGCGCTCGACGCGGCGGAGGCCGCCGGGGTGACCGAGCCGCTGACCAGGGGCTCGGTGGTCGCTTCGGACGCCTTCTTCCCCTTCGCCGACGGCCTGCTGTCGGCCATCGAGGCCGGTGCCACGGCCGTGATCCAGCCGGGCGGTTCGATGCGCGACGACGACGTCATCGCCGCCGCGGATGAACATGGCATTGCGATGGTGCTTACCGGAGTTAGGCACTTCCGGCACTGAGGCGGTGCATGGCCATCCATGCGAAGCGATTAGGGAAGAGCCTCATTCAGATCTGCGGCGATCCGTGCTATCACCCGCCAGTCCAGCAGGTTTCCAATGCGCGTGTCGATCGTTGAACTTGCATCAGCGATACCGCCATCTTCTTCGTGATTCCAGATGGCTGGCCGCCGCCCACCTCCCGTAAAGTATTCCAGTTTATGTTCGTTTAGGTCACGAAGGCGCTTGATGTTCTTCGCATGAATATTAAGTTCGGCCGTAAGGTCTGCATCTAGAGCGGTTCCTGTTTTGAGAGAATCGTAGGATTCCCAAAGCAGCTGGTTTGTGATTCAAGATGCTGGCTGGATTGGAGGCCAGCATCTGATGACGCGAGCGCTTTCAAACGATCTTCGTGAGC